>NZ_JBNYXT010000058.1:0-20675 GCF_051380795.1 Janthinobacterium leeuwenhoeki
CGGCTTCCTCCAGATCCGCAGTCGCCCGCGGCACCCTTGCCGTTCAGCTAACTCTTCCCCTTGTCGGGCGAGTAGAGGACTTTCACCTCCCAGTGAGTGCGCCCTGCCGGGCGCACCACAAAAAAAGGCGGCGCATGCGCCGCCTCTCCTCTCACTCAACTCAATCCATTAAAACGTTTTGCTGACCGTCAGCTGCAGCGCCGTCTTGCCCATGAATTTGCCATTCACTGGCGAAGCATAGGCCGACTTGCCCGCGTTCGTGCCGATCACGGCCAGCGCGCCCGTCACGATGCCGAAATCGCGCGTGACGCCCACTTTCCAGTCCGTGTAGCTAGCCGCATCATTGTTTTTGACCTTCTGGTGGCCCGCATGGAGGTTGCCGGTCCAGCCGTTCGTCAGGTCGATATTCGCGCCGATGTCCAGGTAGCCGCTGTTCTTGCTGTTGACGATGCCGAACAGATTGGAGACGGCGTGCGAATATTTTACGTAGGCGGGGCCATACGACAGCTGGCCGTAGACTTCCTGCGTATCCGCGTCGGCCAGGCCGTCGATGTGCTTCAAGCCGTTGTCCGCATACACATACGCCAGCACGCCGACGTCATAGCCGATATCGGCCGTCAACTGGCCGCGCTTGCCCGCATACAGGTCCACTTCCACATCGCCGCTGCCGCCAGCATCCTTGGTCCACTTGATGGTCGAGGCCCAGGCGCCCGCATACAGGCCGGTCGGGTTGTTGACGTAGTCGACGCCGCCCTGCAGCGCGGGTTTCAGGCGCGTCTGCGAAATGCCGCGATAACGGTAGTCGGACACGCCGGCCACGTTGAAGCTGACTGCATTATCGGGCTTGGCCTCTTCCGCGTGGGCCAGGTTGCCAGTAAAGGCGGTGGCGACGGCAAGTGCAAGTATCATTTTATTCATGGTTTTTTCTTCTTCATTGGTGGTATGGGCCTTTGCCAACATGGCGCAGCTGGCCCGCCGCTGCAAAAAAATGAGGTAAAGCGTCCCCCTGACGCACGCGGCGCCTGTTTTCAAACAGGGGAACAACAGGTGTTAGAGCGGCAGCAGCAGCCGGTAGCCGACGGCCGTTTCCGTCAGCAGGTACTGCGGCTGGGCCGGATCGGCTTCCAGCTTCTGACGCAGATGGCCCATGTAGATGCGCAGGTAGTGGCCGTTCTCGCTGTTCGACGGCCCCCATACTTCGCGCAGCAGTTGCGGATTGGTGACCACCCTGCCGGCGTTTTTCACCAGCACCGACAGCATGCGGAATTCTGTCGGCGTCATGTGCACCAGCTGCTTGTTGCGCGTCACCAGGCGGTCCTTCAGGTCAACCCGCACGTCGCCGAACTGCACCACGCCATCGTCGCTGGCAGCAGGCTGGCGCTGGCGGCGCAGGGTGGCGCGCACGCGGGCCAGCAGCTCGCCCACGCCGAACGGCTTGGTCAGATAGTCGTCGGCGCCCGCGTCCAGCGCGCGGATCTTGTCCTGCTCGTCGACCCGCGCCGACAGCACGATGATGGGCACGGCCGACCATTTGCGGATGTCGGCAATGAAATCGATGCCGTCGCCGTCGGGCAGCCCCAGGTCCAGCACGATCAGGTCGGGCCGGCGCGTGCCGGCATCGATCAAGCCCCGCTGCATGGTGGCGGATTCGAAAATCTGCCAGCCCTCGTCTTCCAGCGCGGCGCGCACGAAGCGGCGGATTTGCGGTTCATCCTCGACCAGCAAGGCGGTGGCGGAAGGTTCGTTCATGATGGTTTTCCTGTTTCAAAGTCGTTGGCGTCATCGAGCTCTATCTCTGGCGGCGCAGGGGGCGTGCCCAGCGGCAGGCTGAACACGATGGCAGCGCCCTGTCCCGGCGTGTGCGGCTGCGCGTGGATGGTGCCGCCGTGGGCTTCGACGATGGCGCGGCAAATGGCCAGCCCCAGCCCGACACCCGGCTTGTTCGATTCGCGCTCGCCGCGCGTGAATTTTTCAAAAATGGCTTCTTCGCGGCCAGGCGGCAGGCCCGGGCCATCATCGGCAACCGTCACCTGCAGGAACTGGCCGTGGATACCGGCAGCGACCGTGATGGTGCTGCCTGGCGGCGTGTACTTGGCCGCGTTTTCCAGCAGGTTGCACAGCACGCGCTCGACCAGCACGGCATCGTAGCGCACCAGGGGCAAATCCGGCGCCAGTTGCGTCTGCACGGCATGCTGCTGCAATTGCGGGCCGCTGGCACGCAGTGCGCTGCCCACCACTTCTTCCAGCGCCTGCCATTGCAGGTTCAGGCGCACCTGCCCGCTTTCGATGCGCGCCATATCCAGCAAGTTCGCCACCAGGGCGCTCATGCGCACGGTTTCGGACTGCAGCGAGCGCGCCATGTCCAGCTGCGCGGGTGACAGCGCAGGCCGGGACAGGGCCAGCGATTCAGCCAGGCCGACCAGCGACGTCAAGGGCGTGCGCAAGTCGTGCGACAGCGCCGCCAGCAGCGAATTGCGCAGCCGCTCGGACTCCATCTGCAGCAACGCGCCCTGGGCCACGTCGATGTAGTGCACGCGCTCGAGCGCGATGGCCGCCAGCGCGGCGAAGGTATCGAGGTGCTGGCGCTGTTCCGGCACCAGCAGCCAGCGCCCCCGCTGCGCGCCACCTAGCGGCAGCAGCGCCAGCACGCCACGCGTGCGCATCGGCGCGATCAGCGGCAGGTAGAAAATGGGCGAAGCCGGCAAGGTATCCGTGCCCGTACCCGCCGCCTGCGCATGGTCGAAGGCCCACTGCGCGATGCCGATATCGAGCGGCTCGCCGCCGTTCGGGGTCTGCAAGCTGCCTTCGTCATCAGGCAGCAGCAAGGTGGCGCGCGCGCGGAAAGCCCGTTCGATGGCGCTTTTCGTGATGTCGAAGATCTGCTCTGTCTGCAGCACGCCGGACAACTCGCGCGAGAATTCGTACAGGGCGCGGGCGCGCGCTTCGCGGTGCGAGGCCACGCGGGCCTGGAAGCGCAGGCCGGCCGTCAGGTGGCCCGTGATCAGGCCCACGGCCAGCATCACGCCAAAGGTAATCACATACTGAAAATCGCCCACGGCAAACGAGAAACGCGGCGGCACGAAGATGAAATCAAAGGATGCCACGCCCACCAGGCTGGCCAACGCCGCCGGCCCGCGCCCCAGGCGCACGGCCACCAGCACCACCGTCAGCAAGGACAGCATGGCGATATTGGCCAGGTCCAGGTAGGGTTGCAAGGGGACCGAGGCCAGCGCCGTGGCCAGGCTGGCGCCGGCGGCCAGGATGTAGCGCCAATGGCGCGATGGCCTGCGCGGCGCCTCCGCATCTTCGCCGGCCGCGCGCCGGGGCGCCGCATCGGCTGGGGGCAAGCCCACCTCAATCAGATCGATATCGGGCGCCAGGCTGGCCATGCGTGCGGCCGGCGGCGTGTGCCACAGGCGCGCCAGCGCGCCGGCGCGGCCACGGCCCACGATGACTTTCGAGATATTCGCGTTGCGCGCATACTCGACCACGGCGCCGGCGATGTCGGCGGACGGATTAACGGCCGTGCGCGCGCCCAGGTCCTGCGCCAGTTTCAGGGTTTTCAGGATGCGCTCGCGCTGGCCCGCCGGCAGGCGCTGCAAACGCGGCGTTTCCACGTAAAGCGCATGCCATTCCGCGTTCAGCTGGCTGGCCAGGCGCGCCGTGCTGCGGATCACGTGCTCGCCCCCCGCGTGCGGTCCCACGCAGGCCAGCAGCGCGGCGCCCGTCTTCCACACGGGATTGATGGATTTTTCGACGCGGTAAGCTTGCACGTCGTCCTGCACCCGGTCCGCCGTGCGGCGCAAGGCCAGTTCGCGCAAGGCGATCAGATTCCCCTTGCGGAAAAAATGCTGGGATGCCCGTTCGGCCTGCTGCGGCTGGTATACCTTGCCCTGCTTCAGGCGGCGCAGCAATTCATCGGCCGGAATATCGACCAGCACCACTTCATCGGCGCGGTCGAACACCGTGTCAGGCAGGGTTTCGGCCACGCGCACGCCGGTGATCCCGCCCACCACATCGTTCAGGCTTTCCAGATGCTGCACATTCACGGTCGACAGCACATCGATGCCGGCGGCCAGCAATTCCTCGACATCCTGCCAGCGCTTCGGATGACGCGAACCGGCCACGTTCGAATGGGCCAGTTCATCCATCAATATCAGCGACGGTGCGCGGCGCAGGGCCTCGTCCAGGTCGAACTCGAACAAGGTCTTGCCCCGGTACTCGATGGCCTTCAGTGGAAGCACAGGCAAGCCGTCAAGCTGGGCCGCCGTATCCTGGCGCCCGTGCGTCTCCACCACGCCCACCAGCAGATCCTGGCCATCGCCCAGCAGTTTGCGGGCGGCGGCCAGCATCGCATAGGTCTTGCCGACGCCGGCCGAGGCGCCGAAGTAAATGCGCAGCCGGCCGCGCGCGGCTTTCTTTTCCTGTGCCTGCACTTGCGCCAGCAGGGCATCAGGGTCGGGGCGTTGGCTGTCGTTGGGGAGCATGGGCATCTTTTAATTGTCGATTAGCCCAAGAACAAGGGCTGGGGTCAGACCCGACGGGTCTGACCCCGGTATCATCTTACTTTGCGGCTGCATCAAGCGCCAGATTCAGTTCCAGCACATTCACCCGCGGTTCGCCGAAAAAGCCGATATACGCGGTTTTCTGCACCTTGGCGATGGCGTTTTCCACCTGCGCCAGCGGCACTGCGCGCACGCGGGCCACGCGCGGCGCCTGGTACAAGGCTGCAGCCAGGCTGATTTCCGGGTCCAGGCCGCTGCTCGACGCCGTCACCAGGTCGACGGGAATGGCGCGCGTGTTGCCGGGGTCAGCTTCCTTCAAGGCAGCGATACGGGCCTTGACGGCGTCCACCAGGGCCGGATTGGTCGGTCCCTGGTTCGAGCCGCTCGAACCGGCACCGTTATTGGCCATCGGCGCGGTGGCCGATGGACGGCCCCAGAAATACTTGGGCGAGGTGAAGGACTGGCCGATCAGCATCGAACCGACGGGCTTGCCACCACGCTCGACGATGCTGCCGTTGACTTCATCGTTGAAGGCCAGCTGCCCGATGCCGGCCGTGGCAAACGGATAGACGACACCGCAGATCACGGTCAGCGCGGCAAACAGGACCAGGGCGGGACGTACGATAGTGCTCATGATGGTTCCTTTAGACTAAATTGAGTGCGGACAGCAGCATGTCGATCAGCTTGATCCCGATGAAAGGCAGGATGATGCCGCCCAGGCCGTAGATCAGCAGATTGCGGCGCAACAGGCTGGCCGCGCCGATGGCCCGGTATTGCACGCCCTTCAGGGCCAGCGGGATCAGCACGACGATGATCAAGGCATTGAAGATCACGGCCGACATGATGGCCGACGCGGGACTGGCCAGGTGCATGATGTCCAGCGCCTTCAATTGCGGATAGGTGCCCACGAACGCCGCCGGGATGATGGCGAAGTACTTGGCGATGTCGTTCGAAATCGAGAACGTCGTCAGCGAACCGCGCGTCATCAGCATCTGCTTGCCGATTTCAACGATTTCCAGCAGCTTGGTCGGGTTCGAATCGAGATCCACCATATTGCCCGCTTCTTTTGCCGCCTGCGTGCCCGAGTTCATGGCCACGGCCACGTCGGCCTGCGCCAGCGCTGGCGCATCGTTGGTGCCGTCGCCCGTCATCGCCACCAGGCGGCCTTCGGACTGATAGCTGCGAATCAGCTTGAGCTTGTCTTCCGGCGTCGCTTCGGCGAGAAAATCGTCGACGCCCGCTTCGGCGGCAATCGCGGCGGCCGTCAGCTTGTTGTCGCCCGTGATCATGACGGTCTTGATGCCCATGCGGCGCAATTCCGCGAAGCGCTCCTTGATGCCGCCCTTGACGATATCCTTCAGCTCCACGGCACCCATGACGCGGCCGTCGTCGACCACCACCAGCGGCGTGCTGCCGCGGCGCGCGATATCGTCGACGGCGCGTCCCACCTCGGCAGGATACGGCTGGCCCAGCGCTTCCACGTACTTTTTCATGGAATCGGCCGCACCCTTGCGCAACTGGCGTACTTGCTGCTCGCCCGGGATATCCACGCCGCTCATGCGCGTTTGCGCCGTGAAGGGCACGAAGGTGGCGTGCAGGCTGGCCATCTCGCGTTCGCGGATGTTGAACTTCTGCTTGGCCAGCACGACGATGCTGCGCCCTTCCGGCGTTTCATCGGCCAGCGAGGCCAGTTGCGCCGCATCGGCCAGCTGCTGCTCCGTCACGCCGGGAGCCGGCACAAAGCTGGAAGCCTGGCGGTTGCCCAGGGTGATGGTGCCCGTTTTATCGAGCAGCAGCACGTCCACGTCGCCGGCCGCTTCCACGGCGCGGCCCGAGGTGGCGATCACATTGGCCTGCATCATGCGGCTCATGCCGGCCACGCCGATGGCGGACAACAAACCGCCGATAGTGGTCGGAATCAGACACACCAGCAGCGCGATCAGCACGGTGATGCTGACGGGCGTGCCGCTGCCGGCTGCCGCCACGGAAAACAGCGAGTACGGCAGCAAGGTCACGGTGACGATCAGGAAGACGATCGACAGGGCCACGAGCAAAATCGTCAGGGCGATTTCATTCGGCGTCTTCTGGCGCTTGGCGCCTTCGACCATGGCGATCATGCGGTCGATGAAGGCTTCGCCCGGATTGACGGAAACGCGCACCAGCAGCCAGTCCGACAGCACGCGGGTGCCGCCCGTGACGGCCGAAAAGTCGCCGCCCGATTCGCGGATGACGGGCGCCGATTCGCCCGTGATGGCGCTTTCGTCGACGGAGGCCACGCCGGCCGTCACTTCGCCGTCCGCGGGAATCACGTCACCCGCCTCGACCAGCACCGTCATGCCCTTGCGCAGGTCGGTGGCCGGGGTGGGCAGCCAGGAGGTGCCGTACTTCGGCGTTTGCATTTTCTTAGCCATCACCGTCTGCTTCAGGGCGCGCAGCGAGGCCGCCTGGGCCTTGCTGCGGCCTTCGGCCAGCGCTTCGGCGAAGTTCGCAAACAGCACGGTAAACCACAACCACACGGCGACCGCGATGATGAAGCCGAACGGCGCTTCACCCTGGCCGTTCAGGGCCTGGATGGCCAGCAGGGTCGTGATGATGCTGCCGACATAGACGACGAACATCACGGGGCTGCGCCACTGCGTGCGGGGGTCAAGTTTTTTGAACGCATCGACGATGGCAGGGCCAATCAATGCGGAATCGAACAAGGTCAGGCTTGTGCGTGACATGGTAGCCTCTTATTTTGTGAAAAGTTGCAGGTGTTCGACGATCGGGCCCAGGGCCAGCGCGGGAACGTAATTGAGCACGCCGACCAGCACGACGACGCCGATCAGCAGGCCGATGAACATGGGGCCGTGCGTGGGCATGGTGCCGGCATTGGCCGACAGGCGCTGCTTGGCCGCCAGCGAACCAGCCACTGCCAGCACGGGTACGATCACGCCGAAACGGCCAAACCACATGGCGATCGCCAGCATCACGTTGTAGAACGGCGTGTTGGCGGACAGGCCGGCAAACGCGCTGCCGTTGTTGTTGGCCGCCGACGTGAAGGCGTACAGGATCTCCGAGAAGCCATGCGCACCCGGATTGGCCACGCCGATCTTGCCCGGTTCGACCATCACGGCGATCGCCGTGCCCGTCAATACCAGGGCTGGCGTAATCAGGATGGCCAGCGACACCATCTTCATTTCATAGGCCTGGATTTTCTTGCCCAGGTATTCAGGAGTGCGGCCAATCATCAGGCCGGCGATGAAGACGGCCAGGATAGCGAACATCAGCATGCCGTACAGGCCCGTACCCACGCCGCCGAACACCACTTCACCAAATTGCATCAGCAGCAGCGGCACCATGCCGCCCAGAGGCATGTAGGAGTCGTGCATGGAATTGACTGCGCCGCACGATGCCGCCGTCGTCACCGCCGCGAACAGGGTCGAGGAGCTGATGCCGAAGCGCGTTTCCTTGCCTTCCATATTGCCGCCCGATTGCAGACTGCTGGCCTGCTGATCCACGCCCAGTGCCTGCAGGTTCGGATTGGCTTGCTGCTCGGCGCTCATCACGCCAGCCGTCATGACGACAAAGATCATGGTCATGGCGGCCAGCACGGCCCAGCCCTGGCGCAGGTCGCCCACCATGCGGCCGAAGGTGAAGCACAGGCCGGCGGGAATGATGAAGATGGCCAGCATCTGCAGGAAGTTCGACAGCACAGTCGGGTTTTCATACGGGTGCGAGGAATTGGCATTGAAGAAGCCGCCGCCATTCGTGCCCAGCAGCTTGATCGACTCCTGCGATGCGACGGGGCCCATGGCAATCGTCTGCGTGGTTGCCACTTGCGCTTCCATCACGGGTTTACCGGCGGCATCCACCACGGGCTGGCCATCGGCCGTCACTTTCGGCGTCTCATACGCCACGTGGTCGAGCAGGGTCACTTCCTTGTAGGCGGAAAAATTCTGAATCATGCCTTCGCCCATGAAGACGACGGACAGGGCCAGGGACAGCGGCAGCAGGATGTACAGGGTGGAGCGCACCAGATCGACCCAGAAATTGCCGATCGATTTACCCGAGCGCGAGGCGAAGCCGCGCACCAGCGCGAAGATCACGGCGATGCCGGTGGCCGCCGAGAAGAAGTTCTGGCAGGCCATGCCCAGCATCTGGGTCAGGTAGCTCATGGTCTGTTCGCCGCCGTAGCCCTGCCAGTTGGTATTGGCGACGAAGCTGACGGTGGTATTGAACGAGGAATCGGGGCTGACGGCGCCCAGGCCCTGCGGATTGAGGGGCAAGAAGCCCTGCAGGCGCTGCAGGCCATAGACGAAGACGGCGCCCACTGTGTTAAACACGATCAGGGCGATGGCATAGCTTTTCCAGCCCATGGCCTTGTCGGCAGGAAGGCCGGACCAGCGGTACAGCAGATTTTCCAGCTTTTGCAGCCAGCCCAGGCCACGCACGGGGCCATCGCCGGCCACCTTGGCCATGTACAGGCCCAGCGGATAGCCGGCGGCCAGCAGCACGACCAGGAAGGCCACCAGTAACAGTATCGATTGTGTCGTCATCACAGTTCCTCCGCCTTCAGCAGCGCCACCAGCAAATACACGAGCAGGCCGGCCGAAACCACGGCGCCCAGCACATAAAACGCGTTCATTTGACGCTCCCTAGTTTGTCGCATGCGGCGGCAAAGCCGGCCGCCACGACGAAAAACACGGCAATCAAGCCGAGATACACGAAATCCATTCCCACCCTCATTCAGGTTTGTTTTGATAGTGAGCAGATTAGCCAAAAGGGTCTAAAAAATTCGTAAAGACTGGGGAGGCAGCTGTAAACAAGATGTAAAAACGGCGGCTTTACCGCATAAAATCCATCACAATTGGCGCAAAACCACGCGCGCGGCGCACTGTTGTTGCCCTGGAGTAGCGCTATTGCTGGCGGGACAAGATAGAATGCGCGAGCGTCCGCACAAGGACGCCAAGCCTGCCGCACTGCCCTCCCCCAGTGACGCTGGACGGGATATACTGTATATTCATACAGCTATCGCCGCCGCTGTCATTGCGCCCCGCAGTGCCCTGGCCTGGCGTTCCAACCACTGTCTTTACTTAGCTTGAACACGTATGGCCACTAAAAAACCAGCATCCGACTACAGCGAATCATCCATCCGTGTCCTGAAAGGACTGGAACCCGTCAAGCAGCGCCCGGGGATGTACACCCGCACTGAAAATCCGCTGCACATCATTCAGGAAGTGATCGACAATGCCTCCGACGAGGCGCTGGGCGGTCATTGCACGCATATCGCCGTCACGCAAAACACGGATGGCAGCATTACCGTCGAAGACAATGGCCGCGGCATTCCCGTCGGCCTGCATCCGGAAGAAGGCGTGCCGACGGTGGAAATCGTGTTTACACGGCTGCACGCGGGCGGCAAGTTCGACAAGGGTTCGGGCGGCGCCTACGCGTTCTCGGGCGGCTTGCACGGCGTCGGCGTGTCCGTCACCAATGCGCTGTCGACGCGCCTGGAAATCACCGTCTGGCGCAAGGAAAGCGACGGCAACGGCCTGCATCACATGGTGTTTGCAAATGGCGACGTGATCGAGCCCTTGAATTCCCGTCCCGCCCCGCGCGACGGCAAGAAGTCGGGTACGCGCGTCACGGCCTGGCCCGATGCAAAATATTTTGATTCGCCCAATATCTCGCAAACCGAGCTGCAACGCCTGCTGCGCTCGAAAGCCGTACTGCTGCCGGGCGTGACCGTCACTCTGACCAACGCGAAAACGGGCGACACGCAAACCTGGCAGTACGCGGAAGGCTTGCGCGGCTACCTGACCGAAACGCTGGCGCAGGTATCGAATGGCGAAACCCTGATTCCCCTGTTCGAAGGCGCGCAATACGCGGGCCCGGACTCGGAAGGCTTTGCCGAAGGCGAAGGCGCGGCCTGGGTGGTGGCGTGGACGGAAGAAGGCGCCATCGTGCGCGAATCGTACGTCAACCTGATTCCCACCTCGAATGGCGGCACGCACGAATCGGGCTTGCGCGACGGCCTGTTCGGCGCCGTGAAAAACTTCGTCGAAATGCACTCGCTGCTGCCGAAAGGCGTGAAGCTGCTGCCGGAAGACGTGTTTGCGCGCGCTTCCTTCGTGCTGTCGGCGAAAGTGCTGGACCCGCAATTCCAGGGCCAGATCAAGGAACGCCTGAATTCGCGCGACGCCGTGCGCCTCGTTTCGACCTTCACCAAGCCGCCGCTGGAACTGTGGCTGAACCAGCACGTCGACTACGGCAAGAAGCTGGCCGACCTGGTGATCAAGCAGGCGCAGTCGCGCCAGCGTTCACTGCAAAAAGTGGAAAAGAAAAAATCCTCGGGCGTCGCCGTCTTGCCGGGCAAGCTGACGGACTGCGAATCGTCGGACATCACGCGCAATGAACTGTTCCTCGTCGAGGGCGACTCCGCGGGCGGTTCGGCCAAGATGGGCCGCGACAAGGAATTCCAGGCGATTTTGCCCCTGCGCGGCAAGGTCTTGAACTCGTGGGAAACGGACCGCGACCGCCTGTTTGCCAATAACGAGATCCACGACATCGCGGTCGCCATCGGCGTCGACCCGCACAGCGTGGGCGACTCGCCCGATCTGTCGGGCCTGCGCTATGGCAAGATCTGCATCCTGTCGGATGCGGACGTGGACGGCTCGCACATCCAGGTACTGCTGCTGACGCTGTTCTTCAAGCACTTCCCGGCCCTGATCAACAAGGGGCACATCTGCATCGCCCGCCCGCCTTTGTACCGCGTGGATGCACCGGCGCGCGGCAAGAAGCCGATGCAGAAAATCTACGCGCTCGACGACGGTGAACTGGTCGCCATCGAGGACAAGCTGCGCAAGGAAGGCGTGAAACAGGGCGCCTGGTCGATCTCGCGCTTCAAGGGCCTGGGCGAGATGAACGCCGAGCAGCTGTGGGAAACGACGATGAACCCGGACACGCGCCGCCTGCTGCCCGTGACCCTGGGCGAAATCGACCACATGACTTCCTCCGCCCGCTTCAACATGTTGATGGGCAAAGGCGAAGCGGCCGGACGCCGCGCCTGGATCGAAGAACACGGCAATGAGGCGGAGGCGGATATCTGATGATCATCGGTATCGACCTGGGCACCACCAACAGCCTGGTCGCCATCTGGCGCGACGGCAAGGCTGCCATCATCCCGAATGCGCTGGGTGAACACCTGACGCCGTCATGCGTCAGCATCGATGACGACGGCACCGTGCTGGTGGGCCGCGCGGCGCGCGAGCGCCTGCAGACGCACCCGCTGGTGACGGCGGCCGTCTTCAAGCGCTACATGGGCAGCGAAAAGAAGATCACCCTCGGCACGCAGCAGTTCCGTCCGGAAGAGCTGTCCTCGATGGTGCTGCGCGCGCTGAAGGAAGATGCGGAAGCCTTTTTGGGGCACAAGGTCGAGGAAGCCATCATCACCGTGCCCGCGTATTTCAGCGATGCGCAGCGCAAGGCCACGCGCATCGCCGGCCAGCTGGCGGGCTTGCGCGTGGAGCGCCTGCTGAACGAGCCGACGGCCGCCGCGCTGGCCTACGGCATCCGCGACAAGGAACAGGAAAGCAAATTCCTCGTCTTTGACCTGGGCGGCGGCACATTCGACGTGTCGATCCTGGAACTGTTCGAAGGCGTGATGGAAGTGCGCGCCTCGGCCGGCGACAATTTTCTGGGCGGCGAAGACTTCGTCACCGTGCTGGTCGACGCCTTCCTGGAAGGCAGCGGCTTGCGTGAAGCAGCCGGCAGCCGTTTGTTCGATCCGCGCCAGCAACAGCTGCTGCGCGATGAAGCCGAGCGCGTCAAGCGCCTGCTGTCGGAGCAGCCGTCCGTGCGCATGGCCACGCGCTACCAGGAGAAGGAATACAGCTGGGAGATCAGCGAAGACAAACTGGCGCAATTGTGCGAGCCCCTGCTGGCCCGCCTGCGCCTGCCCGTGGAACGGGCGCTGCGCGACGCCACCATCCGCGCCGCGGAACTCGATGAAGTGGTGCTGGCCGGCGGCGCCACGCGCATGCCGCTGGTGCGCAAACTCGTGTCGCGCATGTTTGGCCGCTTCCCCGCCATCCACCTGGACCCGGATGAAGCCGTGGCGCTGGGCGCCGCCGTGCAGGCGGGCCTGAAGATGCGCGACGCGGCCCTCGACGAAGTGGTCATGACGGACGTGGCGCCGTATTCGCTGGGCATTTCGATTTCGCGCCAGGTGGGCGCAAACCAGTATGAAGGCGGGCACTACCTGCCCATCATCGAGCGCAACTCCGTGGTGCCCGTCTCGCGCACGGAAAACATCACGACCATCTACGACAACCAGAAGGAAATCAACGTGGCGATCTTCCAGGGCGAGTCGCGCCTGGTGGCCGACAACGTCTTCCTCGGCAAGATCAGCATCCCGATACCCGCGAAAAAGGCGGGCGAAATCGGCATCGACGTGCGCTTTACCTATGACGTCAGCGGCGTGCTGGAAGCGGAAGTGACGGTGCTGGCGACGCAGGAACGCCACAAAATGATCATCAGCGACAACGCGGGCGTGATGACGCCGGAACAGATCGAGCAGCGCTTTGCGGAACTGGCCGACCTGAAGATCCATCCGCGCGAGCAGATGGAAAACCGCACCCTGGTCACGCGCGCCGACCGCCTGTACGAACAGTCGCTGGGCGACGTGCGCCAGTACCTGGCGGCGCACACGGCCAACTTCCAGGCCGCGCTGGAAACGCAGGACCCGAACACCATCCGCAAGGCCCGCCAGGCGCTCGACGAAGTGTTGCGCCAGGTCGAGAGCGAGAGCTTCCTGTAAATGGACGGCGGCACGCACAACGGGCAGCGCAGCCTGTGGGATATCCTGGGCACGGAGCCGACGGGCGACGACCGCGCCTTCAAGCGCGCGTACGCCAAGCGCCTGAAGATGACGCGTCCCGAGGATGACCCAGCCGCCTTCCAGGAGCTGCGCGAAGCGTATGAATACGCGCTGCGCCATGCGCACCTGTTTGCTGCGGAACTGCCGGAAGCACAAGCGGTGGCGGCCGAAGCAGAAGCGCCAGAAGCGCCGCCCATGGAACCGGCCGAGCTGTGGGGCGTCATCGACGACGCCGCGCAAGACACAGGCACGGAACTGTGGGGCGTCATAGCCCAAGAGCCCGCACCGCCGCCGGAACAATGGGGCGTGGTCGCTATCGATCCGGTGCAGGAAGCGTCCTACCTGTGGCAAGGCTGCCTGGCGCTGACGCGGCACGCGGATGCCGGCGACGTGCTGGCCCGCATGCTGCTGGACGAGGCCATGCTGAACCTCGACGTGCGCGAGGAATTCGATCTGTGCGCGCTGCGCTATTGCGCCAGCGCCGGCTATGACCTGGCGCTGCGCCAGGCCCTGTTCGAGCAGCTGGGCTGGGACCGCGATTTTTCCTACCTGGCGCGCAACCATGCGGACCTGGTGCGTAGCGCCGTGCAGCGCTACCGGGCGGACCGCTCGTTCGCCCATTTCAGCGATAACCGCGACAGCTACCCCGGCCTGGACTGCATCATGTCGCAGCAGCCGCCATCGGCCTATGCGCGCCAGCTGTTCGACCAAAAATTCACGCTGCAGCTGCGCGAGCTGCTGCACGCGATACGCTGGCAGCACGCCGAGATGCTGGCCTTGAAGCTCGATACTGACCTGTTCGAGCAATGGGAACAAGCCGTCCATGCCAAGCGCTACTTCAAGCAGACGGCGCTGGCCTCGGGCGGTCTGGGTTTCGTGCTGCACTTCATGCTCGCGGGCGTGCTCGATGCAGCCGGTTTCAAGCTCTGCGACACGGCTGCCTATGCCAGCCTGCTGGGCTTCCAGGCGCTGGCCTTTGCCATGCTGGCCATGTATGCCTTGCGCTGGCCGGCGCCCCTGTTCGCGCGCCTGGAGTCGCTACAAGAAGCGCTGCAGGAACGCCTGCCCATGCTGTGGCAGCGGCCCGGCTTGCGGCAACTGAGCTGGATCGTGCCCTACCTCGTGCTGGCGCTGCTGCTGTTCCTGCCCGAACGCAGCGAGACCATGCGCCTCGTTACCGCGGCCGGCTTGTGCGCGTCCGCCCTGCTCGCGTATGCGATGAACCGCCAACTGCTGCATGGCATGCTGCTGCTCCTGTGCCTGGGCCTGTCGCTGTTCGCCGCCATGTTCATGAGCGGCAAAGGCCAGTCGGCGCTGGCCATCGGCGAGGCCATGCCCTTGATATTTTGCCTGGCGGCGCTGGCCCTGCGCAGCGCCACCGGCCTGTATGGCGATTGCGGCTGGCCAGAGGCGCTCTTGCCGCGACTGCGCGCGGCATGGCTGATCGGCTGTGCGGGATTGCTGTCGCTACTGTATGCGCAGCAGCTGCCCGCCGCCCTCGTCGGCGCCATGCTGTATGCCTGGTCGTGTGCCGGCTTGCTGTTTTCCCCCACCGATTTCAAATGGAAGACGATCTGGCCGGTGGTGCTGGCGCCATCCATCGCCAGCGTTGTGCTGGCCAACCTGGCCCCGACAATGGTGGCGCAAGCCATCATGCATCACAGCGTCGAAGTAGCCCTGGCCGTGCTGTATTTCACCCTGCGCTATATGTATCAGACTTACCGGCTGTCGTCAGCCAAATCCAGGCTGTCATAATCAGCCCCACGAATTCAACCGCAATCACTTAACACCGAAACAAGCGCCATGTCCACACAAACCAATTTATTTGACGATGCCCAGCCTGAGCCGACCCTGCCGGATGAACCGGTATTCGACGGCGAAGCGCTGACCCTGTCCACCTTTGCCGAGCGCGCTTATCTCGATTACGCCATCTCCGTCGTCAAGGGCCGCGCCCTGCCCGACGTCTGCGACGGCCAGAAGCCCGTGCAGCGCCGCATCCTGTATGCGATGAATGAGCTGGGACTCAATTCCACGGCGAAGCCTCGCAAATCGGCGGCCGTGGTCGGCGACGTGCTGGGTAAATTGCATCCGCACGGCGACCAGTCCGTGTACGACGCGCTGGTGCGCATGGCGCAGGATTTCTCCTTGCGCTATCCGCTGATCGATGGTCAGGGCAACTTCGGCTCGCGCGACGGCGATGGCGCCGCGGCCATGCGTTACACGGAAGCGCGCCTGACGCCGATCGCCAAGCTGCTGATGGATGAAATCGGCATGGGCACGGTAGACTTCCAGCCCAACTACGACGGCTCGACGGAAGAACCGAAGCTGCTGCCAGCGCGCCTGCCGATGGTGCTGCTGAACGGCGCCTCCGGCATCGCCGTGGGCCTGGCGACGGAAATCCCGTCGCACAATCTGGCGGAAGTGGCAAAAGCAGCTGTCGCCATGATTCGCGATCCGAAGATGACGCACGCCGAACTGATGGCCATCATTCCCGGCCCCGACTTCCCCGGCGGCGGCCAGATCATCACGCCGCCGTCGCAAATCCAGGACATGTATGCGAGCGGCCGTGGCAGCATGAAGGTGCGCGCGCGCTGGAAGATCGAAGAGCTGGCGCGCGGCCAGTGGCAAGCCGTCGTGACGGAACTGCCGCCGGGCACCTCGTCGCAAAAGGTGCTGGAAGAAATCGAGGAACTGACAAATCCGAAGATCAAGCTTGGCAAGAAGGCGCTGTCGCCGGACCAGGTGGCCCTGAAGGCGCTGATCCTCAATTCGCTCGACACCATCCGCGACGAATCGGGCCGCGCCGCACCCGTGCGCCTGGTGTTCGAACCGAAGTCGAAGAACCAGGACCAGACGGAATTCATGCTGATGCTGCTGGCGCACACCTCGCTGGAATCGTCGACCTCGATCAATCTGGTGATGATCGGCGGCGATGGCCGTCCGCGCCAGAAAGGGCTGGGCGACATCCTGCGCGAGTGGATCGATTTCCGCTTCGAGACCGTCACGCGCCGCACCGGCTACAAACTGGGCAAGGTCAAGGACCGCATCCATATTCTGGAAGGACGCGAAGCGATCCTGCTCAATATCGACAAGGTGATCCAGATTATCCGCAACTCGGATGAACCGAAAGCGGCCCTGATCGAGGCGTTCAAGCTGTCCGAACGCCAGGCCGACGACATCCTGGAAATCCGTTTGCGCCAGCTGGCGCGCCTGGAAACGATCAAGATCCAGCAGGAACTGGCCGAGTTGCGCAAGGAAGAAAAGTCCTTGCAAGACCTGCTCGACAACCCGGGCTCGATGAAGCGCGCCATCATCCGCGAGATCGAAGCGGACGCCAAGCAGTTCGGCGACGCGCGCCGCACCCTGATCGAGGAAGCGCAAAAAGCCGTGGCGGAACAGAAGGTGGTCGATGAGCCGGTCACCGTCATCATTTCGGAAAAAGGCTGGGTGCGCGCACGCACCGGCATCGGCCACGATGCGGCGCAATTCACGTTCAAGGCCGGCGACAGCCTGCATGGCGCCTTCGAATGCCGCACGGTCGACACCCTGCTGGGCTTTGGCAACAACGGCAAGATTTACTCGGTTCCCGTCTCGGCGCTGCCCAATGCGCGCGGCGACGGCGTGCCGATCACTACCTTGTGCGACCTGAGCGGCGGTACGCCGGGCAACGCCGTGCGTATCCTGCACTACTTTGCGGGCAATGGCGCCACCAGCTTGCTGCTGGCGACGAGCGCCGGCTACGGCTTCATCGCCAAGGCGGGCGACATGACGAGCCGTCTGAAAGGCGGCAAGGCCTTCATCACACTGGATGACGGCGACGTGCCTCTGGTGCCGAAAGTCATCCTTGACGCGGCCAGCGCCCTGGCCTGCCTGACGGAAGGCGCGCGCCTACTGGTGTTCGGCCTCGATGAAATGAAGACCCTGTCGAAAGGCGGTACGGGCGTCAAGCTGATCGACCTCGATGCCAAGGACAAGCTGCTGGCCGTGCAGCCGATCACCCAGCGCGGCGTGGTGGTCTCGGGTATCGGCCGGGCCGCGAAGCCGCAGGATGCGTCGCTCGGTGCCACGGCCCTGGCCGAGCACTTCGGCAAGCGCGCGAAGAAGGGCAAGGCGCTGGCGGCCAAGCTGAAACCGGTGTCCATGACGGCCATCGGCTGATCGCCACCCGGCCATACGAAAAGACAGGTTCGCCTGTCTTTTTTTTCGCCCATTGCACGTAGCGGCAGCAGGAAAAGTAATGTGACAGAGACTCCCCACATCCCCGCTATCCCTGCAGGCGTGCCACCCACGGACCGGAGAACAGGGATGACAAGTCAGTTTTCGGGCAGGCGGCCATGGCGGTCGAGGGTCTGCCGTATCATCGGCTGGGAACTGGGCAAGTCGCCGGCAAGCTGCGCGGCAGCCTTAACGCCGCGCCAGGCGCAGCACCTCGGGCGTCGCTTCGATGATATCGATCACGTCCTGCGCCCGGCTAGCATCGCCGAGCGCATAGCGGCCCATGCCCAAGGGCACCAGCCGGGTAACGTGGCCGGCGCGGGGACGGTCATCGGGGCCGGGCGACATGGACGTCAATGTCGCCTCCCCTTGCGCCATGGCGCCGGCCGGCGCGCCGAACTCCAGCACCTTGCGCCCCTTGCGGCTGGGAGGAAAGGCGAACGTGGCCGTAGGCCGGTACACCTCGATACCGTCTGCGTCCTCCTCGAAGGAATGCGTCCAGCTGCCGCTGGGCAGTGCCGTTGTCATGCCATGCATGCCGCCTCCCGTTTCAACCATTGACGTCAGAAACACGATACCACGCCGCCCAGGTTTTCATAGCCTTTCACGGAAGGCGACCAGGCCGTGCCGTTCCATGCCTTGTGGAACAGGGCGCCATTCGTGCCCGTGACAAATACGTCGAGGCGGTTCGGCGCCCAGGCCGTGGCGCGCGGACGCGAGGTGCATACGCCGCCCAGATTTTCAAAGCCCGTCAAGGAAGGCGACCAGGCGGATCCATTCCAGGCCTTGTGGTACAGGGCGCTGTCCGTGCCGATGACGAACAGGTCGAGCCGGTTGGGTGCCCACGACACGGCTTCCACTTCGCCCACACAGACGCCGCCCAGGTTGTCGAAGCCCTCGTTGGAAGGGCCCCATTTCGCGCCATCCCACCATTTATGGTACAGCGCCCCATCCATGCCCGTGACGAAGACGTCGAGACGGTTCGGCCCCCACGCCACCGCCTTCGGCGACGAGGTGCAGATGCCACCCAGGCGCTCATAGCCCGTCAGCGACGGCCCCCAGGCCGTGCCGTTCCACCACTTGTGGTACAGGGCCCGGTCCGTGCCGACGACGAAGACATCGAGGCGGTTCGGCCCCCACGCCACGGCTTCCGGCTGGCCCAGGCAGATGCCGCCCATGGCTTCGTAACCGGTCAACGATGGCCCCCAGGCGGCGCCATTCCACCACTTGTGATACAGGCCGCGGTCCGTGCCGACGACGAACACGTCGAGGCGGTTCGGCCCCCAAGCCACGGCGCGCGGGTCGCCCACGCACAAGCCGCCCATCGCTTCATAGCCGGTCAGGGATGGTCCCCAGGCCGTGCCGTTCCACCACTTGTGGAACAAGCCGCTGTCGGTGCCCGTCACAAACACGTCGAGCCGGTTCGGTGCCCACGACACCACCTGCGGCGCACTGGTACAGATGCCGCCCTGCCCTTCATAGCCGGTGACGGACGGCGCCCAGGCCGTGCCATTCCAGGCCTTGTGGTGGAGCGCGCGGTCCGTGCCCAGCACGAAGACATCGAGGCGATTCGCGCCCCAGGCCACGACGGGAGAAGAGCTCTGGCGCGGCGTGGCGCCCGTGCCTGTCCCGCCCGTGCCGATGCTGGCGCGCGGGCCGTCGAGGCAAGCCTGCATGCGCGCCACCTGGCCCGCGGTGAACATGAACATGGCCGTATCGTCGACATAATCCATATAGTTCATGAACATGTCGCCATTCGGCCCGTTACTGCAGGACACCTGCGGAAACGAGGGCTGGCCCGTGTTCGGCCCGCCCTGGTTCGGCGTGTCGGCCACGTTGTCCGTGCCAGAGCACCCGGTGCCGTCGTCGCCCCAGATATGGTTCAGGTTCAGCCAGTGGCCGATTTCATGCGTGGCCGTGCGCCCCAGGTGGAACGGCGGCGCCGCCGTGCCGCTCGTGCCAAAGGCCGATTGCAGGATCACCACGCCGTCGGTAGCGGCAGGGCCGCCGGGAAACTGCGCATAGCCCAGCAAGCCGCCACCCAGCTGGCATACCCAGACATTCAGATAGCTGTCGGCCGGCCAGGCATCCATGCCACCCGTCGCCTGCGACTTGACGGCATCATCCGCACCAAAGGACGTCACCGTCGTCTGGCGCCGCTCGATGCCGCTGCTGGCCGCGCCATGCGGATCGATCGTGGCCAGCACAAACTCCACACGCGCATCGGCCGTCAGCGGCAGGAATGGCGCCGGCGTGCCGTTCACATCCGGGTTGACGCGGCGGAAGTCGCGGTTCAGCACATCGAGCTGGCTGGCGATCTGCGCATCCGAAATATTCTGCGCGGCCGTATTCCACACCACGTGCACCACCACCGGTATCTGCGTCACGCCGGAACGTGCAGCAATGCTGCTGTCGCCCTCGTACAGTCCAGCCAGGTTTTCGATATCGGCGCGTACATTCGCATACGATGGATCTTCGGTCAGCAGGCGGCGATGCACGTTCATCGTGGCGCAGGTGCGCATCTGCGGCGTACCGCCGCCCTGCCCACCATCACTGCCGCTGCTGCCACTGCCGTCACCATCGCCACCCATGCCACCGCCAGCCCCAACTTGCATGCAGCTGATGGCCGCCATGCCCTGCGATGCCTGCTGCATGCCGCCGCCCGGCATGGCGCTGGCATCCGCGGCGGCTGCACCCTGGGTGAGCGCCGCCAAATCCGCATACGACACGCCCAGGCGCAGCCCAGGCATGGCATCGCCGCCCGCCGCATCAGCGCCGGCCTGCATGTCACCTTCGACTGGCATGGACTGCATGGCAGACATGGCTGGCGCGCCTTCAGCCGAACCGGTCTCCGGTGATCTTTTCGTTTTAGCGGTGTTCATGATGTCTCCTTCGTCTGTTTGCCAGTTCACTATGGCACGGCGAAAAGAGGAGCATTTGCGCCAGATCAAGACTGGCAAGCGGCGCCAAAGGAAAGTGGCAGAATCGAGTAGGGGGCTGAGTTACCTCAGCCGCCCTCTCACACCACCGTACGTGCGGTTCCGCATACGGCGGTTCATTTCACAAGCTGGAAGCGCTGCTGGGTGTCCAGCAGCGAA
>NZ_JBNYXT010000059.1:0-18235 GCF_051380795.1 Janthinobacterium leeuwenhoeki
AGTTTCGCTGCTGGACACCCAGCAGCGCTTCCAGCTTGTGAAATGAACCGCCGTATGCGGAACCGCACGTACGGTGGTGTGAGAGGGCGGCTGAGGTAACTCAGCCCCCTACTCGATCCTGGCCGTAGTCGTAGCGGTTTCTGATAGTATACCCCCCTATAGTATTTATTCAGGTGGAATCATGGGACACACGGCGCACAACAAGACCAAGCTGCTCAATCGCGTGAAGCGCATCCGCGGCCAGGTGGAGGGGCTGGAGCGGGGCCTGGAAGAGGGGCGCGACTGCGGCGAAGTGCTGCAGCTGATCGCCGCCGTGCGCGGCGCCGTGAATGGCCTGATGGCCGAAGTGATCGAAGAGCACTTGCGCGAGCACGTGGCCCGTCCCGACCTTGCCAGCGACGAGCGTACCAGGGGCGCCGACGACATCGCCGCCATCCTGCGCACCTACCTCAAATAAGGAGAACGTCATGCAAACGCAATCCCTCAGCGAAGACCTCTCCGCCTGGCAGCACGAACACGTCTTCGGCGGCGCCAGCGACAAGGCGGAACGCCGCGCGCGCATCGTCATGTGGATCACCCTGTCCACCATGGTGCTGGAGATCGTCGCCGGCTGGTGGTACAACTCCATGGCCCTGCTGGCCGATGGCTGGCATATGAGTTCGCACGCGCTGGCCATCGGCCTGGCCGCGTTTGCGTATGCGGCAGCGCGCCGCTATGCGCGCGACCCCCGTTTTGCCTTCGGCACGTGGAAGATCGAAGTGCTGGCCGGCTACACCAGCGCCATCCTGCTGCTGGGCGTAGCCGTGCTGATGGTGGCCGCTTCCGTCGAACGCCTGTTCTCGCCGCAGCCCATCGACTATCCGCAGGCGATGGCGGTGGCGGCCTTCGGCCTGCTGGTCAACCTCGTGTGCGCGCTGATCCTCGGCGGGCACCACGACCACGAGCATCACCATGGGCATGACCATCATGACCATCACGGCCACCAGCATGGCGAAGACCTGAACATGAAAGCGGCCTACATCCACGTGCTGGCCGATGCCGCCACATCCGTGCTGGCCATCATCGCGCTGGCCGGCGCGTGGGCTTATGGCTGGAGCTGGCTCGATCCCGTGATGGGCATCGCGGGCGCCGTGCTGGTGGCGCTGTGGGCGAAAAAGCTGATGCAGGAGACGGGCAAGGTCTTGCTGGACCGCGAAATGGACCATCCGGTGGTGGACGAAATCCGCGAGGCCGTGGAAGTGGAACGCGCCGGCGACACGCCGCGCATCGTCGACCTGCACGTGTGGAGAGTCGGCAAGCAGCTGTATTCGTGCGCCTTGTCCGTCGTCAGCCGCGATCCTTCGCTGACAGGCGCCGAGCTGCGCGCGCGCATCGGCATCCACGAGGAAATTGTCCACAGCACCATCGAGATTATTCGCCGGTCTTGATAATGATGGCGAAAAAAGCGCGCTGATGCTGGGCGTAGGCAGTATACTATCGGCTTTTACAGCACGCGCTGTTCACCAGACAGAGAAAAAAATGAGCACATTACCACCATGCCCGCAATGCAAATCCGAATTCACGTATGAAGACGGCAGCCAGTTGATCTGCCCTGAATGCGCGCATGAATGGTCGGCCACGGCTGGCGAAGCAGCGGAAGAGGGCGCCAAGGTATACCGCGACTCGGCCGGCAATATCCTGCAGGACGGCGACACGGTCAGTGTCATCAAGGACTTGAAATTGAAGGGCGGCGGCGGTGTCGTCAAGATGGGCACCAAGGTCAAGAACATCCGCCTGGTCGATAGCGACCATGATATCGACTGCAAGATCGACGGCTTCGGTTCCATGAGCCTGAAGACGGAGTTCGTCAAGAAGGTGTAACGCTTTTACCCGTAACACGGCGCGCTGGCTTCATTCCTGCGCGCCGTTTTTTTATTCAGAATCCATGCAAATCGATCATCTCCGCCAGCGCCTGCGCGCCCTGGGCGCCAAACCCCTGCACGAACAGCGCGTGCTGCGCGACTGGATACAGGGGCAGCCGCACGACCAGGGCCGGCGCCGCGCCGAAGACTTTTTGCCGCTACCCGTGCGCGAGGCCCTGCCTGCGCTCGACCTCGAATTGCAGGGCATGCTGAAACTGCTCAGCACCCATCCGGGCGCCGACGGCTCCGCGCGCCTGCTGGTGGGACTGCACGATGGCCAGACGGTGGAAAGCGTGCTGCTGCCGCGCGACGGCTTGTGCGTATCGAGCCAGGTGGGTTGCGCCGTCGGCTGCCAGTTCTGCATGACGGGCCGCGACGGCTTGATCCGGCAAGTCACCAGCGGCGAGATCGTCGCCCAGGTGGTGCTGGCGCGCACCTTGCGCCCCGTGAAAAAAGTCGTCTTCATGGGCATGGGCGAACCGGCGCATAACCTGAACAATGTGATGGAAGCGATCGAGCTGCTGGGCACCGAGGGTAATATCGGCCACAAGAACCTCGTGTTTTCCACCGTGGGCGATCCGCGCGCCTTCGAGCGCCTGCCGCAGGGAAGGGTCAAGCCGGCGCTGGCACTGTCCCTGCACACCACCAAGCCGGCGCTGCGCGAACAGCTGCTGCCGCGCGCGCCCAAGCTGTCGCCGCGCGAGCTGGTGGAGTTCGGCGAGTCATATGCGCGCCTGACCGGCTACCCGGTACAGTATCAATGGACCCTGATGGAAGGCATCAACGATGGCGAGGATGAGATGGACGGCATCGTGGAACTCCTGAAGGGCAAGTACGCGGTGCTCAACATGATCCCGTATAACACCATAGACGACTTGCCGTTCAAGCGCCCCAGCTGGGAAAAGGCGCGCGCCATTGCCGCCGCCCTGCACGCGCGCGGTGTGCTGACCAAATTGCGCGATTCGGCCGGGCAGGACGTGGAGGGCGGCTGCGGGCAGTTGCGGGCGCGCGAAGCAAAGGGCAGGAAAGTGATCGAGATACACGCAGCGTAGAGCCGGGGTCAGCGGCGTAGCGGCGTAGGTCGGATTAGCGGGAACCGCGTAATCCGACATTGCGCGGCCAACAATGGTGTCGGATTACGCTCCGCTAATCCGACCTACTCGCCTCACACCCCACCCAGCAAATCGTTGTCATTCAAGATCGCAAACGCGATTTCGGGATGCGCGGCCAGGCAGCGGCGCACGGCGGCCGGAATGGCGGCCCGCGTCTTGCGGCACAGGCCGGGCCGCTCTTGCAGGCGTATCTGGAAGCCGCGCACGGTGCGCACTTCGCCGCCGCCCGGCGCGATCTGCAATTCCACGCCCAGGTTGTTCTTCAGCAGTAGTTGCAGCTTTTGTAACTGCGCATAGGTGGCGATGCCTTCGATGTGGGCCAGCAGGCGCTTTTCTTCCGTCAGGTTCAGGCGCAGGATGGACAGATCCGCCTGCGCATCGTCGAGCAGGCGCTCGCGTTCGCAGTCGCACAGCTGCGGCGGACATTCCTTGCGGACTTCAAAGTCGACGATGCGCATGCTGGTGTTCCAGTGACGTTCCAATGGCGATGCCGGATAAATCAAGTATCGTCCGCCACCTGGCGCATGTCAATCAGCGCGGGCTGACGATCAGGCGCCAGCGTATCGGCCCCTGCTCGCTGCTGTGCTGGTGGTGGTTTTGCGGCGGCATGACGTGGCCTTCCGTCGATACGATCTCGTGCGCGCAGCCATCGCAGCGGTAGATGCCCGAATACGGCACGGCTTCGCCGGGCGAGGTCAGTTCATCGAAACGCGGGTGCATGGAGCGGGCCACGTAGCTGGGGTTTTTGTAGTCGGCCATGGATTCCTCGGTATGTGGGCAGGCCCCATTCTGGCACACAATCGTGCGCGGGCTTGACCGCGTGTCTTGGCGCGCGTGCTGCCCTGTGTTGTAATGTTGACCATCCCTATTGAGCACGCAAGGCCATGAGAACACGCATCAAGATCTGCTGCATCGCTTCCATCGACGAAGCGCAACTGGCCATTGCCGCCGGCGCCGACGCGCTGGGCCTGGTGGCCGCCATGCCGTCCGGACCCGGTCCGATTCCCGACGCGCGCATCGCGCAGATCGCCGCCTGGACGCCGCCGCCCGTGGCCACGTTCCTGCTGACGTCCGAGACGACGGCGCAGCGCATCGCCGAACACGTGCGCGCCACGCAGCCGTCCACCGTGCAGATCGTCGGCCAACTCGACCCCGGCGAAGTGGCGCAGCTGGCACGCTTGCTGCCGCAGGTGCGGCGCGTGCAGGTGATCCACGTGGAAGGGCCCGAGGCTTTGGCGCTGATTCCCGCCTATGCGCCCCATGTGCATGCCTTTTTGCTCGATTCGGGCCGCCCTGGCGCGCTGGTCCCGGAACTGGGCGGCACGGGCCGCACGCACGACTGGTCCGTCAGTGCGCGCTTCGTGCGCGCCAGCCCCCGTCCCGTCTTCCTGGCCGGTGGGCTGGACGACACCAACGTGGCCGATGCGCTGCGCCAGGTGCGCCCCTACGGCATCGACCTGTGCTCGCGCGTGCGCACCGATGGCAAGCTCGATGTCATGAAGCTGGCCCTGCTGATGGCGGCCGTGCGCGACGTGGATGCCGCGCTGTATGCGGAAGGTTAAGCGGCCGTTGCCAACGCGTTCATCTCGCGCACGAACGCTTCCGTAAACGCGGCCACCATGCCGCTGGCCGCGCGTGGCGAGATCAGGCCCACGATGGAATGCGATTCCTCGTCCGGCAGCGCGATAAAATGCACGCCGGGCGGCGCCACCAGGCGCATGCTGTCCGGGACGATGGCGATGCCCATGTTGGCCTCGATCAGGTTCAGTTGCGAGGTCTTGCGCGACAGGGCGCGCGCCGCCTTCGGAAAGAAGCCCTGCGCCAGGCACAGGCCCGCCACCAGGTAGCTCAAGCCTCCCCGGTCCTTGTGCGGAATCGAGACGAAGGCCTCGTCGCGCAAGGCGGCGATCGTCGTGCGCTCCAGCGCGGCCAGCGGCGAGGCCGCCGACACGGCCACCACCAGCTTTTCCCCGTAAAGCTCGCGCACGACGATATTGGCATGCTTGCGCAGGGTGGGCAGGCGCACGAGGCCCAGGTCGGCGCGGCCTTCCTCGATGTCGGCTGCCTGGTTTTCCGACGATCCCTTTGATATATCCAGCGAAACGCCGGGAAACTGCGCCAGCAGCCGGTTCAGCACGGCGCCGATGGCGGGCGTGAGGGTGACGGAGCTCGAATGCAGCAGGCGGATGATGCCTTGCGCCCCTTGTCCCACGTGGCGGGTCTGGCGCACGGTTTCCTCGATGTCTTCGAGGATGCGCCTGGCCCGTTCATAAAAGACCTGTCCCGCAGGCGTCAGTTCGATATGGCGCGCGTCGCGCGTCAGCAGCAGGGCCTGTACTTCGGTTTCCAGTTCCTTGATTTGCCGGCTCAGGGCCGACTGCGCGATGTACAGCTTTTCCGCCGCGCGCGAATAGCTGCCTGCATCGACGACTTCGACAAAATAGCGGAACTGTCTGATGGAAATCAATCGTATGCCTTTTCGAGATCGGTGACTGCCTGATTTGATATTAGCCTGGCCCCGGTGTTCGCGTTACAGTGGCCTGGTCTGCTGTCACTGCAAAGGAAAGACCATGCTGGAATTGATCGGGGTGCTGGGATTGCTTGTCAGTATTATCGTAAAACTGATTTTCGTCCAGATCGGTGGCGCTGATGATGGTAAGGAGGATTGAGAGGGAATCAACCCAACAGCAAAAAGGCCGGGGTCGGACCCTCAGGGTCCGTCCCCAGTCTCCGTCTTTGGGGTTGCCAGCATCGCGACAAATCCGTCCTGCAAGGCGATCTGCTGTACATTGCAATTTAGTGACATTTCATTCCACTCCATCAATTGTAAACCCGCGCACTTGAGCGCCGCCTCGCGCGCCGTCCACGCCTGCGCCAGGGCCAATGGGCGCTGCGCGGCGGGGCGGGCCGCCAGTTCGTCGGCTGCCTGCGGCCCCAGATAGTCGCGCGCCAGATTCGCCCAGTCGGGAATGTCCTGCACCCGCATCACGTCGATGCCGACAGGGCCATGCAGATGGACGGCGGCCAGCGACAATCCCTCGTCATGGCTGAACGACAGGCCCGCCGCGCGTCCTGCCAGCAGCAAACGGGGAGGGGCGCCTGGCGTCGACTCCACCGAAATCGCCTCGATGTCCAGTTGCAGCCACTGCGCGGCTGCCTCGCGCACGGCGGCGCGGATACGCAACCGGGCCTCGGCGCGCGGCAGCACGGCGGCGATGCCGATCACCAGCACGCCGTCTCTTGATAAGAGCACGTTACCATCCATCAGCTGCGCAGCGGTGCCGCCGGGCAACCGGCCCAGTTGCTGCCGGCGGGGATGTGTTCGCCCTTCATCACCAGGGTCAAGGGCCCCAGGCGCGCATTGTCACCCACCTTGGCGCTGTACAGCACGGAGCTGCGCGGGCCCATGTAGACGCGCTGGCCGATGTCCACGTGGTCGATCTTCATCACGCGGTCTTCGAATAGATGCGTCTGCGGGCAGGTGAGGGCGTTCAATTCGCTGTAATCGCCGATGTGCACGCAGTCGAATTCCGTGATGTCGGTGGTGTCCATATAGACGCCGCGGCCGATCTTGCAGCCGAACAGGCGGAAGGCCAGCGGCAGCCATGGCGTGCCGCGCAGGTAGCGCATGAAGTTGGGCACGGCGATGCCTTCATACAGGTTGGTCACGCCTTCCGAAATCCACACGAACGGCGTCCACATGGGCGCCGCATGCTTGCGGTAGCGTCCCAGCAGCAGCCACTTGAACAGCACGACGACGAGGAAATTGCCGATGCCGTAGGCCAGGCCGGCGATAGCCAGGTCGCCCACCACTTCGCCCCAGCGTCCGGCGCCCGCGATCGGCATCACGTCCAGCACCAGGGTATAGCCGACGGCGATCACCACCGCGTGCGGCGCGACGATGCGGAAGGCTTCGATCAGGCTGCGGCCCAGGCGGCGCAGCAAGGATGGCTTGAAGGTCAGGTGGTCGGCAAAGCCGCTGACCTGCTCGCGCGCGGGCAGGTGCATGGGCGGAGAACCCAGCCAGGTGTCGCCGCTGTGCATCTGTTCATTGCGCGGCGCATGCGTGTGCACGCCGATCAGCACGTGCTCGGGCAGGGTGGTGCCGTCCGGGATATAGCTGCCGTTGCCGACAAAGCTGCGGTGCGAGATGACGGTGGGGCGCATGGTCATCCAGCCGCCGTCGATCTGCTCGTCGCCCAGCATGACGGCGTCGGCGATGAAGGTGTCGTCGCCCAGGGTCAGCATGTCGGGCACCACGCCCAGCGCCGTGGAAATCTCGGCGCCCTTGCCCACCTTGGCGCCCAGCAGGCGGTACCAGTACGGTGCGTACACGGTGGCGTAAATGCCGTGCAGGACGTTCAGGCTCGATTCCTGGATATGACTGACCAGCCACTTGGCGCAATAGATATTGCTGTGCACGGGCGAGCTGCCCGGCTTCAAGCGGGGCAGCGCGCCCCAGCGGATGGCGGCCGACAGCAGGGCGGTCAGCACGATCAGCACGGCGCTGGCGGGGAAGGCCAGCAGGAAGTAGCGGGCCAGCTGGGTCGTCACGTCGCGGCCCTGCAGCCACGGCATCATTTCGCGCTCGTCGAACCAGTCGATCAGCACGAAGCTGGGAAAGACGGGCATGAAGAACAGCACGGCGATCAAGACCATGCCGAAGCAAAAGAACAGGGTTTCGCCCGTCAGGCGCAGGCGCGAGACGGCAGGGCGCGGCGGCTGGCTGGCCGGGTCATACGCTTTGACATCGCGCGCGGGCGAGCCCGTCCAGACCCTGCCGGCCGGCACCGAGGCGCCATCGGCCAGCGCGGACTGTCCCTCCAGGTGGCCGAAGGCGCCTACGCTGGTATTGCCTTCCAGGATAGCGTAAGAGCTGATGCAAGCATCGTCGCCGATGCTGATCTGGCCCAGCAGCAGACGGCCCCGTTCGACCCTGGCGTTTTCAAAGTTGACGGCGTTGCCCACGCTGACGTTGTCGCCGATGGACAGCAGGTCGGGTGCGCGCAGGGTCATCGAGCCGATGACCACTTCCTTGCCCACTTTCGCGCCCAGCGCACGCAACCACCAGCTATTCAGCGACGAGCCGCTGAGCAGGTAGGCGGGCGCCGATTCGACCAGGCGGTCGGCCAGCCACCAGCGGTAATAGGTCACGCCCCACAGCGGATAGCTGCCCGGTTTCAAACGCCCGGCGATCAGCCACTTGCCGCCGATGGCGATGGCAAATTCGGCCAGGGTCGCCAGCAGGAACACGCCGATCGAGGCGGCGATGGCGCGCGGCACGGTATCTCCCGTGTCGCCCGTGAAGAAGTGGTAGGTGAAGAAGGGCGCCATCCATTGCGCCATGCGCAGGGTGACGAGGCCCGGCACGGCCGCCGCCTGCGCCGCGCCGCAGATCCAGCGCTTCATGGTCGACGGCGGCGTCCATTCCGCTTCCGGCGTGGCCAGCGCAGGCGCCTCGCTCAGGACGGCGGCGATCTTGCCGATCTGCCGGTTCTGGTAAATGTCGCGCACCGTCATGTGGGCGTAGGCCGGATCGGCGCGCAGGCTTGATGCCAGGCGCGCGGCCAGGAAGGAGTGGCCACCGAGGTCGCTGAAGAAATCGAGCTGGCGCAGAATCGCCTGGCCGGGGAACAGCTTGGCCAGGGCCGCGAACAGGGCCACTTCGGCCGGCGTTTCCGGCACGTCCGATTCACCCGCCTCGCCCGCCGGTGGCGCGGACAGCGGCATCGCCTTCAGAGCCTTCCTGTCGATTTTTCCCGAGGTCAGGCGCGGCATCATTGACAGCAGCTCGAAGCGGCCAGGCACCATATACGGCGGCAAGTGCAGGTTCAGGGCGGCGCGCAGGGTTTTCGCCGCCAGGGCATCGTCGGGCGCCTCGTCGCTGCCGACAATATACGCCACCAGCTGGTCGATACCATCATCCTTGCGCAGCAACACGGCCACCGTGCCCACGCCTGCCTGCTGCGCCAGCACGGCTTCGATCTCGCCCAGCTCCACGCGGAAGCCGCGAATTTTCACCTGGTCGTCGGCGCGGCCCAGGCACTGCACCTGGCCGTCGGCATCGATGCGCGCCAGGTCGCCCGTGCGGTACAGGCGCGCGTCATCCTCGCTTGTCGCCCACGGATTGGGCAGGAATTTTTCCAGCGTCAGGTCGGGCCGGCCCAGGTAGCCCTCGGCCAGGCCGGGGCCGATGATGCACAGCTCACCCGTTTCGCCGCGGGGCAGCAGGGTCAATGGACGGTTTTCTCCCGCCTCGCTCACCTGCAGCACCAGCAAGCCATAGTTGGGCAGCGGCGTGCCGATGGTGACGGGCTCGCCGGGCCGCAGGCGCGCCAGGCTGCACGAGACGGTCGCCTCCGTGGGGCCATAGGTGTTGAACATGGCGCGGCCCGGGCGCGACCAGCGCTCGACCAGGGACTCGGGGCACATCTCGCCGCCCAGGTTGATCAGGCGCAGGCTCGGTATTTCCTCGGCGAACAGGGCCAGCAAGGTCGGCACTGCGTGCAGTACGGTGACGTGATTGGCTGCCAGCGCGCGCGGCAAGGCTTCCGGGTCGCCCGAGATATCCTTCGGTCCCAGCCACAGCGTGGCGCCCACCAGATAGGCGATCCAGATTTCCTCGAACGACATGTCGAAGGCGACGGAAAATCCCTGGTAGACGGTGTCGTCTTGCGTCACTTCCAGCACGGCGTTTTCGCTGCGCAGGAAGTGGCAGATGCTGCGCTGATTGATCAATATGCCCTTGGGTTTGCCCGTGGAGCCGGAGGTGTAGATGACATAGGCCGGGTGTTCGGGCAGCACGGTTGCGCGCGCGGGCAACACTTCGCCCGGCGCGGCGGGGGCCAGCAGGCTTTCCGCCGTCCACACGGGGCGCTGGATGCCCGCCGGCTCCAGGCGCGGCGCGAACTGTGCGCAGCTGACGACGCCAGCGCCATTGGCGTCATTGAGGCACACTTGCAGGCGCTCGACGGGCGTGTCTTCATCGACGGGCAGCCAGGCGGCGCCCGCCTTGGCGATGGCCGCCTGCATCAGCAGCAAATGCCTGCCGCGCGGCAGCCACAGGCCCACGATGTCGCCGGGCTTGACGCCGGCCGCCACCAGGCGCGACGCGGCCAGTCCCGCCTGCGCATCGAGTTCGGCATACGTGATGCGGCGCTCGCCATCGATCAGGGCGATCTGCTGCGGGCAGCGGCGGGCCGTCGCCTCCAGCAGGTCGGCCAGCACTTCCTCGCGCAGCAGATCCGGTCGCGGCGGGCCGTACAGGATGTCGGCGTGGGTGGAAGGGATGCCTGGGCTGACTGCGGTGAAATCGTTCATGGATGACGCTTATCTGTAATGCGGAGTGAGAAATCTGACGGGCTGCGCATGGCGCGCGGCACAGTTGATACCTTACAGCACGCCAGACATTTCAGCGTTGCAGAACGGGGAATTTTGTAGAGCTTTCGGCAATTATGTGGTGGCAGAATCAGCTGCCATGATTACGGAATGTAAATCGCGGAAACATGGCGCCGATTTGCGTCAACGTGTGCGCCGCCGGATAGTCGTGCAGGGGGCGGCCCGCCAGCGCCGCGTCCGCGCAGCCTTCAGCGCGGAACTGCTGCAACACGTAGTGATCGACGCCTTTGGCGGCCAGGCTGGTGGCCAGGGCCAGCAACTGCTCGTCCCGCAGCAGGTCCGGGTGAGTGGTGGTGCGGCACTCGTAGGCCACGCCGCTGGCGAGGATGGCGTCCAGGCAGGCGCGCGCCGGGTCGCCGCTGCCTGCCACGCGGGTCACATGACGATAGTCTGCAAACGGCGCCTTGATGTCGAAGCCGACCCAATCGACCAGGGGCAGCACTTCCCGCAGGCGCTGCGGATAGATGCAGGCCGTATGCAGGCCGATGCCAAAACCCAGCGCTTTGACGTCCTGCATGGCGCGCCCCAGCGCCGGGTCCATGCACGCTTCGCCGCCGCTGAAGACGACGGCGTCGACCAGGCCCACGCGGCGGCGCAGCCAGGTCAAGACGTCCTGCCAGGGCATGGCGCCTTCCGGCGTGCGTGCCTGCAGATGTGGATTGTGGCAATAGCCGCAACGCCAGGGGCAGCCCTGCACGAACACCACGGCCGCCAGTTTGCCCGGGTAGTCGGTGGCGGAAAAGGGCGTCAGACCGCCCACTTTCAAATCAGCCGCCATGGCAGGCGGGCTGGCCAAGCCGGGCGCTCGCTTGCGTAAAATACTGGCGCTCGTGGAATTCGCCCTGCTTGCCGATGTTGAACGAGGCGACGGGGCGGTGGTAGCCCATCACGCGGGTCCAGATTTCGCAGCGCTGGCGTTCGCTGTCGAGCAGGGTGATGGCGGGAGTGAAGTCGGGACGTGCGTTCATGGCGTTTCCTTGATTGGGTGAGCAAGATCGGACTGTTTGCGGGCGATCAGTTCCGCGTCGCAGGTGGGACAGAATTCATGTTTGCCGGCCAGGTAGCCGTGACGCGGGCAGATGGAAAACGTGGGAGTGACCGTGATGTAGGGTAGCGAGAAGCGGCTCAGGGCGCGTTTCACCAGCTCGCGGCAGGCGTTGGCGTCCGACAGTGCTTCCGTCATGTACAGGTGCAGCACCGTGCCACCCGTGTACTTGCGCTGTAGCGCGTCCTGCAGGGCCAAAGCCTCGAACGGGTCGTCCGTATGGCCGACGGGCAGCTGCGACGAGTTCGTGTAGTACGGGTTGTCGCTTGTACCGGCCTGCAGGATGGCGGGATAGCGCTTGCGGTCTTCGCGGGCGAAGCGGTAGGTGGTGCCCTCGGCCGGTGTCGCTTCCAGATTGTACATATTGCCTGTCTCTTCCTGGAATGCCACCATGCGGGCGCGCACGTGGTCGAGCAGGCGTATCGCCAGCGCATGGCCCTCGGCGGATGTGATGTCGTACGCGTCGCCGCTGAAATTGCGGATCATCTCGTTGATGCCGTTCACCCCCAGGGTCGAAAAGTGATTGCGCAGGGTGCCCAGGTAACGCTTCGTGTATGGGAACAAGCCTTGCTGCATCAGTTCCTCGATGGTGCGGCGCTTGATTTCCAGGCTGGTCTTGCCCAGTTCCAGCAGGCGGTCCAGGTCCGCCATCAAGGCTGGCTCGTCGCCGCGCCACAAGTGACCCAGGCGCGCGCAATTGATCGTCACCACGCCCAGGGAACCCGTCTGCTCGGCGGAACCGAACAGGCCATTGCCCCGTTTCAGCAGTTCGCGCAAGTCCAGTTGCAAGCGGCAGCACATGGAGCGGATCATGTTCGGCTTGAGTTCCGAATTGATGAAATTCTGGAAGTAGGGCAGGCCGTAGCGGGCCGTCATCTCGAACAGGCGTTCGGCATTGTCGCTATGCCAGTCGAAATCCTCGGTGATATTGTAAGTGGGGATGGGGAAGGTAAACACGCGTCCCTTGGCGTCGCCCGCCATCATGATCTCGATGTAGGCGCGGTTGATCATGTCCATCTCCGCTTGCAGCTCGCCATAGCTGAAGTCCATCTCCTGGCTGGCGATGACGGGAATCTGCTCGCGCAGGTCGTCCGGGCAGACCCAGTCGAAAGTGAGGTTGGTAAACGGCGTTTGCGTGCCCCAGCGCGATGGTACGTTGAGGTTGAAGATCAGCTCCTGCATGTACTGGCGCACGTCTTCGTAGCGCAGGCTGTCCTTGCGGATGTAGGGCGCCATGTAAGTGTCGAAGGAGCTGAACGCCTGCGCGCCGGCCCATTCGTTTTGCAGGGTGCCGAGGAAATTGACGATCTGGCCGATGGCGCTCGACATGTGTTTCGGCGGACCGGATTCGATCTTGCCCGGCACGCCATTCAAGCCTTCGTGCAGCAGGGTGCGCAGCGACCAGCCGGCGCAATAGCCGGCCAGCATGTCGAGGTCGTGGATGTGCAGCGCCGCTTCGCGGTGCGCCGCGCCCACTTCCGGCGGATACACCTGGTCCAGCCAGTAGTTGGCGATGACCTTGCCCGACACATTGAGTATCAGGCCGCCCAGCGAGTAACCCTGGTTGGCGTTGGCGTTGACACGCCAGTCGCGCCGCTCCAGGTATTCATTGATAGACGCGGCGACATCGACCTGGCCGCGTGTGGGGGATACTGCATTCGTCGTCATGAAACCTCCAGTAAACACAACATGCGGTGTTTTTATGAAGGTTATCCACTAAATGTAGTGCAGTCAAAGGTGGCGCGCAAGCGATTCGCGTATCCTTGATCCAGGTGAAAAAACTACCTCAGCCGGTTTTGTTCCAGCGCGTTTCGCGCAGGATCAGCCAGCTCGCGCAAAAGAACGCGGCGCCACAGGCGGCGATGCTGGCGACGGAGGCGGGCAGCACGTGCGCCCAGATTTCCAGCGGCGAGAAGGTGCTCCAGCTGGCGACGCGGATATCGAAGGTGGCGTAGTTCGCCAGCAGCCAGTAGACGGCCAGCAGGCCCGTGCAGATGGCGGCCTGACGCCGCAGCGGCAGTTGGCGGCGCGCGAACACGGCCAGCAGGAACAGCAGCAGCACGCCCGGATAGGCGCCCAGCACTTCCGGCGACAGCACGGAGATGGTCCCTGCGTCATAGCCATCGGCCGGACCGGCCCACTGCACTTGCAGCGCGGTGAGGAACAGGGTCAGGAGGAAAATCAGCAGCGGTTTGCGGGTCATGGTGGGCACTGAAACAGGAGGAAAGATGGGCATTTTACAGCCAGGTCAAGCAAGTTGAACGCGCGCCAGCCATGCATGCATTCCTTCACCTGCGTCAAGGACTGGGCAGTATGGGCGGGGCTATAGTCTGCACCCTGAGCCGATACAGGACTGTGAACATCATGATGCTTGAATCAACCACCGCCACCCGCGTGGCCGGACCGCTGGAACTGGTCTGTCCCGCCGGCAGCCTGCCTGCCTTGAAAGCGGCCGTCGACAATGGCGCCGACACCGTGTACCTGGGTTTTCGCGACGCCACCAATGCGCGCAATTTCGCCGGCCTCAATTTCGACGAGAAGGCCATCGCCGAGGGCGTGCGCTACGCCCATCAATATGGACGCAAGGTGCTGCTGGCGCTGAATACCTATCCGCAGCCGCACAACTGGGCCGTGTGGCGCAGCGCCATCGACCGCGCCGCGCAGGCCGGTATCGACGCCATGATCGTGGCCGATCCGGGCCTGATGGCCTACGCGGCCCAGCACCACCCGCAGCTGCGCCTGCACCTGTCCGTGCAGGGCTCGGCCACCAACTACGAAGCCATCAATTTCTACCACGAGCACTTCGGCATCGCCCGCGCCGTGCTGCCGCGCGTGCTGTCGATGGCGCAGGTGGAGCAACTGATCGCCAAGACGGAAGTCGAGATCGAGGTCTTCGGTTTCGGCAGCCTGTGCGTGATGGTCGAAGGGCGCTGCGCGCTGTCGTCGTATGCGACGGGCGAGGCGCCGAATACGCACGGCGTGTGCTCGCCCGCGAAAGCCGTGCGCTGGCTGGAAACGCCGAACGGCCTCGAATCGCGCCTGAACGGCGTGCTGATCGACCGCTATGCAGCGGGTGAAAACGCCAGCTATCCGACCCTGTGCAAGGGGCGTTTCGAAGTCAATGATGAAGAGTATTACGCCATCGAGGAACCGGCCAGCCTGAATACCCTGGCGCTGCTGCCGCAACTGATCGCCATGGGCGTGCGGGCCGTGAAAATCGAAGGACGCCAGCGCAGTCCCGCCTACGTGGCGCAGGTCACGCGCGTGTGGCGCGAAGCGATCGACGCCTGCCGCGAAGGCAATGCGCGCTATGCCGTCAAGCCGGGCTGGATGGCGGCCATGGACAAGCTGGCCGAGGGCCAGCAGCACACTTTAGGCGCCTACCATCGCTCCTGGAAATAGCAAAACCTACTGCGCGTCCCGGGGCGCGGCCTGCGATGCTCACTGTGCTCTAGCACAGCTGCGCTTCTCGGCCTCGCCGCGAGCCGCTCGCTACGGTTTTGTAACTTAAAAAATACTGGAAAAGGCATGCTGAAACTATCTTTGGGCCCTTTGCTGTACTACTGGCCGCGCGCCAGCGTTTTCGAGTTTTACCAGCAGATCGCCGGCACCGCCGTCGATATCGTGTATCTGGGCGAAACCGTGTGCTCGCGCCGGCATGAGGTGCGCCTGGCCGACTGGCTCGATATCGCCGACATGCTGGCCGCTGCCGGCAAGGAAGTGGTGCTGTCGACGCAGGCGCTGATCGAGGCGGGCGCCGAACTGGCGACCCTGCGCCGCATCACCGGCAATGGCCGCTACGGCGTCGAGGCCAACGACATGGGCGCCGTGCACTGCATGGAAAAGGGCGCGTCCTTCGTCGCTGGCCCCCATTTGAACCTGTTCAACGGCCCCAGCCTGCAACTGCTGGCGCGCCTGGGCGCGCGGCGCTGGGTGATGCCGCTGGAAATGGGGCAGACGGCGCTGGCCGAGATGCAGCGCCAGAAACCGGAAGGGCTGGAGACGGAAGTATTCGCCTACGGCCGCATGCCGCTGGCATTTTCCGCGCGCTGCTTCACGGCGCGCAACCGCAACCTGCCGAAGGATGATTGTGGCTACAGCTGCCTGGAAGAGCCGGACGGCCTGCTGCTGCGCACGCGCGACGAGGTGCCCTTCCTCGTACTGAATGGCACGCAGACGCAGTCGGCGCTGGTCTACAACCTGGTGCGCGAACTCGACGCCATGCGCGACATGGGCGTGGCGGTGGCGCGCATCAGCCCGCAGGCCATGCATACGCAACAAGTCATCGCCATCTTCGACCGCGCCCGCCGCGGCCAGGTCAGCGGCATCGGCGCCCAGGCCCAGCTGGCGGCCTGCCAGCCGGCCGGCGCTTGCGACGGCTACTGGCACGGCCAGCCCGGCATGGAACAGCACGCAGCCCATTGAAAGCATCGAAAGGAAACACCATGCAAGATCAACTGGAAAGATTGCCCATCCCGGCCCCGGTCCCGGCCAAGCCCGCGATGAGCAAGCCCGCCATGTCGTACCGGCTGCCGGAACCGCTGGCCGAATTGCTGTCCAAGCTGCCGCCGTATCCCGCCTCCTGGCTGTTCGTGCAAGGCTTGAACCGCTTGCTGGCGCCACAATTGCCCGACGATGTGCGGCGCAGCCTGGAAGGGCGCAGCCTGCGCCTGCGCTTGCTGGACGCGGGCATCGCCTTCGATTTCGAGTGGCAGGGCACGGTGTTCGTGGCCGAGCGCTATGTCGACGTGACGGACCTGTGCATCGCCGCCAGCGTGCATGATCTGATGCTGCTGGCGCGGCGCCAGGAAGATCCGGACACGCTGTTCTTCAGCCGTCGTTTGAGCCTGGAAGGCGACACGGAACTGGGCTTGCTGGTCAAGAACACGCTCGACGCCATCGAGTTGCCGCCGTTCGACCTGCAGGCGCTGGGGCCGCGCCGCGTGCTGGCGCATTTGCGCGACCGGGGCGCGCGGGAAGGCTGAGCGGCGCAGGGAGGGGAGGGCGACGGCAGGCGTTCAGTGGCGGCAGTGGCCGCAGGCGCCGCTGCACGATGCCAGCTGTTCTTCATCCGTCGCCTCGCCCATGAAGCCGGCGTCGTTGACGGCAGCCAGCAGGCGTTCCTGCGTGGCCAGACGTTCGTCGAATTGCACCGTGGCGCCGTGGCGCGCCAGCGAGACGCACACGGTGGCCACGCCGGTAACGGCTTCGAGCGCGCCCGTCAGCCTGTCGGCGCAGCCTTCGTGATCCATTCCGATAATATTCAAGCGTGCTGTCTGCATGGGTTCCTCTTGTTTTTCAGATAAAAAAACAGCGTAGGCGAGGGGCGCGCATGCCGTCCAGAGCAGCACGCAAGATTTATTTTCTATTTGCGGTTTTATTGATCTGGATTAATTCCGGCTCCCCCTGGTCAGTCAGAAACTGCTGTTGTTTTGTATACAGTTTCCCTATTCCAGTCGACAAGCGTGCTCTGCTGCGCGATACTGTCATTCTGATAAGAACGCTATGAAAGCGCTGGAAAGGAGGGGCCATGCAGCGCCGCCCCCTGCTCATGCTTGCCGGCCTGTGGCCGTTGGGCGCGGCCACAGGCGCGGTAGTGCCGCCGCCGTTGCCGCTCGTGTATCCGCGCCACCAGGCGCTTGATGATCCGCAGCACGGCTATGTGACGGCTTTGCTGCAACAGGCGCTGGCGCGTTCGGGCCAGGATTATGTCTTGCGCCGCTCCGCGCTGCGCATGGTGCAGACGCGCGCGATGCAGGAAATCGCCATGGCGTCGGGCAGCGTGGATGTCGTCTGGGCCATGACAAGCCGCGCGCGCGAAACGCAATTGCTGCCGGTGCGCATCCCCATCGACCGCGGTTTGATCGGCTGGCGCGTGGCCCTGATCCAGGCGCGCCAGTCGCAGCTGCTGCGCGATGTGCGCAGCGTTGCCGCCCTGGCGCGGCTGTCAGCCGGCCAGATGCGCGACTGGCCCGACTCTGCCATCCTGCAGGCGAACGGCTTGCGCCTCGATACCTCGAGTACCTACGAAGGCCTGTTCCAGCAACTGGCGGCAGGGCGCATCGACTACTTTCCCCGTTCTGTGATCGAGGTGCAAAGCGAGCTGGCCAGCCACGTGCAACTGCCGCTGGCGCTCGATGCCCACCTGGTGATACGCTACCCGGCGGCGCTGTACTTTTTTGTCGGCAGGCACCGGCCGGAACTGGCGCGCCACATTGAAACGGGACTGGAAACCATGCTTGCCGATGGCAGTTTCTCGCAGTTGTTCCAGCGCCATTTTGGCCGCCTTGCGGATGGCCTGAAGCTATCCCGGCGCCGCGTGCTGGAACTGGCCAATCCCGACTTGCCGGAGGCGACGCCGCTGGCGCGCAAGGCACTCTGGTATCGTTCAAATCATCACTAGTGACGCCCTTGCAGGCGCAGAGTATCCTGCTCTTTCTGTTCTCCCCGATGAATCAAGAGCAAAACTACAGGCAGTCGATGAAGCGCTGGCCGCGCAAATGCATGGCGTGGAGTTTTCGCAGGGGCGGCTGAAAAAGATCAAACCGAACGACGCGCTGTTCCGCCTGGCCTTGGAAACTGGCGTCAAGAAGGCGAAGCAGCAAGCCGGTAGCCGCTTACTTCAAGGCAAGCGGGCGCCCCGCAAGAGGCACCCGTTTTTGCGGTGCGCCCGGCAGGGCGCACTCACTGGGAGGTGCAAGTCCTCTACTCGCCCGACAAGGGGAAGAGTTAGCTGAACGGCAAGGGTGCCGCGGGCGACTGCGGATCTGGAGGAAGCC
>NZ_JBNYXT010000005.1:0-150674 GCF_051380795.1 Janthinobacterium leeuwenhoeki
GGTTTCGTTGCTGAATACTCAGCGACGCTTCCAGCGTGTTTAATGAACCGCCGTATGCGGAACCGCACGTACGGTGGTGTGAGAGGGCGGCTGAGGTAACTCAGCCCCCTACTCGATCGCTGCTGCTTTACTTCTTCGCTACGGCAGTGCCTTCCGGCAAGGCATACATGACCAGGGTGTCGCTCATCTTTACGCCCAGCGAACCGTGGCCGCCGGCCATGACGACGACGCACTGGCGTCCCGCCTTGTTCGACACATAGCTTATCGGCGTAGCCTGGCATGGGAAGCCCAGCGGCGACAAAAAGGCCTTGATTTCCACGGCGAACGGGTCGCCCGCCTGTGGTTGCAAGCCCATTTCGCCGCCCGTGCCGCCCTTGGCCGTCGTTTCGGCGCGCGGCACGATTTTTTCCAGGAAGCCCATGTCGTCAGGGTTGACGATCAGCAACTAGCGCACTTTAATGCGGGGCCGGGCCGGAAAGAGGGAATCATCATATGCCTTTTTGCATGGATTTATCGGTGGCGCGTTGATGCGCCATATTGAATTCAGGGAGAGAGTCGATTGCGGAATATACAAAGTTTGGAATCGCCAGAATGTTATGGTTTATAAAAATTGGTGATTGTCTTCTGGTCGTGCCATATTTTGGCAGGGTCGAAATTTGAATCAAATAAACTCTTCAAATAGAAGCAAATATTATGCTGGAAGAGGAGATTCAGCCGCTGCGGCGGCAATATGGTCGGGCAATACGCATGCGTCGCCGGGAGGTGGGGCTGAAATTTTTGTTATAAGTGGCTGCAAGAAATGCAATGCCGCTTATGATAAGCATGTGTGTAAAGTAATGATATTTAAATGAAAATATAAAGGTGTTGAAGGCATTAACTGCGGAATGGCGGTAGTATTACTTAGGTGCCTATAATTATCATTTCCAGAGGCCTGTTTGTTTTCTCGATGGCAGGCTGCGCGGGCCTGAGCGCCATCCATGCCACTGTTGTTGGCGTGAGGCGCAAATCGCCGGCGGGCCGCTGCTGCATCGCACAAGCCGCCTGTACTTCGCTATAATTACGCGGTTAAAACACCATCCGCTAATGAGGAACCCCATGAGTTTGAATAACGTCTCTTCCGGCCGCGACCTGCCGAACGATTTCAACGTCGTCATCGAAATCCCGATGAATGCCGATCCGATCAAGTACGAAGTCGACAAGGAAAGCGGCGCGATTTTCGTCGATCGCTTCATGGGTACCGCCATGCATTACCCGTGCAACTACGGCTACGTGCCGAACACCTTGTCGCCGGACGGCGACCCGGTTGACGTGCTGGTCATCACCCCGTTCCCGCTGATCCCGGGCGTGGTCGTGCGCTGCCGTCCTATCGGCGTGCTGAAAATGACCGACGAGTCGGGCGAAGACGCGAAAGTGCTGGCCGTGCCAGTCGACAAGGTCCTGTCGATCTACAGCCACTGGCAAAAGCCGGAAGACTTGAACGAACTGCGTTTGCGCCAGATCCAGCATTTCTTTGAGCACTACAAAGATCTGGAAAAAGGCAAATGGGTCAAGATCGACGGCTGGTATGGTCCTGAAGTGGCCAAGGAAGAAATCCTGAACGGCGTCGCCGCGTTCAAGAAAGATGCTGAAAAAGCATAAGTAACGGGGCGCTTCACTGCCGCCCACCGTTCAAAACGCTCCCCGCCAGCGATGGTCGGGAGCGTTTTTATTTTTCTAGCCGCGAAACGGGCTGTGCTCGTTCAATTCATCGAGGTAGGCGTCGATGCCGCCCCGTTCGCGCTCGAGGAAGCGCTGCACGGCGTCGGCAAAGGCCGGGTGCGCCAGCCAGTGGGCGGACCAGGTCTTTTGCGGCAGGAAGCCCCGCGCCATCTTGTGCTCGCCCTGGGCGCCCCCTTCGAAGGTGGTGATGCCGTTGGCGATGCAAAACTCCAGCGGCTGGTAGTAGGCCGTCTCGAAATGCAGACAGGGAACGTGCTCGAGTGCGCCCCAGTAGCGGCCATACAGGGTGTCAGCCGTGTGGATCACCAGCGAGGCGGCAATGGCCTGGCCCTCGCGCTCGGCGATGACCAATAAAATATTCTGCGGCATGCTGGTGCCGATGCGGCGGAAGAACTCCAGGCTTAAGTACGGCGAGGAGCGGTGTTCCACATAGGTATTGCTGTAGCAGCGGTGGAACAGCTGCCAGTCCGTGTCCGTCGCGTCCACGCCGCGTACCTGGCGCATGACCACGCCCGCGTCCTGCACCTTGCGCCGCTCGGCGCGGATATTCTTGCGCTTCTTGTGCTCCAGGGTGGCGAGGAATTGCTCGAAATCCGTGTAACCGGGATTGAGCCAGTGAAACTGCACGCCACTACGCATCAGGTAGCCAGCTTGCGCCAGCTGGCGCGCTTCGCTTTCCGGCGGAAACAGGATGTGGCAGGACGACACCTCGGCCGCTTGCTGCTGCGCCTGCAGGAAGGCCAGCAGGGCCGCGCGCGCCTCACCATCGCGGGCCAGCAAGCGCGTGCCGCTCACGGGCGTAAACGGAATCGCGGACAACAGTTTCGGGTAATATTCAAGGCCATGCTGCTGATACGCTTCGGCCCAGGCCCAGTCGAACACGTATTCTCCATACGAGTGCATCTTCAGGTACAGGGGCAGGGCGGCGGCCAGCACCTCGCCTTGCCACAGCACCAGGTAATTCGGTTGCCAGCCCGTGTCCGCGCTGGCGCAGCCGGACTCGTGCAGCGCGTGCAAAAAGGCGTAGGAAAGGAAGGGAGTGGCGTCCGCCTGGCTGGACAGCAGCTCAGACCAGGCCGCTTCGCCAATTTCAGCCAGAGTGGAGACGATAGCCGTGCGATAATTCATTGTTGTAGTGTGCCTTCATCACTCTCGGGGCGCCGCCGTCGGCCTGCGCGCCCCTGTCTTGTTTAATAGAACGAAATATCCATCATCATCATGACAGTCAAAGTCGCAATTGCTCAAATGAATAGTACGGTCGGCGATCTGGCCGGCAACCGTGCCAAGATCTTCGACCTTTCACGCCGCGCGTTCGAGGCGGGCGCCGATATCGTGCTCACGCCGGAACTGTCGCTGGTCGGCTATCCCCCCGAGGACTTACTACTGCGCAATGCATTCTACGCAAAAACGCAGGAAGCGTTTGCCGCACTGGCTGCCGACCTGGCCCAGTTCAAGGATTTGCACGTGGTGGTGGGCTTGCCCCTGCAAGACGAGAAGGGCGTGCGCCACAATGCCGCCTCCGTGCTGCTGAACGGTGAAGTGCTGGGCACCTATCGCAAGCATGACTTGCCGAACACGACCGTTTTCGATGAAAAACGTTACTTTACGTCGTCAGACCAGGCTTTCGTATTTGGCGTGAAGGGCGTGCGTTTCGGTATCAATATCTGCGAAGACACGTGGTTCGAGCACGCGCCGATGCGCGCCCGCGCGGCCGGTGCGCAAGTGCTGCTGGTGCCGAACGGTTCGCCCTACCACATGAACAAGCAGCATCTGCGCTATGAAACCATGCGCAGGAACGTCAGCGCGCAAGGCATGGCCCTGGTCTACGCCAACCTGGTCGGTGGCCAGGATGAACTGATTTTTGATGGCGACTCGTTTGTCATGGATGCGGCCGGCACGATTTGCGCCCAGCTGCGCCACTTCGAGGAAGACTTGCAGCTGGTCGACTTCGACGGCGCCACGCCCGTGCCGCAACCGCTGGCCACGCCGTTGACGACGGAGGCGCAGGTGTACCAGGCGCTGGTGCTGGGTGTGCGCGACTATATCGGCAAGAATGGTTTCCCTGGCGTGCTGATTGGCATGTCGGGCGGCGTCGATTCCGCCCTGACCCTGGCCATCGCCGTCGATGCGCTGGGTGCCGAGAAGGTGCGCGCCGTGATGATGCCGTCGCAATTTACGGCCGATATCTCGTGGATCGATTCGCGCGACATGGTAAAACGCCTCAATGTGCGCTACGATGAAATTCCGATCAAGCAAACCTTCGACGCCTTCCGCGCCACCCTGGCTGACGAGTTCGCCGGACTGGCGGAAGACGCGACGGAAGAAAACATCCAGGCGCGCATCCGTGGCACCTTGCTGATGGCCCTGTCGAACAAGCACGGCAGCATCGTCTTGACGACGGGTAACAAGAGCGAGATGGCGGTCGGCTATTGCACCCTGTACGGCGACATGGCGGGCGGCTTTGCCGTGATCAAGGATATCGCCAAGACGCTGGTGTACCGCCTGTGTGCCTGGCGCAATAGCATCTCAAGCGTGATTCCTGAGCGCATCCTGACGCGCGGACCGTCGGCCGAGTTGCGCGCCGACCAGCTGGACCAGGATTCCTTGCCGCCATACGACGTGCTCGACGGCATCATGCAGCTGTACATGGAAGAAAACCGGCCGATCGCCGAGATTATCGAGGCTGGCTACCCGCCGGCCGATGTGGCCCGGGTCACGCGCCTGATCAAGATCAATGAATACAAGCGGCGCCAGTCGCCGGTGGGCATCCGCGTCACGCACCGTGGCTTCGGCCGCGACTGGCGTTATCCGATTACCTCCAAGTTCTACGAGTAAGCAGCCATCTGTCCACAATCCAACAATTTTAAGGAGTAGCCATGAAACAGATTACCGCCATCATCAAACCATTCAAGCTCGACGAAGTACGCGAAGCCCTGGCCGATGTAAACGTGACGGGCTTGACCGTGACGGAAGTGAAGGGCTTTGGCCGCCAGAAGGGCCACACCGAGCTGTACCGTGGCGCCGAGTACGTGGTCGACTTCTTGCCGAAAGTCAAAGTCGAAGTGGTGGTGGACGACAGCGTGTCGGAACTGGTGGTTGACGCCATCATCAAGGCTGCCCGCACAGGCAAGATCGGTGATGGCAAGATTTTCGTGCGCGACGTGGAGCAAGTCATCCGTATCCGCACGGGTGAGACGGGTCCGGACGCCGTCTAAGTTTTGGCTGGCAGCTGCGCCAACGATGTTGTCGGATGACGGCTCTTCGAGCCTAATCCGACCTACGTGTAGCAATGTGTGTCATGCCGTAGGTCGGGTTAGCGCGCCAGCGCGTAAGCCGACGCTGCTGAGCCACCAAAGCTGCCGGATTGCGCAGTAGCGCGCTTCACCGCCCCAGCCGCATGTCGAATTTCCAGCATATCAGGCGCAGAATCGTGATGCCGCTGGCGCTGGTCCACAGCGCGAAGTCGTGCTCGGCGCCGAAGTGCATCTGCAGCAGATAGGCCCAGCAGCCGAAAAACGCGCAGATCGCATACGGTTTGCCGTCACGAAACACCATCGGCACTTCGTTGCAGACGATGTCGCGCATCACGCCGCCAAAGATTCCCGTAATCACCCCCATCATCGACGCGATGAAGAGCGGCATGCCGGCGCGCGTCGCTTCGGCCACGCCCGCGATGGCGAACATGCCCAGGCCGATGGCGTCGGCAATGACGATCAGGCGTTCCGAGACGATCTGGCGCAAATGCTGGATCAAGGGCGCGGCCGTCAGGGCCAGCACGAAGATGAGAATCGCGTATTCCTGGTGCGAGACCCAGAACAAAGGGCGCTTGTCGAGCAGGATGTCGCGCAAGGTGCCGCCGCCGAATGCCGTGATGAAGGCCACGACGAACACGCCGACCAGGTCCATGCGCTTGCGGCGCGCTTCGATGAAGCCGGAAAACGCGCCCACCAGGATGGCGATGACCTCAATGATCTTGATCAGCGAGCCAGGCGGCAGTTGGGGTGGCATCATGGGCGGAGCGCGAGGACAGGAAATAATTGTCACAGGTTAACATGACACGGCCCCGAATGGTGATAAACGGGGCCGTGTGCAGGGTGTAACTTGTGACTGAATTGTGATTTCTTGCTGACAAGCTCAGCGAATGGGCTGAAGAGCGGAAGAAAGTAATACCACCAGCGCGCCATCGCCCCCTTCCGAGCGGCGCGCCTGGCAAAAGGCGATGACTTCATCCTTTTGCACGAGCCAGCTGTGCACCATCGACTTCAAGACCGGTTCCTGGCCTTTCGAGCCAAAACCCTTGCCGTGGATCACGCGCACGCAGCGCAGCTTGCGCCGCGTCGCCTGGTTCAAAAAGGCGCCGATGCCGTCGCGCGCCTCGTCACGGCGCAAGCCATGCAAGTCCAGCTCATCCTGGATGGGCCAGTGGCCCTTGCGCATCTTCTTGACCACGTCCGGTCCCAGGCCGGGACGGGCGTAGTTCAGGGCCGGATCGTTTTCCAGATAATGGTCGACCTCGAACAAATCCGACAGCGACTCGCGCAGTACGGCTGCATGATCCTCTTCCGGCGTCAGCTTGCGCGCCGGCTGCTGGGCCGCCATGGCCCCCGCCTTGGGCAGGCTGGGCACGTAGCGGTCCGACTCGGGCAGGCGCTTGACGCCGCCGATGCTGGCCTTGAACAGATTGCTCTCCACGGCCTGCACCTTGACCTGCTGCGCGCGCTGAGCCGCGGCTTGCGCGCGCGCGTCCGCCTGCTCCTTGAGTTGCTTGCTGACCGCTTTCAGGTCGGCGAAGTCTTTCATCGACGCCATGCGACGCTTACTCCTGGCCTTCCAGGTAGCGCTGGGCGTCCAGTGCTGCCATGCAACCCGTGCCGGCGCTGGTGATGGCCTGGCGGTAGATATGGTCTTGCACGTCGCCGGCGGCAAACACGCCCGGCGCGCTGGTGGCGGTGGCCATGCCTTCCAGGCCCGTCTTGGTCTTGATGTAGCCGTTGTGCATTTCCAGCTGGCCTTCGAAGATGCCCGTGTTCGGCTTGTGGCCGATGGCGATGAAGACGCCGTGCACGCTCAAGGCTTCGACTTTGCCATCGATGGTCGACTTGATGTTCAGGCCCGTTACGCCGCCTTCGTTGCCCGTCACTTCGTCCAGAGTGTGGTTATATTTCAACACAATCTTGCCTTCGGCAACCTTGGCGTTCAGGCGGTCGATCAAAATCGCTTCGGCGCGGAACTTGTCGCGGCGGTGGATCAAGGTGACTTTATTGGCGATGTTTGACAGGTACAGCGCTTCTTCGACGGCCGTATTGCCGCCGCCGACGACGGCCACTTCCTGGTTGCGGTAGAAGAAGCCATCGCAGGTGGCGCAGGCGGACACGCCCTTGCCCATGAATTGCGCTTCCGATGGCAGGCCCAGGTATTGCGCGGACGCGCCCGTGGCGATGATCAGCGTGTCGCACGTGTATTCGTGGCTGTCGCCCTTCAGGCGGATCGGTTTTTCGTTGAGGAAGGTGGTGTGGATGTGATCAAACACGATTTCCGTATTGAAACGTTCGGCGTGCTGCAGCAAACGCTGCATCAGGTCCGGGCCTTGCACGCCCATCGGGTCGCCGGGCCAGTTTTCCACGTCCGTGGTGGTCATCAACTGGCCGCCTTGTTCCACGCCGGTGACCAGCATCGGGTTCAGGTTGGCGCGGGCGGCGTAGACGGCGGCGCTGTAGCCGGCTGGGCCGGAGCCGAGGATCAAAACGCGGGCGTGTTTGGTAGTGGTCATGGGAGGCTTCTCTATGAGTTGGGTCTGTCCGAATTGGGGGCATACGCGCGAAGAACAAGGGCGTATTGCGCTTGCGCAAGCAATCCACGATTATAGACCAAGCCGCCTGTAGCGACGAATCGTGGGGCCGTCCGGGGCATATATGGCTTAGAATACTTCCTTATTATGGGAAATTCCCTTTCAGAAACATTTATCACCTTGCAGCGCTTCCCAGAATGACTAAACCAGCCCAGGCCAATCAAAATAGCTACACCCGAAAACCGGTCGAACGCCGGCCCCTGCCCAACCGGCTGGTGCGGCTGCTGTCCGAGGCGCGCTGGTTCGCGCTGGCCGCGTTTGCCCTGTATTTCGTGCTGATACTGGCCAGCTTCAACAAGCTCGACCCGGGCTGGTCGCACGCCACCAACGTCGACAAGGTCGCCAACCTGGGCGGCAAGCTGGGCGCGACCTTCTCCGATTTGCTGCTGTATATCTTCGGCTTTTCCGCCTGGTGGTGGTGCGTCTGGCTGCTGCGCACGGTGTGGCATGGCTATCGCCGCCTGAGCCGCCGCTTCCTGCTGGAAGAGGAAGAGGTGGAGCGCGAGCACCATGTCGAGATGCTGATCCGCATCGTCGGCTTCTCCATCATGCTGATCGGCAGCATGGGCCTGGAATACCTGCGCATGGCAAAAAGCCTGCACGTGCAGCTGCCGCGCGAGCCGGGCGGCGTGCTGGGCCAGCTGGTGGGCCACTCGGCCCACGTGGCCTTTGGTTTCACCGGCGCTACTTTATTGCTGTTGCTGCTGTTTGGCCTGGGCTTTTCCCTGTTCTTCCACGTATCCTGGCTGCAAGTGGCCGAACGCATTGGCGGCGCCATCGAAGACGTTTTCAACTGGTTCGTGCTGCGCTACCAGGATCGCGAAGACCGCCGCCAGGGCGAAGTGGCCGCCGTGCGCCGCGACGAAGTGGTGGTGATCGAACGGGCCAAGCATGTAGAAAAGCACGTGGCCGCGCCGCCCGTGAAGATCGAGCCGCAAGTCGTGACCGTGGTGAAATCGGAGCGCGTGGAAAAGGAACGCCAGGCGCATCTGTTTGAAACCCCCGGCGATGGCAAGCTGCCGCCGCTGTCCTTGCTCGATGAAGCGCCGCCCGTGGTGGAAACGGTCTCCGTGGAAACCCTGGAGTTTACCAGCCGCCTGATCGAAAAGAAATTGTCCGACTTTGGCGTGGATGCCAAGGTAGTGGCCGCTTACCCCGGCCCGGTGGTGACGCGCTATGAAATCGAGCCGGCCACGGGCGTGAAGGGTAGCCAGATTGTCGGTCTGGCGCGCGACCTGGCCCGTTCGCTGTCGCTCACCTCGATTCGCGTGGTGGAAACCATTCCCGGCAAGAATTACATGGCGCTGGAACTGCCGAACAGCAAGCGCCAGATCGTGCGCCTGACGGAAATCCTCGGCTCCAAGGTCTACAACGATGGCGTGTCCAGCCTGACGATAGCGCTGGGCAAGGATATTGCCGGCAAGCCCGTCGTGGCCGACCTGGCCAAGATGCCCCACTTGCTGGTGGCCGGTACCACCGGTTCCGGAAAATCGGTCGGCATCAATGCGACGATTCTGTCGCTGCTGTACAAATCCGACCCGCTCGACGTGCGTTTGATCCTGATCGATCCGAAGATGTTGGAAATGTCCGTCTATGAAGGCATCCCGCACTTGCTGGCGCCCGTCGTGACCGACATGCGCCAGGCCGGCCACGCGCTGAACTGGGCCGTAAACGAGATGGAACGCCGCTACAAGCTGATGAGCAAGATGGGCGTGCGTAACCTGGCCGGTTATAACGCCAAGATTGCCGACGCGAAAAAGCGCGAAGAACACATCCCGAATCCGTTCAGCCTGACGCCGGACTCGCCGGAGCCGCTGGAAAAACTGCCGACCATCGTCATCATCATCGACGAGCTGGCCGATCTGATGATGGTAGTGGGCAAAAAAGTCGAGGAATTGATCGCGCGTATCGCGCAAAAGGCGCGCGCCGCCGGTTTGCACTTGATTCTGGCCACGCAGCGCCCATCTGTAGACGTGATCACGGGCTTGATCAAGGCGAACATTCCCACGCGTATCGCCTTCCAGGTCTCGTCGAAGATCGACTCGCGCACCATTCTCGACCAGATGGGCGCGGAAGCGCTGCTGGGCATGGGCGACATGTTGTATATGCCGCCCGGCACCGGCTTGCCGATGCGCGTGCACGGTGCGTTTGTTTCCGATGAGGAAGTCCACCGCGTTGTCAGCCATCTCAAGCTGCAGGGCGAACCGAATTACATCGAGGGCATCCTCGAAGGCGGCACCCTGGAAGGCGATGGCGCCGAAGGCGGTGCGCCGGGCGAGGGCGGCGGCGAGGCCGATGCCCTGTATGACCAGGCGGTAGCGGTGGTGCTGAAAAACCGCCGCGCCTCGATTTCGCTGGTGCAGCGTCATTTGCGCATCGGCTACAACCGCGCCGCCCGTCTGCTCGAGCAGATGGAGCAGAGCGGGGTGGTATCAACCATGCAATCCAATGGCAATCGGGAAATCCTGGTGCCGGCGGCAAGTGCCGAACAAGGGTAAAGAATGAAAAGCAATACTTTCGCAGCAAAAATGATGATCGGCGCGGCCAGCGTCGCCTGCAGCCTGCTGTTCGCGGCCAGCGCCTCGGCCAGCGCGCTGGAGCAATTCAAGAGCTTTGCGGCCGGCACCAAGTCGGCCAAGGGCGAGTTCGTGCAGCGGCAAGTCAAGAAGGCGGACGCCAGCGGCAAGGCGAAGGTGTCCACGCCTGCCAGCGGCACGTTTGAATTTGCCCGTCCAGGCAAGTTCATCTGGACGTACTTGAAGCCGTACGAGCAGCTGCTGCAAGCCGATGGCGACAAGTTGTATATCTACGACAAGGACTTGAGCCAGGTGACGGTGAAGAAACTGGGTGACGCGCTCGGTTCCTCGCCAGCCGCCATCCTGTTCGGCAGCAATGACCTGGAAAAGAATTTCACCCTGGCCGAAGCAGGCACGCGCGATGGCCTGGAATGGCTGAAAGCGACGCCGAAAGCCAAGGACACGACGTTCGATGAAATCACCATCGGCCTGCGCAATGGCGTGCCCGAAGCGATGGAATTGCGCGACTCGTTCGGCCAGACCTCGGTGCTGTCGTTCAAGAACTTCCAGAAGAACCCGGCCTTATCTGCCAATCACTTTAAATTTGTCATGCCCAAGGGCGCCGACGTGATTAACAATTGATCGCTGACGTTCTGTTGTTGACCGGCCTCGCAGCGATGCGGGGCCTTTGCATTCTTACCCGGTAAATATGATGGCGGATCTCTTTTCCACCGCACCGCGCCAGCCACTGGCCGAAGCCTTGCGGCCTGCTACCCTCAACGAAGTCATCGGCCAGACGCATTTGCTGGGCGTGGGCAAGCCGCTGCGCCTCGCATTCGAAGCGGGCAAGGCGCATTCGATGATTTTGTGGGGGCCGCCCGGCGTGGGCAAGACCACCCTGGCGCGGCTGATGGCGAACGCCTTCGACAGTGAATTCATCGCCCTGTCAGCCGTGTTTGCCGGTGTGAAAGATATCCGCGCAGCCATGGATCAGGCGCGTCATAGCCTGGACCAGTTCGGCAAGCACACTTTATTGTTCGTCGACGAGATACACAGGTTCAACAAGTCGCAGCAGGACGCCTTGCTGCCCTTCGTCGAATCGGGCCTGGTGACCTTCATCGGCGCCACCACCGAAAACCCCAGCTTCGAAGTCAATTCGGCGCTGTTGTCGCGCGCGCAAGTGTATGTGTTGAAATCACTCAATGAAGACGAGATGAAGCTGCTGCTGGCCAAGGCGCAGTCGACGGCGCTGACGCACCTGAGCTTCGACGAGGCGGCTGCCGACACCCTGATCGGCTACGCGGACGGCGATGCGCGCCGCTTTTTGAATTTGCTGGAGCAGGCCGAGACGGCCGCCAGCTCGACGGGCACGACGAAGATTGACGCGGCCTTCGTCGACAATGCGCTGACCCTCAATTCGCGCCGTTTCGACAAGGGAGGCGACAATTTCTATGATCAGATTTCCGCGCTGCATAAATCCGTGCGCGGTTCGAACCCTGATGCGGCCCTGTACTGGTTTTGCCGCATGATCGATGGCGGCGCCGACCCGCGCTACCTGTCGCGGCGCATCGTGCGCATGGCCTGGGAAGATATCGGCCTGGCCGACCCACGTGCCTTGACCATGGTCAATGACGCGGCAGAAACCTATGAACGCTTGGGTTCGCCCGAAGGCGAGCTGGCGCTGGGCCAAGCCGTGATCTACCTGGCGATTGCCGCGAAAAGCAATGCCGGTTACAACGCCTTCAATACGGCCATGGCGTTTGTCAAAAAGGACAAGTCGAAGGAAGTGCCCGTGCACTTGCGCAATGCGCCGACGAAACTGATGAAGGAACTGGGTTACGGCCACGCTTACCGCTACGCGCACGACGAACCCGATGCGTATGCGGCCGGCGAAACCTACTTCCCGGACGGCATGGCCGAACCGGGTTGGTACCAGCCCGTGCCGCGCGGCCTGGAAAGCAAGATCGCCGATAAATTGGCCTGGCTGCGCGAGCTGGACAGGAAAGCAGGAAAAGCAGCCGGCAAGGGCTGAGACTACAGGCCCAGCAAGGTAAAACCGTCATCCTGCGGCGCGTAGCCCACCAGCTGGCGCGTCGCCGCGATGGACAAGCGTTTATAGCGGTTGTCCGACACGCCATGCACGACGTGGTAGCCGGCCGGCACGTCGGCGGCGATGCAGCGGGCCAGCAATTGCACCACGTCGCGCTCGCTGATGAAGGCGGCGATGTCGCGCGCGCTGTGCTGTTGACCTGGCGTAAAGTGGGCCACGTTGGCGATGCGCACGGCAATCGCCGTCATGCCATGCTGTTGCGCGAACGCCGATGCCACGCCTTCGCCGAACGCCTTGCTGGCGCCATACATATTGGCTGGCCGCGCCGGCATGTTTTCCTGCACCTGGACGTCCAGCGGGTAGCCTTCCACGGCTTGCGCGCTGCTGGCAAACACCACTCTTTTCACTCCTTGCGCCTGTGCCGCGCGGAAGATGTTGTGCGTGCCGATAATGTTCGGCTGCAGCAATTGCGCATCGAAATCGGCGCCGGCGTGCGGCACGCCGGCCAGGTGCAGTACCACGTCGGTGTCCGCGCAGGCGGCCAGGCAGGCGGCATAGTCGCTGACATCGAGTGGCATGGACGGGCAGGGCGCTTCGGCCAGCTTGCCTGTGTGCAGGTCGGCCAGGCGCAGGGAGAATTCCCCGTGCCGGCGCTTCCAGAAAGCGGTGCCGATGATGCCGGCGGCGCCCGTGACGAGGACGCGCAGTGGTTCTTGAATCATGTATTCCTTGTATGCAGTGTGTGAGGCAGTGCCAGATTCAGCCAGCGCAGCAGGGCGGGGCGGGGTGCGGCGGTCCCATGCACGCGGATGTGTCCGCTGCCCACGGCTTCGACCAGCACCAGGCCGTCGTTCGGTATCGTGTAGCGTTCGCCGCTGCGCAGCACGCAATCCTCGAACTGGGCGTAGGCCGTGATCCACGCCGTGCCGGACAGGCATTCGATGACCCTGGCGTGTGCTTTTTCCAGGCGTAAAGGCCGTTCGCTGCGTAATTCGTGGTCGGTATGCATGGCATCGCTCCTGTTGTGCTGACAGGAACAGCTTAGGCGCTTGGCTTAAACCATGACAGATGCAGGAAAACGAAATTGTCATGCATACAGTGCGCTTCGTCGTACACTGTGCTTGTCAAAAAAACGGGCAACTGTATCTGTGCGTGCCGCGTGCGGCAGCCGCATACTGAAGGGATGAACATGAGCGCGCATTTGAATCTGTACGAGCACCTGGCCAATGAGCTGGGCGCCCTGATCGACTCGCGCGTGTTTGCGCCCGGCGACCGCTTGCCGTCGATCCGCCACCTGGCGCAGCAAAAGCGCATCTCCATCAGTACCGTGATGCAAGCCTTGCGCCTGATGGAAGATCGGGGGCAAGTCGATGCGCGGCCCCAGTCCGGCTATTTCGTGCGCCACCGCGCGCCGCGCCGTCCCTGCAGTGCGGACGCCCAGCACTTGAAGGAGCCAGCCTTTGTCGGCATCAACAATCTCTTGATGCGCGTGCTGAAGGACAACGAAACGGCGAATATCGTGCAGCTGGGCACGGCCTGGCCGCCCGACGAGATACTGCCCATCAAGCGCATGCAGCGCACCATCAGCTTTGTCGCGCGGCGCGAGCCCGCTTTATTGAGCAAGGTCAGCTGTTACGACGTCAGCGAAGGTAATTTCCTGCGCCAGGTCGCGCGCCGGGCGCTGGACTGGGGCAAGCTGGACCCGCACGAGATCGTCGTGACGAATTCCTGCACGGAAGCGATCAGCCTGTGCCTGCGCGCCGTCGCCAAGCCGGGCGACACCATCGCCATCGAGTCGGCCACGTATTTCGTGCTGCTGCAGATGATAGAAAGCCTGGGCATGAAGGCGCTGGAAATCCCCACCGACCCGAAGACGGGACCGTCGCTCGACGCGCTCGAGCTGGCCCTGCGCGCCGGCCTCGTGCAAGCGTGTCTGTTCGTGCCGAACGCCAACAATCCGCTTGGCTGCGTCATGCCGGAAGCAAACAAGAAGCGGCTGGCGGGGCTGCTGTCGGAATTCAATATTCCGCTGGTGGAAGACGATGTGTATGGCGACCTGTGCTTTGCGCCGCAGCGTCCCTGGCCCGTGAAGGCTTACGACACGAGCGGCAACGTCTTGTTGTGCTCCTCGTTTTCCAAGGCCATTACGCCTGCCTCGCGCGTGGGTTACGTGCTGGCCGGGCGCTTCGCGCAGGAAGTGGCCTTGCTGAAAACCGTGTCGAGCGGCGCCACCAGCCATTTCTTCCAGGCCGTGCTGGCCGACTTTTTGGAAGGCAGCAGCTACGACCAGCAGCTGCGCAAGATGCGGCGCACCCTGGTACAACGCATTGCCCGCATGTCCGACGCCGTGGCGGCCAGTTTTCCGCTTGAGTGCATGCTGTCCGAGCCGCAGGGCGGTTTCGTGCTGTGGGTGCAAATGCCGCAGCAAATCGATGCGCTGGCCCTGCATGGCCAGGCGATTGCGGAAGGCGTGGCGTATATGCCGGGCCAGCTGTTCTCGGCCTCGGGCAAGTTCGGCAATTATCTGCGCCTCAATTGCGGCAATGCGTGGACGCCGCGCATCGAGCAGGCCATCGGCCGCCTGGGCCGCCTGGTGCATGACGCCTTGTAACTATTCTTTGCGTTTCAGTGCCCGTTTTTCACCGTTCGCTCCCTGTTTTTTGCCGCTGGTCGCAAGCCGGTGGCGTTGTTTGTTGCCGTTGGCTAAAGTACCACCATACCAGCAGCAGTCAACGAAACAAACTAACCAGGAGTCACATCATGCACGCACTGAAAAACATGGAAATCACCTTTGTCGCCGCCGCCATCATCGCCATCGGCGCCAGCTTCGCCACCGCCGGTGCGAATACGCTGGAAGTGAGCGCCAGCAGCACCGTGATCGCCCAGGCCGCCGACAGCAAGATGCCCGTCGTCACCGTCAGCGCCCGCCGCCTGACCGCTGCCGAAAAAGCCGCCTTTATCTGACAGTAGCCTGAGCACCAGCCGTAAAGCGGGCGCGAGTGCCCGGCCATGCTGCCATGACGATGGACAGCCATGTGCAAAACTCATAAAGAACTGAACGGGTCTTGGTACAATGAGTGCTTTCGATACATCGGCACCGCCATCCACCCATGATAGATATCCAACTTCTCCGTAAAGACATCGCCAACGTCGCAGAACGCCTGGCGACGCGCAAATTCCAGCTCGACGTGGCAGGTTTCAATGCCCTCGAAGCCGAACGCAAGGCGATCCAGACGCGCACCGAAGAGCTGCAGAGCAAGCGCAATGCGCTGTCGAAGCAAATCGGCATGTTGAAAGGCAAGGGGGAAGACACCTCGGCCGTGATGGCGCAAGTGGCCGGCCTGGGCGATGAGCTGAAAGCCGATGAAGCGGCCCTGAGCGTGGTGCAAGCCAAGCTGAGCGATTTCATCATGGCCGTGCCGAATTTGCCGCACGAGTCGTCGCCCTTGGGCACGGACGAGGCGGGCAACGTGGAAGTGCGCAAGGTCGGCACGCCACGCACTTTTGACTTTGAAGTCAAGGATCACGTCGACGTGGGTGCCCCGCTGGGCCTGGACTTCGAAGTGGCCACCAAGCTGACCGGTTCGCGCTTCTCCGTCATGAAGGGCGGCATCGCCCGTTTGCACCGTGCGCTGGCGCAATTCATGCTCAACACGCACGTGGACGAGCACGGCTACACGGAATGCTATACCCCATACATGGTCAACGCCGATTCGCTGCGCGGCACGGGACAGTTGCCGAAATTCGAAGCCGATCTGTTCTCGGTGAAAAAAGGTGGCGCGGAAGGCGAGGGCGAGACCTTCTACCTGATCCCCACGTCGGAAGTGTCGCTGACCAATATCGCGCGTGATGAGATCCTTGCGCTCGATCAATTGCCACTGAAAATGACGGCCCACACGCCATGCTTCCGCTCGGAAGCGGGCAGCTATGGCCGCGACACGCGCGGCATGATCCGCCAGCACCAGTTCGACAAAGTGGAAATGGTGCAAGTGGTGCATCCGGACACCTCGTACCAGGTGCTCGATGAAATGGTCGGCCATGCGGAAGCCATCTTGCAACGCCTGGGCCTGCCGTACCGCGTGATGTCGCTGTGCACGGGCGACATGGGCTTTGGTGCCACCAAGACCTTCGACCTGGAAGTGTGGTTGCCGGCGCAAAACACCTATCGTGAAATCTCGTCCCTGTCGAACTGCGAAGCCTTCCAGGCCCGCCGCATGCAAGCGCGTTTCCGCAACGCCGCCGGCAAACCGGAACTGGCCCACACCCTGAACGGCTCCGGCCTGGCAGTGGGCCGCACCCTGGTCGCCGTGCTGGAAAATTACCAGCAGGCGGACGGCAGCGTCGAGATCCCGCCAGTACTGCGTCCTTACATGGGTGGCCTGACGCATTTGAAGGCTTAAAATAGTCCTTTTCTTTTTGTCGCGGGCTGCTATAATCTTGCCTTCTCGCAGCAATGCGGGGAAAGACCGCAGCAAATGGAGAGGTGGCAGAGTGGTCGAATGTACTTGACTCGAAATCAAGCGTACGTTAAATCGTACCGTGGGTTCGAATCCCACCCTCTCCGCCAGAACAAATAGAGAAAGCTCCCGCAAGGGAGCTTTTTTTATTTGTGGCGGCGAAGAGGAGCAAGGCGCCTGCGCGCCTTGCGAGTGGGATTCGAAGACGAGCGCGTACTCGCGCGAGGCTCCCCGAATCGCCCCTATGGGCTTTGGTTTGAATTCCCAGCCCTCAGTTGCAAATCGCCAATAAAACCCCTACCCAACCCAACAACACCCATGCTAAAATAGCGCCTCGTTCAAACCGGCACGCCAGTTTGAATGAATAGACCGCAGTAAACGGAGAGGTGGCAGAGTGGTCGAATGTACTTGACTCGAAATCAAGCGTACGTTAAATCGTACCGTGGGTTCGAATCCCACCCTCTCCGCCAGAATACATAGAAGAAGCTCCCGCAAGGGAGCTTTTTTTATTCCCGCAAGGTCAAAAAACCACCAGCGCAAAGTCCAGGTAGAAAAACCGCCCAAAGCGCGCAGCGCAAGGCGTTTTTTCCTCCATTCAAGCTTTGAAAGCCAGCGCCGCCACTAACGCAACAAGCTAGTGCCAAGCTAGTGCACGAGCTTGGCCACCGCAAACGCCGCGCCCGACAAGGCAATCATCGTCCCCACACACGACAGGATGACAGCCGACTTCGCCTCAGCCACATCTGACTTGGTCGCATAATTGGAGCGCACCACAGCGACGTCCAGTGTCAAGCCACTGACATCCGTCTTGAGAACGCCGACATCCGTTTTCAGGCCGGCCACATCCACCTTGAGGTCGGCCACATCCACCTTGAGACCAGCGACATCCGTTTTCAGACCAGCCACATCCACCTTGAGACCAGTGACATCCGTTTTCAAACCAGCAACATCCACCCTGAGGTCCGCAACATCGGTTTTCAAGTCCGCGACATCCACTTTGATGTCAGCCACATCGGCCTTTACATCCTTAACGTCCAGTTTCACGCCAGCCATGTGTTTTGCCAGTGTGTTGACTTGCTCGTCCATGGCGCAATCCTCCGTGCTTTTCACTTCATGCTCCTCGCTTTTTTCACCGCTGTCAAACAGTGTCCCAAGAGTATCGCGCATGGCATTGCTATTCCTGGCCAAGCGCTGTGCCAGCGCTGTCGCGCGCTGCAAATCGGCCATTCCTTCCAACTGTAGCTGGTTCGTGGCAGTCTGTAATTCGACGGCGATCTGTTCGCCGAGGCTGGCCGCAACCTGCAGCCACGCATCGATCTTGCGCTGGCGCGCCTGTTGCGTCAGCGCATCATGCCGCAGCCGCGTATCGCTCAGCTTGTTCATGCTGCGTCCTCTCCAGGCTGGGGCCGATGCCGATGCTGTCCACGCTACCCCTTGCCGATGCAGCCTACCTTGACCCTGCTCAGCCTATGCTAATCTACCCCCTCCCATCCTGCCCCCACCAATAAAAGCAATGAGCCGATTCTGGAGCAACATCGTCAGCGAGCTGACCCCCTACATCCCGGGCGAGCAACCGAAACTGCCCGACCTGGTCAAACTCAACACCAACGAAAACCCCTACGGCCCGTCGCCCCAGGTACTGGCTGCGCTGCACGAAGCTGCCAACGACACCTTGCGCCTCTACCCGGACCCCTCAGCCAGCGAACTGAAGCAAACCCTGGCCGACTACCATGGCTTGACCAGCGCGCAAGTGTTCGTCGGCAACGGCTCCGACGAAGTGCTGGCACTGGCCTTCATGGCCTTGCTCAAGCACGATGCGCCGCTGCTGTTCCCCGACATCAGCTACAGCTACTATCCTGTGTATTGCAAGCTGTACGGCATCGATTACCGCACGCTAGCGCTCGACGAGTCCATGCGCATCCGCCCGGAAGACTATCAAGGGCCGTGTGGCGCCATCATCTTCCCGAATCCCAACGCGCCCACGGGCGTCGACTTGCCGCTGGCCGGCGTGGAAACCCTGCTGCGCGCGCATCCCGATGCCGTGGTGGTGGTCGATGAGGCGTATGTGGATTTCGGCGGCGAGAGCGCCGTGGCCCTGGTCGAGCGTTATCCGAACTTGCTGGTGGTGCAGACGTTCTCGAAATCGCGCTCGCTGGCCGGCTTGCGCGTGGGGTGTGCTTTCGGGCATCCTGACCTGATCGAGGCGCTGGAAAGAGTGAAGAATAGTTTCAATTCGTATCCGCTGGACCGGCTGGCGCTGGCCGGCGCCGTCGCTTCGCTGCACGACGAAGCATATTTCCAGCAGACGCGCCAGGCTGTGATCGCCAGCCGCGAACAGCTGACGGCAGATCTTGCTGCGTTGGGCTTCGAGGTGCTGCCGTCGGTGGCCAATTTTGTTTTTGCGCGCCACGCGCAGCATGACGCGGCGCAACTGGCGGCCGGCTTGCGCGCCCGTTCCGTGATCGTGCGCCATTTCAATGCGCCCCGCATCAGCCAGTACTTGCGCATCAGCATCGGCAATCCGGCCGAGTGCGCAGCCCTGATGGCGGTCTTGCGCGAGCTGTTGTCGTGATGGCAGGCCTGGTACGGCTGCCGGCAGCCGTACCAGGCGCCAGTTTGTTTACTGCTGGCTGGCCCGGCGGCGGCGCGCCATGAAGCCCAGCAAGCCCAGGCCTCCCAGCAGCATGCCGTAAGTGGCGGGCTCCGGTACGGCCGACACGGTCAGGTTATTGATGGTTGGCCAGATACCGATCTGTCCCGCCGTGCTGACGGCCAGGTCGGAGAATGCACCCGACGACACGAAGCCGATAAACGAGGCTTGCGTCGGCAAGGTCAGCTCGTAGGTGAGCAATTCTCCCAGCGCATTGCGCGCGGTCAGGGTGACGCTCTGTCCGTTCGCATATTCACCGGCAAGGTTCGAGCCGAAGAAAAATCCCCCCACACCGCGTACGGCGCTGGAAAAGTTGGAAAACAGCACGCTGTCGTCACGGTTGTTCGTACTCAGCCAGTTGTCGCTGCCCGTGCCGGCGCCATACAGGATGGGCGAGACGCCAACGCTGCTTGCCGTGTAAGCATAGCTGCCGGCGCTGCGGTTCAGCGGGCCACCGAGCGCATCGATGGGCAAATCATCAAAGGTATCGACGCCGGTATTGCCGACCGCTGCCAGATAGGCGGACTGGCTGGTAAAGACCGTGATGTCTGCCTGTGCGGCGCTGGCGGCGAGCAGCAGGGCGGCGGCGCTGATGATTTTCAGGCGGGAGAATGTAGTTTGCAAGATTGACTCCTTAACAGGGATGGGGAAAAGGACAGTGGCACTTTACATTGAAATTCCTAATGCCAACTCAATATAATATTTGCTAGAAAAAAATGCAACATAAAGTTTCTTTATGATAATTTCCGTCTTGTATGGTTGAAATGCGGATGTTCCCCAATCGCCACTGCTGGCGCGGCCATGGTGGCCATCTGGCCGCGCCATGCTGCCGCCACGGGCCATTTGTGCAACAATAATCGGATTCACTCATCGACAGGACGGACAATATGGCAAAAGTGGCATTCATCGGTTTGGGCGTCATGGGTTTCCCCATGGCAGGCCATCTGGCGGCAGGCGGGCACGACGTCACCGTGTACAACCGCAACCCGGCCCGCGCGGCCGCCTGGCTGGAACAGCATAAAGGTAGCAGCGCCGCCACGCCGGCCGCGGCCGCAGCCGGTGCCGAGTTCGTCTTCACCTGCATCGGCAACGATAACGACCTGTACCAGGTCATCCTGGAAGAGGGCGGCTTGCTGTCCGCCATGGCGCCGGGCAGCATCCTGATCGACCACACGACGGCTTCCGCCGAAGCGGCGCGCACCATCCACGCGGCAGCGCAAGAGCGGGGCGTGTTCTTCCTCGACGCGCCCGTGTCCGGCGGCCAGGCGGGCGCGGAAAACGGCAAGCTGACGGTGATGGTGGGCGGCGATGCGCAAGCGTATGCACGCGCCGAGCCTGTCATCGCCCTGTTCTCGCGCGCCGTCACCTACATGGGCGCCTCCGGTTCCGGCCAGCTGACGAAGATGGTCAACCAGATCTGCATCGCGGGCCTGGTGCAGGCGCTCAGCGAAGGCATCGCCTTTGCGGAAAACGCGGGCCTCGATGCGGCGCTGGTGGTGGACGTGATTTCCAAGGGCGCGGCGCAGTCGTGGCAGCTGGAAAACCGGGGCAAGACCATGATCGAACGCAAGTTCGACTTCGGTTTCGCCGTCGACCTGATGCGCAAGGACCTGGGCATCTGCCTCGCCGAAGCCAAGCGCAACGGCAGCGACTTGCCCGTGACGACCTTGACGGACCAGTTCTATGGCGAAGTGCAGCAGGCGGGCGGCAACCGCTATGACACGTCCAGCCTGATTACCCGTCTGAACAAAAAGTAATCTTTCAAGTACTGGCAACGGCGGCGCGTCCCTGCAAAGGGCCGCGCCGCTCGTCGTTTACGGCGCCGACACCATTAAAACGTCAGTTTCCGGAACATCCAGTTTCGATTTGCATGGAAAAGCATGGACTTCGCTAGCTCATCGTGTATTATTAAAAAACGAGATGAAATGTCCCAATTTTTAAAACATTATGAGCGGACCCGCATGAAAACCAACTCCTCAGCGATAACACGCGTTGTCGACAAGAACATTCCCTACCTGTCTTCCGCCGTCGCCATCTGGCGCCCCCGCGCCGTGCTGCGCAGCTGGCCCGGTGTGGCTATCGCGCTGGTGATCGCCCTGTCGGCGACCTTTATTTCCAGCAATTACGGCGGCCCCCAGCTGCTGTATGCGCTGTTCTTCGGCTTGGCCTTCCACTTCCTCGCGTCCGATCCCACCTGCAAGCCCGGCATCGAATTTTGCAGCAAGGTGTTGTTGCGCACGGGCGTGGCCCTGCTGGGGGCGCGCATCACCTTCAACCAGATCGCCTCGGTCGGCGTGACGCCATTGCTGATCGTCGTCGGCGGCCTGGTGGCGACGTTGGGCTTTGGTTACCTGCTGGCCAAGTGGCTGAAACGTCCCATCACGGAAGGCATTTTGTCGGGCGGCTCGGTCGCCATCTGCGGCGCGTCGGCCGCGCTGGCCATCTCGGCCGTGCTGCCGCAAACCAAGGAAAACGAAAAGTTCACCCTGCTGACGGTGGTGGGCGTGACGACCCTGTCGACCCTGGCCATGATCGTCTACCCGCTGCTGGTCAAGCTGCTGGGTTTTGACCCCACGGAAGCGGGCGTGTTCATCGGCGGCACCATCCATGACGTGGCGCAAGTGGTGGGCGCCGGCTATCTGGTCAGCAACCATACGGGCGACGTGGCCACCTTCGTCAAACTGACGCGCGTGGCTTGCCTCGTGCCCGTCGTGCTGGGCCTGTCGATCATGTTCAAGCGCAAGGATGGCAAGAGCGAGGTCGACGCGCCGCCGCTGGTGCCCTTCTTCCTGATCGGCTTTGTCTGGCTCGTCATTACGAATAGCCTGGGCCTGATTCCGCAGGAAGTAAATGGCTGGATCAACAATGCCTCGCGGGCCTGCCTCGTCATCGCCATTGCCGCGCTGGGCGTGAAAACCTCGTTCCAGTCGCTGGCCTCGCTGGGCTGGCGTCCCGTGATCATGCTGGTGATGGAAACCGTGTGGATCGCCGCCTTCGTCGCCATCGCCGTGCTGCTGACGCGCTAAGCGAACCGGGCCCGCCATGAAGATCCTTGTCCTCGGCGCCGGCGTGGTCGGCACGGCATCGGCCTGGTATTTGCGCCAGGCGGGCCACGATGTGCGCGTGTTCGAGCGCCAGGCGGGCGCGGCGCAGGAAACCAGTTTTGCTAACGGCGGGCAGATTTCCGTTTCGCACGCGGAACCGTGGGCTAACCCCGCCACGCTGCGCAAGGTGCTCGCGTGGCTGGGCAAGGACGATGCGCCGCTGCTGTTCCGCCCCCGTCTTGATGCGTTGCAATGGCAGTGGGTGCTGCACTATCTGCGCGAGTGTTTGCCGGCCAGGGTGTCGCGCAATATGCGTCAGATCGTCGCCCTGGCCGAGTACAGCCGCCAGAGCTTGCAAGCCTTGCGCCGCGAGACGGGCATAGCCTACGACCACCTGGAACGGGGTATCCTGCATTTCTATACAGACCAGCAGGAGTTTGATAAATCGCAAGCGGGCGCCGCGCTCCTGCGCGAACTGGGCTGCCCGCGCAACACCGTCAGCGCCGATGAAGTGATCCGCATCGAGCCGGCCTTGGCGCATAGCCGCAAGCATATCGTCGGCGGCGACTTCACGGCCAGCGACGAGTCGGGTGACGTGTATTTGTTTACCACGGCCTTGGCCGCGCGCGCGGCCGCAGCCGGCGTGGATTTCCAGTACGGCACGACCGTGACGCGCTTGCTGGCGGATGGCGAACGCATCACGGGCGTGGAATGCATCGATGCGCAAGGGCGCCACCGCATGGAGCATGCGGACGCCGTGGTGGTGGCCATGGGCAGCTTTTCCGCGCCCCTGCTGCAGCCGCTGGGCATCCGCCTGATGCTGTATCCGGGCAAGGGTTACTCGGCTACTTATCCGATTCTCGACCCCGTCAGCGCACCTTCCGTCTCGCTGACGGACGACGGCCACAAACTGGTGTTTTCGCGCCTGGGCGAGCGCCTGCGCGTGGCCGGCACGTGCGAGTTGAACGGCTATACGCGCGAACTCAATTCCATGCGCTGCGCCGCCATCACGCGCCGCGTGCAGACGCTGTTTCCCCACGCCTGCGATTACAGCGACCCCGTCTACTGGGCCGGCCTGCGCCCCCTGACACCATCGAACGTGCCGTATATCGGCGCCACGCGCTACCGCCAGCTCTTCCTCAACACGGGCCACGGCACCCTGGGCTGGACCATGGGCTGCGGCGCGGGCAGGGCGATCGCCGACCTCGTGTCGGGACGGCGGCCCGAAGTCGATTTTGCGTTTTGCGGCGAGCGCTTGGCGCCGCCGTCTGCAGCAGAGGAATTCCGGGGTCAGACCCGGCGGGGGAATGTGCCTCAGTGGGGCATATTCCGATCCCGAAGGGACTGACCCCAGCTTTAACTTAGGAGATCGAGATGAGAGACGACGCCACCCCCAGCCCTACCGGCCTGGCCCTGGCCGGCACCACCTACCAGTCGCGCCTGCTGGTGGGTACAGGAAAATACAAGGATTTCGAGGAAACGCGCCTGGCCATCGAAGCGAGCGGCGCCGAGATCGTCACGGTCACGATCCGCAGGGTCAACATTGGCCAGGAAAAGGGCGAGCCGAATCTGCTCGACTTCATTCCGCCGTCGAAATACACGATTTTGCCCAACACGGGCGGCTGCTACAACTCGCGCGACGCCGTCTACACCTTGCAACTGGCGCGCGAGCTGCTGGGTGGGCACCCGCTGTGCAAGCTGGAAGTGCTGGGCGATGAAAAGACTTTGTTCCCGAACATGCCGGAAACGTTAACAGCGGCGAAGCAGCTGGTGAAGGATGGCTTCCAGGTGATGGTGTATTGCAGCGATGACCCCATCCAGGCGCGCATGCTGGAAGACCTCGGCTGCATCGCCGTCATGCCGCTGGCGTCACTGATCGGCTCGGGCATGGGCATTCTGAATCCGTGGAACTTGTCGCTGATCATCGAGCAAGCCACGGTACCCGTGCTGGTCGACGCCGGTGTCGGCACGGCGTCGGACGCGGCCATCGCCATGGAGCTCGGTTGCGACGGCATCCTGATGAATACCGCCATCGCGGCGGCGCGCGAACCGATACGCATGGCGCGCGCCATGAAACTGGCAGTGCAGGGCGGACGCGAGGCCTACCTGGCCGGACGCATGCCCCGGAGAGCGGGCGCCATGAGTGCCTCGCCCTCGTCGCCGATGGCCGGGCTGATCGCCTGAGCCGCCGCATTTACCCGCAATTTGCAGCACCGTAGTTGATTATCGTTTCAAGCGTTTATAAAAACCACAATACCTGGAGATGACATGAAACACACACTCGTAGCGGCGGCCGTCCTGGCCTCCTTCTTCGCCGGCAGCGCCAGCGCCCAATCGTCCGTCACCGTATACGGCTTGCTCGACGCGGGCCTGACGTCCGAACACGGTGGCGCGGACGGTTCCGTCACCAAGCTGGCCACCGGCGTGCAGTCGGGCAGCCGCATCGGCTTCAAGGGCACGGAAGACCTGGGCAACAAGCTGAAGGCCAATTTCTTGCTGGAAAATGGCCTCGACGTGGACACGGGCGCCAACCGCCAGGGCGCCTTGTTCGGGCGCAAGGCGTATGTGGGCCTGTCGGGCGACTTCGGCGCCGTGAATATCGGCTTGCAGCACAATCCGCTGTTTACCGCACTGGACAATATCGACCCCTTCGAGACGGGCCTGACGGGCGCCTCGATCAACCTGATGAGCGTGGCCAGCCTGCGCACGAAAAACTCCATCATGTATGAAACGCCGAAGGTGAACGGCTTGTCGGCCGCCGTCATGGTTGGCCTCGGCGAAAAGCCGGACAGCAACACCCTGGGCCGCACCATCGACTTTTCCATCGACTACGCCAACGGCCCACTGGTGCTGACCCTGGCGCACGACAAGCGCAAGGATACGCCGCTGAACACGGCGAAAGTGACCTTGCTGGGCGGCACCTACGACTTCGGCCCTGCCAAGCTGCACGCCGCGTATGAAACGGACAAGGACGATGCGGGCACGGATTTCCGCAACTATATGCTGGGCGCATCGGCCCCCGTGGGCGCGGCCGGCAGCGTGATGGCGTCCTACATCAAGAAGGATGACCGCACCAACCTACGCCGCGGCGGGCGCCAGCTGGCCATCGGCTACACCTATGCCTTGTCCAAGCGCACCAACCTGTACACCTCGTACGGGCGCATCAACAACGATGGTGCGGGCACCAATTTCGTTGGAGATGCTTCCAGCGGCGGCAGCGTGCCCTTGCCTGGGCATAACTCGAGCGCCTTCACGGCCGGCATGCGCCTGAAGTTCTAGCACGCAGCGCGGCACGAACCGATGGCGGGCTGTCTGTTGCGGATAGCCCGCCATTGTTGTTTCAGACATGGCTCAAAGTCACGGATTCCGGAATCAGGAATGAAACAGTCCGAATTTTCATGAATTTTCATTGACAGCGCATTTCGCAACCGTTAAATTGAACACGTATTTCAAATATCGGAACAAAATATACCGATTTTTTATAAAACTGTAAGGAGACTGAGCCATGACCGATTTGTCCGACCAAAAAGCCGCCGCCGCTGCCACTACCGCAGCAACCCCGGTAGGCCCGCAAAAGATGACGCCTTCCGAAGCGTTCGTGGAAACCCTGGCCGCCAATGGCGTGACCGACATGTTCGGCATCATGGGCTCGGCCTTCATGGATCCGATGGACATTTTTGCTCCGGCCGGCATCCGGCTGATTCCCGTCGTGCACGAGCAGGGCGCCGGCCACATGGCCGACGGCTATGCCCGCGTCTCGGGCCGCCATGGCGTCGTCATCGGCCAGAACGGCCCCGGCATCAGCAATTGCGTGACGGCGATTGCTGCCGCCTACTGGGCGCATACCCCCGTCGTGATCATCACGCCGGAAACGGGCACCATGAGCATGGGCCTGGGCGGCTTCCAGGAAGCGAACCAGCTGCCGATGTTCGAGGAATTTACGAAGTATCAAGGCCACGTCACCAATCCCGCCCGCATGGCGGAATTTACGGGCCGCTGCTTTGACCGCGCCATGTCGGAAATGGGCCCGACGCAACTGAACATCCCGCGCGATTATTTCTATGGCGAAATCAAGGCCGAAATTCCCAAGCCGAACCGTCTGGACCGTGGTGCTGGCGGCGAGCAAAGCCTCAACGATGCGGCCGAATTGCTGGCAAAAGCCAAGTTCCCCGTCATTATCTCGGGCGGCGGGGTCGTCATGGGCGAAGCCATCGAAGAGTGCAAGGCCCTGGCCGAACGCCTGGGTGCGCCCGTCGTCAACAGCTATCTGCACAATGACTCCTTCCCTGCCAGCCATCCGCTGTGGTGCGGTCCGCTCGGCTATCAAGGCTCGAAAGCGGCCATGAAACTGATCGCCAAGGCCGACGTCGTCGTCGCCCTCGGTTCGCGCCTGGGACCGTTCGGCACCTTGCCGCAGCACGGCATGGATTACTGGCCGAAGAATGCCAAGATCATCCAGATCGATGCGGACAACAAGATGCTGGGCCTGGTGAAAAAGATTTCGGTGGGCATTTGCGGCGATGCCAAGGCCGCCGCGAAAGCCATCCTGGCCCGCCTGGATGGCAAGAGCCTCGACTGCGACGCCACGCGCGAGGAGCGCTATGCCACCGTACAAGCGGAAAAGGCCGCATGGGAAGAGGAATTGACGAACTGGACGCATGAAAAGGATGCGTACAGTCTGGATATGATCGAAGAGCAAAAGAAAGAGCCGGGCAGCTATCTGCACCCGCGCCAGGTCTTGCGCGAGCTGGAAAAAGCCATGCCGGAAGATGTGATGGTGTCGACCGACATCGGCAACATCAACTCGGTGGCGAACAGCTATCTGCGCTTCGAAAAGCCGCGCAGCTTCTTTGCGGCGATGAGCTTTGGCAACTGCGGCTACGCGTTTCCGACCATTATCGGCGCGAAAGTGGCCGCGCCGCATCGTCCGGCCGTGTCGTATGCGGGCGACGGCGCCTGGGGCATGAGCTTGATGGAAACGATGACCTGCGTGCGCCATAACATTCCCGTGACGGCCGTGGTGTTCCACAACCGCCAGTGGGGCGCGGAAAAGAAAAACCAGGTGGATTTCTACAACCGCCGTTTTGTTGCCGGTGAGCTCGACAACCAGAGCTTCGCGGAAATTGCGCGGGCCATGGGCGCCGAAGGCATCACGGTCGACAAGCTGGAAGACGTGGGCCCGACCTTGAAAAAGGCCATAGCCATGCAGATGAATGAAGGCAAGACCACCATCATCGAAATCATGTGCACGCGCGAGCTGGGCGACCCGTTCCGCCGTGATGCGCTGAGCAAACCTGTGCGTCACCTGGACAAGTACAAAGACTACGTATAAGTAAGCAAACCTGGGGTCAGACCCGCCGGGTCTGACCCCATATTTTTACCGAATTGGAGTCGCCATGAAAGCCCTGCACCGCATCATCGCCCAAGCCCGCGCCGTGCCAAAAAACATCGTCTTGTGCGAGGGCGACGATGCGCGCGTGTTGCAGGCCGCCGCGCGCGCAGCAAGTGTAGGCTTGGCGCACATCACCATCGTCGGCAAGCCGGCCGCCATCCTGGCCTTGGCGCGCGAACACGCGCTGGACCTGGACGCCGTGCGCCTGGTTGACCCGGCAACTTCCGATGAGTCGGAACACTACGCCCAGCAATTGTTTGTGCTGCGCCAGGCCAAGGGCATGACGGTGGAGCAGGCGAGGATCGCCGTGCAAGACCCCCTGTGCTATGCCAACCTGATGGTGCGCCTGGGTGACGCGGATGGTTGCGTGGCGGGGGCCGTGCACACGACGGCCGACGTGGTGCGCAGCGCCATCCAGATCATCGGCGTCGACCCGGCCTTCAAGCTGGTGTCGAGCTTTTTCCTGATGATGCTGTGCGAACCTTTCCATAGCCTCAAGGGTGGTTTCATCTTTTCCGATTGCGCTTTAGTGGTCGATCCGAAAGCCGAGGAATTGGCCGACATCGCCATGGCCGCCGCCGACAGCGCGCAAGCCTTGCTGATGGAAGAACCTCGGGTCGCCATGCTGTCGTTTTCCACCAGCGGCAGCGCCCACCATGCGGCCGTCGACAAGGTGCATGCGGCAACAGACCGGGTCAAGGCCCAGCGTCCGCTGCTGGCCATCGATGGCGACGTGCAGCTCGATGCTGCCATCGTGGCCGAGATTTCGCAGCGCAAGGTCAAGGATTCCGTCGTCAATGGCCGCGCGAATGTGCTGGTGTTCCCGAACCTGGACGCGGGCAATATCGGCTACAAGCTGGCCGAGCGCATGGGCGGCGCTGTCGCCATCGGCCCCTTGCTGCAAGGCTTGAAGAAGCCCGCCAACGATTTGTCGCGCGGTTGCAGCGCCGACGACGTCTACAACGTGATTGCCGTCACATCCGTGCAGGCCCAGGGTGGGCGCTGAGTTGTTCAGCTTGCCCATGCTGGCGCTGCTGGGCGTGGTGGCAGTGGGCACGTATTTCCAGACTGTCACGGGTTTTGGCCTGGGCATGATCGTCATGGGCTTGGCTAGCGGGCTGGGCCTGGCGCCCGTGCCCGCGCTGGCAGCCCTCGTCAGTTTGTTGTCGCTGGCCAATTGCCTGGTGGCCTTGCCGGGCGCCTTGCACCACCTGGACTGGCGCGCCATCCGCGCCGCCAGCATCGGCTTGCTGCCGGCCATGGTGGCCGGCGTGTTGTTGTTGGGATATCTGGACCAGGCGTATGCGCCCTTGCTGAAGCTGCTGCTGGGTTCGGCCATCGTGTATGGCGGTGTCAGTATTTTGCTACAGGCGCCGCCGGGACCGGGCGCGGCTGACAAGCGCAGCTTCTTCATCAGCGGCGTGTGCGGCGGCCTGTTTGCGGGCCTGTTTTCGCTGGCCGGGCCACCGCTCGTGTACCAGTTTTACCGCCAGGAAATGAGCCTGGCCACCATCCGCTACAGCCTGATTTTTTTGTTCGCCATCAGCGCGGGCGGACGCTCCCTGATGGCGGGCAGCCAGGGCCAGCTCGATGCGAAAGTGTTACTTTTGTGCCTGCTGGCCCTGCCTGTCGGCGTGCTGGCCACCATGGCCGGCAAGCGCTATCCGCCACCGATCGCCCAGCGCGGCATGCGCCGCATCGCGTTTGCCGTGCTGACCTTGATCGGCCTTTCGCTGATGGCGGCGGGCGTGCCGCAACTGTTCACCTAGGCGGCGCCTGGCTTCAGGGCCGTACAGCGGCGTTGGCGAAAAAGCGGTAGCCGGCGTTGCGCGCCGTATTGATGGGAAGGGACAGCCCGGTGGCCTGCTCGGTCTTGCGGCGCAGGCGGCTGATCTGCGTATCGAGGCGGCGTTGATCGTAGTCGAGGAAGTCCTCGCCCAGCGACTGGACGATTTGCTGGCGGCTGACGATACGTTCCGGTTCCGCCATCAGCACCTGCAGCACGATGGCGTCCTGCTGCGACAGCGCGATGGCGCTGCAACCGGGCGGCAACAGTCGGCGCGGTCCCAGTTCGAGTATCCAGCTTGGCGCGCTGGCCGGTTCGCCTAGGCGGCGGCGCAAGCTGCTCAGGGTCGCTGCCAGTTCATCGAGATCCGTATGTTTCGGCAGATAATAATCGGCACCGCCAGTCAGCCCGCTGACCTTGTCCTGCGTGGCGCTGCGCGCGGTAAAGACGACAATGCCGATCTGTGGGGCCCGGACGCGCAGCGCGCGAACCAGTTCCATACCATCGCCATCGGGCAGGCCCAGGTCGATGATGGCAATACGGTGTCGCGCAGGCGCATAACAGGCATGAAAGCTGGCCAGGTCGGCGACGGCGCTGACGCGATAGCCGCAATCGTCTAGAAATTCAGTGAGTTCTTGCCGCAGGACGGCTTCATCTTCAAGCAGGATAAGGTTCAGCATGGCGCAAGGATAACCGATCACCCATGTGGTGTGAAGGCAACTTGCCAGGGCCTTGATCTGCCTGTGATAAGCTGCGCCGCCATGACTATCCTGCTTGCCATTTTTTTATTCTTTTCCAGTATCTGCCCGTTGGCCGCATGTTCCGAGCCACCCCCGGCTCCGCTGGTGCTGCCGGAAAGCGCGCAAGCGGTGTCTGCCAGCGGTCACATGCTGATGCTGCGCGACCCGGGTGGTACGCTGGGTCCGGGCGCGGTGCAGGCGGCACCCGGCTGGCGTGCGCTGCCTGCTACCGTCAGTGCCGGCTATACGGACGATGCCATCTGGCTGCGGCTGGACGTGGCGCGCGCCGCGCATGCACCCGAGGAGTGGGTGTTGCGTTTCAGTAACGCCGTGCTCGACGACGTGCGCCTGTACCGGCAGGATGTTGCGGGACACTGGACCCTGCAGGTGGCCGGGGCGGACGTGGCACGCGGTGCATGGCCTGTCGATGCGCGCCAGGTGGTATTTCCATTTCGCCTGCAGGATGGCGAGACCGAACGCTGGCTGGTGCGCCTGCACAGCAAGAAGGCCATGTCGACCGAGCTGACCATGTGGCCGCGCGCGGCGTTCGATGCATCCTCGCGCCGCGAATACTTGTATTACGGTTTGCAGTTTGGCAGCTACCTGCTGCTGATCCTGTTTCATGTGTTCTTCTGGCGCATGACGCGCGAAGCCCACAGCGGCTGGTACTTGCTGTATGTGCTGACGAATGCAACTACCGAGGCGTTGACGATCGCCATTCCGCAGCAAATATTCAGCATGCCGAACTGGCTGTCGGATCCGATGCTGGGTGTATCGATGGCCATGTCCATCGCCATCGGCGCCCGTTTTTCCACCTTGCAACTGGAGTTGCCAGCCTTGTTTCCCCGCTTCAGCCGTGGCGTTGTCGGCGTCACTGCCGCCGCTGCGTTGACGGGGGCGGTGCTGATATTGTGCGGTAATTATGCGGCAGGCGTGCTCGTGGTGCAGGGCACGGCTTTGCCGCTGATCGTGCTGTTCGTCGTACTGGCCGCGTGGCTGGCACTGCGCGGCCACCGCCCGGCGCGAGCCTTTTTATTGATCTTCGGCGTCTTTTACGCGGGCGTACTAGTCAGCTTCCTGCGCAATATGGCCGTGCTGCCGCCCAATTTCTGGACCAACCATGCGGCCACCCTGGGCGCATTTTTTCACATGATGCTGATGAGCTTGCGCCTGAACCGGCGCTATGCGGAATTGCGTCGCGCTAAGGACATGGCGCAGGCCGAAGCCGTGCTGGCCGTGCGCGCGCTCAACGAAAGGCTGGAAGGGCTGGTGGCGCTGCGCACGGACGCGCTACAACAGGAAATCGGCCGGCGCGCAGTGCTGGAAGCGGACCTGCGCGCGGCGCTGGCGGTGGAAACGCGCACGCGCGAAGAACAGCAGGATTTTGTCGCCATGGTCTCGCACGAATTCCATACGCCGCTGGCCATCATCAATACGACAGCCCAGCAGATTGCCCGTAATCCCGATGCCGCCTGGGTCAAGACCCTGCAGCGCTGCCAGAACTTGCGCGAGGCCAGCGGCCGCATGACGGCGCTTGTTGACGAGTACCTGAGCGCCGACCGCATGGAAACGAGCGCCGCCACCTTCCGTCCCCAGTCTTGCGATCCGCGCTTGCTGCTCGAGACGGTGTTGGCCGAATGGCCGGAGGGCAGGGTGGAGGCGACCTTGCCCGTTTTGCCGGCACGCCTGCGATGCGACCCGGGTCTGCTACGGGTTGCCTTGCGCAACCTGCTCAGCAACGCTGACCGGCATGCACCCCAGGTGTTGGCCATATGCGTGCATGCTGCGGTGGATGGCGACGGCAGCTTGCAGATCACCGTCAGCAACCCCGGCGATCCCTTGCCCGCCGATGAAATTCCGCGCCTGTTCCAGAAGTATTTCCGTGGTCGCATCGCCCAGCATAAGCCTGGCGCGGGCTTGGGCCTGTATCTGGTGCAGCGTATTGCGGCACTGCATGGTGGCAAGGTCACGCTCGACAGTGCCGGCGGGGATGGTGTTGTCAGTTTTTCATTGCACATACCCGGCTAAGGCGCCCTGTATTTCCGACTGAATCAGTCGGGAATCGCTCAGGTTTGCTCACTTATAAATCCTGAATCTTTGTTACATTTTCCCTAAGGAAATTTTTGAAGCTTTTTGTCACCTATATGTGGTGGAAAGTAACAAGAATGGGAGCGTGGTAGGCGCTGCCTGCGCGGCACGCACATGCATGGCCGACATCGCCTGTGCGCTCCCTGTACAACATTAACAAGGATAGAGAGCATGCATCGCCACGGATCACTGAATCACATATACCGGCTCGTCTGGAGCCATGTCCTGAACGCCTGGGTCGCGGTTGCCGAGACTTCGCGCGGGCGCGGCAAGGGCGGGCGCCGCAAGCTCGCAGCCGCCGCTGCCGCTATGGCGGCCCTGGCGCTGGGTGGACCCGCCTGTGCCGGGCCCGCGGGTGGCCAAGTGGTGGCCGGCACGGCGACCATCACGCAGTCCGGCACCACGACGACGATACGGCAGACGAGCGAGCAGGCGTCGCTGAACTGGGCCAGCTTCAATGTGGGCAGCAAGGAAACTGTCAATTTCGTCCAGCCATCGTCGAATGCACTGGCCGTCAACCGCATTCTCGACAGCAATGGCTCGCAGATACTCGGGCGCCTGAACGCCAATGGCCAGGTGTATTTGATTAACCCGAACGGCATCCTGTTCGGCCGTACGGCCCAGGTCAATGTGGGCGGCCTCGTCGCCTCGACCCTGGATGTGGACAATGCCAGCATGGGCGGCAAGAAGCATGTCTTCAACGGCAAGGGGCCCGGTAGCATCGTCAATGAGGGCGCGATCCGCGCGGCCGACGGCGGCTATGTGGCCCTGATTTCCGCCCGAATCAGCAACAGCGGCAGCATTGCTGCCCATGCTGGCAGCGTGCTGATGGGCGCTGGTAGCCAGGTCGTGTTGGACTTGGGCGGTCCGATCAAGTTGCAGGTGACGCAGGGCGCGCTCGATACCCTGATCGAAAATGGCGGCGCCATCCGCGCCGATGGCGGCCACGTTTACCTGACGGCCAAGGCGGCCGGCCAGCTGGCCTCCAGCGTCATCAACAATACGGGCGTGATCGAGGCGCATACCCTGGCCACGGGCGAAAAAGGTCAGATCGTGCTGCTCGGTGACATGCGTCAGGGCAGCGTCCGTGTGGCCGGCGTGCTGGATGCCAGCGCCCACCAGGGCGGGGACGGCGGCTTTATCGAAACGAGTGCGAACCAGGTTGTCATCGGCGCACCGCGCGTAACCACTGCCGCGCCGCGCGGCAAGACTGGTACCTGGCTGATCGATCCGAACGACTTCACGGTAGCGGCCAGCGGTGGCAACATGACGGGGGCGGCGGTGTCCAGCGCCCTGGCCAACAACAATTTCTCCATCATGACGACCAGCATGGGGACGACGGGCGGCAACGGCGACATCCACGTGAATGACGCGATCAACTGGTCGGCTAACAAGCTCACGCTTACTGCCGAGCGCAACATCAATATCAATGCGAACCTGAACGCGAGGGGCACGGGCCAGCTCGCATACCAGTACGGGCAAGCCACGGCCGATGGTGCCGGCAGCGCCTACAGTGTTTCGCTGGGCGTTGCCGTGAACATTCCGCATGCCACCGCATTTACCTGGCAAAAGGGTAGCGGCGGACGCGTGAACAATCTGGTGCTGGACAATGGCAAGGTGCGTTATGGCAACGGCGTGGAAAATTCGTTCACGGACGATGGTCTGCTGAAAGGCCCAGCCTATTTCGATAATACCACTGCGGGCCGTAACGGCTGGTACCAGCTGACCTATAGCGCGAGGCCATTCGAGTTTGCCATCGCCGCAGGCGGTGACGGCAGCAACTCCTGGAATGGCACCGGGGAAGTGCTGGCCTCCAATTTGAATGGGGGCGGGGCGGGGATGGGCTCGGCAGGCAGCTATTTGAATGCGCTGAGTAATCGTTCGCTGAACATTGCCGGTTATCAAGAGGGTGTCGGTACCGTGGTGACGACGGGAACGTTGACTTTCCAGACCTTGCAGCAATCTGCCGGCGTGACGCACAGCTACACGTTGAAGACGGGAGAAGCCTATATCAACATGGATAGTCGCGTCACCAACCTGAGCAGCACGCCACTGGCAAATGTACGCATGTGGCTGGGGACTGGCGACGACTTCATCGGCGCGTCGGACCGTAATTTCAAGACCAAGGGCGCGATCAGCGGCGGGGCGTTCGTGCCCCTGACTGACGCGAATGCGCCGTCGAATGCCATCATGGTCAGTGAAATCAGTAGCGGCACAAACGGGTCGGCCGTGCTGTTTTATTCGACGACAGCTGGCGTGAACACCGTCCATAGCGACTGCTGCCAGTTTTCCAACGTGGTGTTCAAGGATCCGAAAAGCTCGCTGATCGCCTCAGGGCAGACCGATGGCAGCTATGCCATGTTCATGCGCGTGCCGGACCTGGCTCCCGGGCAGTCAGGCGGCCTGTCGGTTTATTATGCGGCGGCGCCCATTTCGCAATTATCGTCCGCCATCGTCTCGGTCGACGATGCCGCCGGTAACACTCCCAAGTCGGTGTATCTGCGCCTGACGCCCGGTAGCAGCGTATATGGCAACATGCCGATCTTTAACTATGCGCTGTATGACGCGCTCGTGGACGGGCGACTGGTCACGGATGCCGGCGTTAGCGGCACCATTACCTGGCTGGGTGCGCCTTCCGCCACCTCATCGACCGGCCTCTACACGATCACCTATGGCACCGGCCTCACCTTGGGCAAGGCTGGTTATACTTTGACGCCGGGTGGTCCTGTCTACTGGACGGTGACGCCCCGGCCGTTGAACGTGGCCGTGACGAAGACCTACGACGGCAGCGGTACGTTTAATGCCGGCTTTGTGCTGTCGGGACTGGTCAATGGCGATAGTGCGCCTAGCGTGACGGGTTCAGCCAGTGTCGGCAGCCGCAACGCCGGCCGCTACAGCAGCTTTGACTCCAGCACCTTGAGCCTGTCAAACAGCAATTATGTGTTGAACGCCAGCGGCATCAGCGCCAGCATCGAGGCGCGACCGGTCACGGTGACGGCCGATGCGAAAAGCAAGATCTACGGCAACGTCGATCCTGGCCTGACTTACCAGGTGACGCAGGGCAGCCTGGTCGCTGGCGACAGCCTGTCCGGCGTCTTGCGCCGCGTGGCCGGTGAAAATGTGGGCAGCTACACGATCGACGCATCCGCGCTGGCGAACGGCAACTATGTGGTGACGGCGCACAACGGCGCCTTGAGCATAGCCGCGCGTGCTATCACGGTGACGGCCGATGCGAAAAGCAAGATCTACGGCAATGTTGATCCTGGCCTGACTTACCAGGTGACGCAGGGCAGCCTGGTCGCTGGCGACAGCCTGTCCGGCGTCTTGCGCCGCGTGACCGGTGAAAACGTGGGCAGCTACACGATCGACGCTTCTGCTCTGGCGAACGGCAACTATGTGGTGACGGCGCACAACGGCGCCTTGAGCATAGCGGCGCGTGCTATCACGGTGACGGCCGATGCGAAGAGCAAGGTCTACGGCAATCTCGACCCAAGCTTGACCTATCAGGTGACGCAAGGTGCGCTGGTGGAGGGCGACAGCCTGTCCGGCGTCTTGCGCCGCGTGGCCGGTGAAAACGTGGGCCGTTACACGATCGATGCATCCGCGCTGGCGAACGGCAACTATGTGGTAACGGCGCACAACGGTGCCTTGAGCATAGCGGCGCGTGCTATCACGGTGAAGGCCGATGCGAAGAGCAAGATCTACGGCAATGTCGATCCAAGCTTGACCTATCAGGTGACGCAAGGTGCGCTGGTGGAGGGCGACAGCCTGGGTGGCGTGCTGCGCCGCGTGGCAGGTGAAAACGTGGGCAGCTACACGATAGACGCCTCCGCCCTGGCGAACGGCAACTATGTGGTGACGGCGCACAACGGCGCCTTGAGCATAGCCGCGCGTGCTATCACGGTGACGGCCGATGCGAAAAGCAAGATCTACGGCAACGTTGATCCAAGCTTGACCTATCAGGTGACGCAAGGCGCGCTGGTGGAGGGCGACAGCCTGTCCGGCGTCTTGCGCCGCGTGGCCGGTGAAAACGTGGGCCGTTACACGATTGACGCTTCTGCCCTGGCCAATGGCAACTATGTGGTGACTGCCCGGAACGGCAACTTGACGATAGACGCCGATCCCTCATTGGAAAACGCAATTCGTTTGGCGCGGCGCCAGGTCACCACTGGCACCAACGATGTGGCGGCTGGCACGACGGCTTCTGCTACTGGCCTGGCCGTGCCGGGCGTCGCGTATGCCGCCGATGGCGTCAGCAGTGTGCCAAACGGCGGCGTCAGCCTGATCGGTGGGCTGGCCCTGGTGCCGGTGGTAGAAGAGGTGAGATCCGCGGCAGCGGCTACTGGCACGGCGCCAGATACGCTGCTGGCCGCGTTGCCAGCGTCGGGCAGCAGCGTCACGCCGGGCATGACCCGCATCTTTGTCGTCAACGGCGGCATTAACGTTGCTCCCGCCGTCCCGGTCTCCGAGGGCGTGGCGCAATGATGGTACTGACTCAATATGAAAAAACATCTATGAAAAAACAACAATATCCACAACGCACCGCTGTTGCCATGGCGCTGGGATTGGCTTTATTGCATTTTGCACCAGCAGCACAGGCGCAAGTTCCCCCTGACGCGGGGCAAACCCTGCAGCAGTTGCAGCCGCCGATTGCACCGCCACGCGAAAGCCAGCCACTGAAGATTCAGGCGCCGCTGGGTTCCGCTGCCATCGTACCGGGAGGCGCGACGGTGGTTTTGCGTTCGCTCAAGTTGACGGGCAATTCCGTCGTTGCCGAGGAAGCGCTGCGCGCGGTGCTGGGCGATGTCACGGGCAAGACCTTCGACCTGGCCGGCTTGCGCGGCTTGGCCGAGCGCATCACTGACTTTTACCAGGCCAGTGGCTACCCGTTTGCCCGCGCCATACTGCCGCCGCAAGACCTGGAGCACGGCGACTTGCGCATCAACGTCATCGAGGGGCGTTATGGCGCGGTGCAGGCGGCAGGCGACGATAGCGTCCTGGCGCAGCAGGCGACGGCCTTCCTCGATGGCTTGCGTCCCGGCAGCGTGATCGCCAGCGGACCGCTGGAACGGGCCACCCTGTTGCTCGATGATTTGCCCGGTATCCAGACCAGCGCCACGATGCGTCCTGGAACGTTGGCGGGAACGGGCGATTTGATCGTCCAGGTTGCCCGCGACCAGCGCGTGAGGGGTGACATCGGCCTGGACAATGCCGGTAGCCGCTACACGGGGAAAAACCGCGTGCGTGCGAATCTCGACATCAATAGTCCCTTCCTGCTGGGCGACCAGATCACCGTGCGTGCACTGCTGAGCGAGGAGCAATTGTGGCTCGGCTCGCTTGGCTACAGCCTGCCTTTGGGAGCGTCAGGTTTGCGCGGCAACGTAGGCTATTCGCACACCAGCTATGAGCTGGCGAAGGAATTCGCCAGCCTGGATGCGAACGGAACTGCGAAGGTTGCCAGCGCTGGCCTCAGCTATCCTATCCTGCGCTCGCAAAAGGCCAATCTGACCTTGATCGCCACCTATCAATCGAAGGATTTGCGCGATAACCGCGATAGCACCCAGACCTACGAAAGCAAGTCCAGCCAGTCCATGCCACTGGCCCTGCAATTCGATTACCGCGACGCGTTCGATGGCATCACCTACGGCAGCGTGAGCTGGACTCCAGGCAAGTTGAAACTCGATGCGGGCCTGACGGCCGTTGATGATTACAAGAGCAACGGTCGTTTTCACAAGGTCAACCTCGATGTGGTGCGCCTGCAATCCTTGCCCGCCGGTTTCAACCTGATGGCCCACCTGAGCTGGCAGCAGGCCGACAAGAACCTGGATTCGTCCGAAAAGCTGAGCCTGGGCGGCGCCAGTGGCGTGCGCGCGTATCCATCCGGTGAAGCCACCGGCGACGAAGGTACCCTGGCGCAGCTGGAACTGCGCTATGACGCCGGTGCCTACGTGCCGTATGTCTTCATGGATACGGGACGCATCACGGTCAACGCCAAGCCGGTGGTGGCCGGTGACAACCGGCGCAGCCTGAGCGGTGGCGGCCTGGGCTTGCGCTACCAATACCAGGCGTGGAGCGCGGATGCCGCCCTGGCCTGGCGCACCGTGGGCGGCCGGCCGCAATCGGAGGCGAACAGCGATCCCAAGCCGCGTGTGTGGCTGAATGTGGAATACCGCTTCTAGCTTTTAGTTCGTCGGATGGCAAGGCGCACGGTTGACGCGTGCGCCTTGCAAAATATGCAAACACCCGTTATATTCCTCGTTCTTTCTCGAACCTCTTCCTCATTGGAGCCAAAAGTGCCTCGCTACTTCGCCATCACCTGCTAACGCTGACGAAATGCTCTCTGCAGCATCGTTCGGCGCGTTGACGCCCCCGATTGCTGCGGCACTGTTTTTGCTTCCTCCGCACACGTATCCGAGACTCTGGTCTCGACCGTCCACGCCCGAACACGTCGTCAGCACCCCTGACCCTGTATGGACACGCCCCGGTGAACGCGGCGTGGGACGCTATGTTTTTACAATCTTTACCCTTATTCAAATACCCGCGCACGCCGCACCTGGAAGGCTCGCGCCTGCAGGATGGCGACGACGCTTCCGACCAGATGCCCTTGAAAAAGCTGGCCGGCCAGTACGTCGTCATCGAGGAAAAAATCGATGGCGCCAACTCTGCCGTGTCGTTCAGCGATGCGGGCGAGGTGCTGTTGCAGTCGCGCGGCCACTACCTGGCGGGCGGCGGCAGCGAACGCCAGTTCAACCTGTTGAAACCGTGGGCGCATGGGCATGAACACGCCTTGCTGCCTCTGCTGGAAGATCAATTTGTGCTGTTTGGCGAATGGTCGTACAGCAAGCATTCCGTGTTTTACGACCGCTTGCCGCATTATTTCAACGAGTTCGACGTGTATTGCCGCCGCCGCCAGATGTTTTTGTCGACGGCGCGCCGCCATGCCATGCTGGCCGGCTCGCCCGTGTTATCGGTCCCCGTGCTGTATGCGGGCAAGATGCCCACGTCGCCGAAGCAGCTGTGGCAGCTGCTGCGCCATTCGCTGGCCAAGTCCCGTTTGTGGCGCGACGCTTTTGAACACGCGGTGGCGCGCGAACGCCTGCCGCTGGATCTGTGCTGGAAACAGACGGACAAGTCCGACCACGCGGAAGGCCTGTACCTGAAAGTGGAAGATGACGAGCAAGTGCTGGCCCGCTACAAGCTGGTGCGGCATGACTTTACGCAAACCATCCTCGACAGCGGTTCGCACCACAGCACGCGGCCCTTGATCCCGAATCTGCTGGCCGATGGCGTGGACCTGTACGCGCCACAGCCGCTCGTCACGTGGGAAAGCCTGGGCTTGCATACCTGCCGTTCGCTCGACGAACTGGCAGCCTTTTCGAGGAGTACAAAATGATGCACTGGAAAACCCTGCAACAACTGGTGCCGCCAGTGGGCCAGTCGCCCGATTTTAGCGCCTGCCTGGCCGCCTTTCCCCAGCTGGAACTGGCGAAGACGACACCGCAAAACCCCGTCTACCACGCGGAAGGCGACGTGTGGACGCATACCATGATGGTGGTGGAGTCCCTGCTGGGCATGCCTGACTATCAGCAAGCCACGCGGGCGGAACAGGAAATCGTGTTCCTGGCTGCCTTGCTGCACGACGTGGCCAAGTGCAGCACCACGGTGATCGACCCGGTGACCGGCGCCATCGGCCAGCCGGGTCACTCGCGCAAGGGTGCCCTCGATGCGCGCATCGCCCTGTGGGATGTTGACGTACCGTTTGCCGTGCGCGAAGAAATCTGCCGCCTGATTAACGTACATCAAGTGCCTTTCTTTGCGCTGGAAACCTCGCGGCGCGGCGTCACGCCCGAATTTACCGTGCGCGAACTGTCGTGGCAGGTCGATATCCGCCTGCTGGCCATGCTGGCCGAAGCCGATATTCGCGGCCGGATTTGCCCGGACCCGCAGCGCATCCTCGATGCCATCGAGCTGTTCCGTGAATTGGCGCGCGAGGACGGCTGCTATGGCCAGCGGCGGGTTTTTGTCGACGATCACACGCGCGTCAAATATTTTCGCGGCGCCGAGGCGCATCCCGATTATTCCCTGTTCCAGGAGCCGGGCTCGCAGGTGATCGTCATGTCGGGCTTGCCTGCATCGGGCAAGAATACGTGGGTGGAGAAGCACCATCCGCGCCTGCCCGTCGTGTCCTTCGACGATGCGCGGACGGCCTTGGGCTTGAAGCACGGCAAGAACGAAGGGCAGGTGGGCGATTATGCGGAAGAGCGGGCGCGCGAACTGTTGCGCAAGGGCGAACCGTTCGTGTGGAACGCCACGCATCTGTCCAAGCTGATGCGTGAAAAGACGCTCAACCTGCTGTACAAATACCATGCGCAGGTGGAACTCGTGTACCTGGAGCAGCCGCGCAAGGAATTACTGCGGCGCAACGGCCAGCGCGACACGTCGCTGAGTAACAAGAAGTTGCAAGCGATGTTGTGGAACTGGGAAATCCCCCTGCCGATGGAGGCGCACGTCGTGCGTTACTGCGTCGATTGAAGCACTGTGGAAAGCGCTTGTTCGCTGTTTTTTGTGCGCCTACAAGCAATCAAAATAATAATATATATTTTAAAAATTGCAACAAACTGAGTATATTGCGACTCTTTCATTTATTACAATGAATTGCCTGGTAGCTGAATGGCCAGGCTGTGGCGCGAGGGGACTCCCTCGCGTTTCCTGAGTGAATCACTGGGTGATCCACTCTTCCTCATTGAATGAATAGGAGTCATCGATGCAAAAACCTCTCATCGCACTGGCTGCAGCCGCCTTGCTTGGCCTCGGCGCTGCGTCTTCCGCTCAGGCGGCCACCCAGACCATCACCTTCAGCGCCGACCGCGCGCTGGGCGCCACCAACTGGACTGACACTTTGGGATTAGGCAAGTTCGACAGCAAACTGGGGACATTGACGTCGATCAAGTTCCACCTGGAAGGCGCCGTGCAGGGCAGTGGCAAGGCGGAAAGTCTTGACGCCAGCGCATCCGATGTGACCCTGAGCCTGGCGTCGCTGCTGACCTTGTATCGTCCCGACAATTCCACCTTGCTGGTGGCCAATCCGCTGTTTACGCAGACATTCGCCCTGAGCGGCTTCGACGGCAGCATCGATTTCGCCGGCACCTCGGGCGCGAATACGGGACCACGATCCAGTACGGGCTCGAATGCCTACACGAGCGCCAGTGCCAGCGACTTCGCGCTGTTTTCCTCGGCCGGCGGTGGTTTGATCCAGCTGGGCCTGAACGCCATCGGTTCCTCGACGGGCAGCGGTTCCGGTAATTTACTGACTCAATTCCAGACTGCCGCTTCCGGCCGCGTGGCAGTGACCTATGAATACGTCAGCGCCGTGCCGGAACCGGAAACCTATGTCATGCTGCTGACGGGCCTGGCGCTGGCCGGCGTGATGGCGCGCCGCCGCAAACCACGGGCATAGCTAGCGTTTTCCCCGCCCGCCGATCAACTGCGCGATCTCGCTGAACAACTCATTGTTCAGCGAGGCGGGCAGGGTGGTGGCCAGGCTGCGGCTGTAGTAGGTGCCCAGATCCAGGCCCAGTCCCAGACCGCAGATTTCCACGGCGCCCTGCGCTTCGCGGCGCGCCACCACTTGTTTCAGATGTTGTGCCAGGTAAAACTCGTCGTTGGCCAGATTCGTCGCCGTATCCATCGGGCAACCGTCGGAGACGACGAGCAGGATGCGCCGGCGCTCGGGACGCGCCAGCATGCGTGTACACGCCCAGTCCACGGCTTCGCCATCGACGCCTTCGCGGTACAGGTCCGCCTTCAACAGGGCAGCGATGTCGGGACGCGCGCGGCGCCAACTGGTATCGCCATCCTTGAAGACCATGTGCACGAGCTCGTTCAAGCGGCCCGGATTCGCCGGCGAGCGGGCGCGCATCCAGTCGCGCTTGACTCTTCCCCCGTTCCAGGCGCCCGTCGTAAAGCCCAGCAACTCCGTCTTGATCCCGGCCTGGTCCAGTGCGCGCAACAGAATGTCGAGCAGCACGGCGACGGATTCCGCATGCGTCTTCATGGAGCCGGAGCAATCGACGAGAAAGGTGACGAGGCAATCGGCTTGCGGCAAAAATTGTTCCTTGCGGAACAAGCGGCGCTCCGAGGGCGAGCTGATCAGCTGCGCCAGGCGCCGGCCGTCGATGTACCCTTCTTCCTCGCCGAACGACCAGCCGTCGCGCTCGGGTACGGCCAGCAATTGCGTGAAACGCCGCGCCAGGCGGGCCGTGTTGATGCCCAGGCTGGCGATGCGCGCATCCATGCGTTCGCGGTAGTCGAGCAGCAGGGCGCGGCGCACCAGCTCGCCTGCCTTTTCCTCGCGGTCGTAGACCGAGGAATAGGCGCGGTAGGCGCCATCACTGTCGCGCAAGGCGCGGCTTTCGCCCAGCGGGGCGGCGTCTGGAAGGTTGTCATTGTCGCTGTCGAAATCGAGCAGCAGCTTGAAGGCCGCCTGCGCTTTTGCGTCCCCGGCCTCGTCCTGGCCACCGTCGCGCGCCGTTTGTGCCTCTTTCAGCATGGCATCGACGGCGTGGGCGATGGCCAGCGCATGGCGCGCAAAGGTGGCTTGATCCGTGCGGTGGCGGCGCAAGCCAGCCAGGTCGCCGCTCAATTGTGAAGAGACTGACCAGCGCGTCGCTTCGATAAAATCTTCCGTCTTTTCCAGCACGGGCCGGGCCGTCAGGCGCGACCAGCACATCTGGAATACCGTGTACAGCAGCAAGCCCGAAGCGCCCTCGGCCAGGCCGGAATCGTAAAACGCATGCGACCATGCAGTAAAACGGTGGCGCAGGTTGTTGATGACACCGGCATGTTGATCTGGCGCAAGCGTTTCCACTCTTAACTGCTCCAGCAGCTCGAACACCAGACGCGCCACGGGTTCTGGCGGGCAGAAGGACTTGTGCAGGGCCGCATCCGTGTGCCGCAGGCGCAGGGCCACGCTATCGGCCGCGCCGCGCAGCGAGGGCAAATCCTGCAGCGCCGCATCGGGCTGCAGATGGGCGGCGTGGATGGGCAGGGGGCGGTGGCCATCGTGCAGGCGCCGGCCCCGGTAGCGGATGGCGGCAACGCCGCTGAGCGCGCGGATGGCGCCCGCGCACAGTTCATCCGTTTCCTGCTGCTCGCGCGTGTAGGCGGCAGGAGCACTTGCTTCGGCGCTCATGGCGCCGTCGCCAGCAATTCCTCATTGAAACAGCGCTGGTAATACTCGGCCACCATGGGCCGCTCGGCCTCGTCGCATTTGTTGAGGAAGGACAGGCGGAAGGCCAGCGCCGGGTCGCGGAAGATCTGGCAATTTTCCGCCCAGGTAATCACCGTGCGCGGCGACATCAGACAGGCCAGGTCGCCCGCCGCATAACCGTGGCGCGTCAGGCTGGCCACGGCCACCATGCTGCTTGCCAGTTGGCGGCCCGCTGCGTCATTCATGGCCGGGACACGCGCCAGGACGATTGCCGTTTCTTCCGCCTGCGGCAGATAGTTCAGGGTGGCAACGATATTCCAGCGGTCGATCTGCGCGTGATTGAGCACTTGCGTGCCGTGGTACATGCCGTTCAAGTTGCCCAATCCTACGGTATTGGAGGTGGCGAACAAACGGAAGTGGGGATGCGGCGTGATGACCCGGTTCTGGTCCAGCAGCGTGAACTTGCCGTCGCGCTCGAGGATGCGCTGGATGACGAACATCACGTCGGGGCGGCCCGCGTCGTACTCGTCGAAAATCAGGGCCACGGGGCGCTGCAGCGACCAGGGCACGATGCCTTCCTGGAATTCCGTCACTTGCTGCTGTTCGCGCAACACGATGGCGTCCTTGCCGACCAGGTCCAGGCGGCTGATGTGGCCGTCCAGGTTGACGCGCACGCAAGGCCAGTTCAGGCGCGCCGCCACTTGCTCGATATGCGTGGACTTGCCCGTGCCGTGCAAGCCTTGCACCATCACGCGGCGGTTGTGGCTGAAGCCGGCCAGGATCGCCAGGGTCACATCCTGGTTGAAGCGGTAGGCGGGATCGATGTCGGGCACGTGCGGGTCGCGCTCCGTGAAGACGGGCACGCGCAGGTCGCTGTCGATATTGAACAGGCTGCGCACGGACTGCAAGGTTTGCGCCGCTGCGGCGGGGGGATGTTGGCGTGAATCTGGCACCTTGTTCTCCTGGTCTAGCCGCAGCATGGATGCCGCAGCGGTTATGAATTGCCAGCCGAATGCGCGGCTTGAAATGCGGCGTCGTCGTCCCCGCCCGTCGTCGGCATGGTTTCCGATTCGATGGCGGCCAGGGCTTGCGCCGCGCGTTGCAATGCTGGCAAGAAATGTAAAGCCTTGTCGTGCGTCAAACGGATGATGGGCGCCTGGATGGCCACGGCCAGGTTCGAGCGGCCGTTCGGATTCGGTACCAGCACGGCCACGCACAGCAGGCCGGGCAGGAATTCCTCATCGTCCAGCGCATAGCCGTTGCGGCGCACCAGTTCCAGTTCGCGTTCCAGCTTGACGGGGTCCGTTTCCGTCTTGTCCGTAAAGCGCGTCAATTCCATGTGGCCCAGCAAGCGGCGCCGTTGCACGGGCGTCATTTGCGCCAGGAACAGCTTGCCGCTCGACGAGCAGTGGGCCGGCACCCGCGAACCGGGATGCAGGTAGAAGCGCAGCGGGGCCGCCGTTTCCACCCGGTCCAGGTACACCACTTCGCTGCCGCTGAAGGCCGTCAGGTTGCAGCTTTCGCCCACTTCCTCGACCAGCTGGCGCAAGACCATGCGGCGGGCGCCATGGAAAGTGTTGTTAATCAGCAGGTTCGACGCCAGCCGGCGCAAGCGTACGCCCGTGCTGTAGTGGCGGCCATCGCTTTCGCGCTGCAGCACGCCCACGCTTTCCAGCTGTTGCAGCATGCGGTGCAAGGTGGGTTTCGGTAGCCCCGTTTCTTCCACCAGCGCTTGCAGCGACAGCAACTGGTCTTTCTCGGCAATCACTTCCAGCAAGGCAAACAAACGCATCGTGGGCGTGTCGCCTTCCAGTTTTTCTGGCTCAAGTTTTGGGGATGAAATCATGTCCATGGTTGCCTCGGTGTGTTATTTCATTTTCGAACTCAAATTGTACCGTTTCCTTGAAAATCTGTTTGACTTTTGATTCCCGAACGCTTAAATTGAATTGTATATCAAATTTCGGAACAAAATATACCGTTTTTTGATAAATAAGTTGATAACTACACTGCAGTTCATTACCACAGACCAGGAGACACCCATGAATGACATGACCGAGCAAAAAGCCGCCGCCGCAGCCGCAGTAAATCCTTCGGCTTCTGTAGGCCCGCAAAAGATGACGCCTTCCGAAGCGTTCGTGGAAACCCTGGCCGCCAATGGCGTGACCGACATGTTCGGCATCATGGGCTCGGCCTTCATGGATCCGATGGATATCTTTGCGCCCGCCGGCATCCGTTTGATTCCCGTCGTGCACGAGCAGGGCGCCGGCCACATGGCCGACGGCTATGCCCGCGTCTCGGGCCGCCACGGCGTGGTCATCGGCCAGAACGGCCCCGGCATCAGCAATTGCGTCACCGCCATCGCCGCCGCCTACTGGGCGCATACCCCCGTCGTGATCATCACGCCGGAAACGGGCACCATGAGCATGGGCCTGGGCGGCTTCCAGGAAGCGAACCAGCTGCCGATGTTCGAGGAATTTACGAAATATCAAGGCCACGTCACCAATCCCGCCCGCATGGCGGAATTTACGGGCCGCTGCTTTGACCGTGCCATGTCGGAAATGGGCCCGACGCAACTGAACATCCCGCGCGACTATTTCTATGGCGAAATCAAGGCAGAAATTCCCAAGCCGAACCGCCTGGACCGTGGCGCTGGCGGCGAGCAAAGCCTCAACGATGCGGCCGAATTGCTGGCAAAAGCCAAGTTCCCCGTCATCATCTCGGGCGGCGGGGTCGTCATGGGCGAAGCGATCGAAGAGTGCAAGGCCCTGGCCGAGCGCCTGGGCGCGCCCGTCGTCAACAGCTATCTGCACAATGACTCCTTCCCCGCCAGCCATCCGCTGTGGTGCGGTCCGCTCGGCTATCAAGGCTCGAAGGCGGCCATGAAACTGATCGCCAAGGCCGACGTCGTCGTCGCCCTCGGTTCGCGCCTGGGCCCGTTCGGCACCCTGCCGCAGCACGGCATGGATTACTGGCCGAAAAATGCCAAGATCATCCAGATCGATGCGGACAACAAGATGCTGGGCCTGGTGAAAAAGATTTCGGTGGGCATTTGCGGCGATGCCAAGGCTGCCGCGAAAGCCATCCTGGCCCGCCTGGATGGCAAGAGCCTCGATTGCGACGCCACGCGCGACGAGCGCTATGCCACCGTGCAGGCGGAAAAGGCCGCATGGGAAGAGGAATTGACGAACTGGACGCATGAAAAGGATGCGTACAGTCTGGATATGATCGAAGAGCAAAAGAAAGAGCCGGGCAATTACCTGCACCCGCGCCAGGTCTTGCGCGAGCTGGAAAAAGCCATGCCGGAAGACGTGATGGTGTCGACCGACATCGGCAACATCAACTCGGTGGCGAACAGCTATCTGCGCTTTGAAAAGCCGCGCAGCTTCTTTGCGGCGATGAGCTTTGGCAACTGCGGCTACGCGTTTCCGACCATCATCGGCGCGAAAGTGGCCGCGCCGCATCGTCCGGCCGTGTCGTATGCGGGCGATGGCGCCTGGGGCATGAGCTTGATGGAAACGATGACCTGCGTGCGCCATAACATTCCCGTGACGGCCGTGGTGTTCCACAACCGCCAGTGGGGCGCAGAAAAGAAAAACCAGGTCGACTTCTACAACCGCCGTTTCGTGGCCGGTGAGCTCGACAACCAGAGCTTCGCGGAAATTGCGCGGGCCATGGGCGCCGAAGGCATCACGGTCGACAAGCTGGAAGACGTGGGCCCGGCCTTGAAAAAGGCCATAGCCATGCAGATGAATGAAGGCAAGACTACCATCATCGAAATCATGTGCACGCGCGAGCTGGGCGACCCGTTCCGCCGTGATGCGCTGAGCAAACCTGTGCGTCACCTGGACAAATATAAAGACTATGTTTAAGTAACCCAAGGTCGCAAATGCTGGGGTCGAACCCTGAGGGTTCGACCCCGGTACTTGCATCCGGGTTTGGATGGCTTGTGACGAAATCCTCACACATTGTCACTTCAATAGCGCAATTTCAATAAAGAATACAAACCGTCCCGTTTTTTGAATTATTTGATTTGACAAGGCCATGCTTAAGGCTTAAATTCAATAAAAGACAAAAAACGGAACGTAGCGTATCAAAAACGATTTACGGAGACAAAAATGAATACACGAGTACCTACTGACGCCGTCACCACCGCCGTGACTACTGATTTCCTGCAAGCGTTCGGCGATGCCTGGAACCGCCACGATATCGAGGCCCTGATGGGCGCCATGGCGGACGATTGCGAATTCCATGCCGTAGCCGGCCCTGACTTGCTGGGCAAGAGCTTCATCGGCCGCGACGCCGTGCGTGCCGGTTTCGAGCTGGCCTGGCAAACCTTTCCCGACGCCGCCTGGCTCAATCCCGTGCACTTTGTCAGCGGCCAGCGCGGCGTGACGGAATGCACGTTTTCCGGCACCAAGGCGGACGGCACGCGCATCGAAGCGCGCATGGTCGACATCTTCACCTTCCGTGACGGCAAGATCGCCGTGAAGAATGCCTTCCGCAAGGATCGCCCACCGGTCGTCACGGCTGCCAAAGCCTGAGCCAGCACGTTCACCAGGAATGATCATGAACAAACCTGTCGACACCCCGCCTGGCGTACTGGGCAACAGCACCGCCGCCCGCACGCCCTACGATCCCGCCTTCGATCCCCTGGTGGCCCAGCGCCCAGGTCACGGCAATGCCTACGCGCCCACCTACTGGATCGGCACGGCCGGCGAGCCACCCGCTGACGACGGCCCCATCACGCATGACATCGACGTCGACGTGGCCATCATCGGCTCGGGTTTTACCGGTCTCTCCTGCGCCATCTTTTTGGCCCAGGAACACGGCATCAAGGCGACGGTGCTGGAAGCGAACCGCGTCAGCTGGGGCTGCAGCACGCGCAATGGCGGCCAGGCCCAATGCACGACGGGCCGCCTGAAACGCTCGCAGTGGATAGATCGCTACGGCATGGATACGGCCCTGAAATTGCACGCGGAAGTGTGCGACGCGATGGAAACGTTCAAGAAGATCACGGCCGACATCGATTGCGACCCGCAACCGGGCGGCCACTTGTACATCGCCCACAAGGCGAAAGCCATGCCCGCGCTGGAAAAAGAAGCCAAGCTCATGCGCGAGATCTTCAAATACGACGCGCGCATTCTTGACGCCGACACCGTCAAGCGCGAATTCGTCGACGACAAGGAGGCGGCTGGCGCGCTGCACGAGCCGGAAGGCATCGGCATCCACGCTGGCAAGCTGGCGTTCGGCTACCTGCGCAAGGCGCGCGCATTGGGCGCCAAGGTGCATCCGTCCAGCCCCGTGATGGGCTGGGAAACGCGCAACGGCGTGCATTATCTGCAAACGCCGGGTGGCGTGGTACGGGCCCGTGCCGTGGCCGTGGCCACGGGCGGCTACACCTCGCCCCATCTGCATCCGCAAGTGAAAAACCGCCTGCTGCCGATTTTGTCTAACTCGCTCGTCACGCGTCCGCTGACCCCGGCGGAAATCGAGGCGTGCAACTTCCGCACCCACCAGGTGATCACGGATACGCGCATCCTGCGTCACTACTACCGCTTGATGCCGGACAACCGCGTGCAGATCGGCAGCCGCAGCGCCATCACGGGCGCCGACGCGCCGGACGACAAGTACAAACAGTTTTTGATCAACGATCTGCACCGCAAGTTCCCTGCGTTGACGGGCATCGCCATCGATTATTCGTGGTGGGGCTGGGTCGACGTCAGCCACGACATGATGCCGCGCATCGTGCAACCGGACCCCAAGCAATCGATTTTCTATTCGCTCGGTTACGGTGGCAACGGCGTCATGTACTCGGCGCAGGCCGGGCGGCGCATGGCCGAGCGCATCGCCGGCAAGGCCAGCGACACGGGCTTGCCGATCTTCAATTCGAAACTGCCGTATCCCAACATGATGGAACTGGTCGAGTCGCAAGCCTTCGCCCCGTTCCGCCGCCTGGGCCAGCGCTTCCTGTACCGCTGGTATCACTTGAAGGATGAAGTGTTTTAAATAGCAGTAGCCGTACTAAGCCGCCGCATGGTTGACAAAGAGCAAACAGCGGCGCCTCCCGAAAGGGATGAGATTGCCCGCACGTTCACACATAACAATACACTTGGAGTGAGACATGAACACAAATACGAGCAAAAACACGGTTTTTTCAACGATGCGCCGCGCCGTCCTCGGCACCCTGGTATTGGGCCTTACCCTTGCCTCCAGCGCTACGGCCTTTGCGCAAAGCAAGGAGGTGACGATTGCCTACCAGGAAATCAACGGTCCCTTCCTGGTGGCGATCGCCAGCGGCGAAGTGGAAAAGACCACCGGCTATAAAATCAACTGGCGCAAGTTCGATTCGGGCGCCAAGGTAGCCACCGGCATGGCTTCCGGCGACGTGCAGATCGGCGTCATCGGTTCGAGCCCATTGACGGCGGCCGTCAGCCGCGGCGTCGATCTGCAACTGTTCTGGATCATCGACGACATCAACGAAGCCGAAGCGATGGTGGCCCGCAATGGCGCCGGCATCACCAAGCCGACGGACTTGCGCGGCAAGAAGATCGCCGTACCTTTCGTTTCCACCACGCACTTCCACACCATGTTCGCGCTGGAAACGTGGGGCATCAAGCCCACGGAAGTGAAATTGCTGAACATGCAGCCGAACCAGATCGCCGCCGCCTGGGAGCGGGGCGACATCGATGCCGCCTTCGTGTGGGATCCCGCCTTGAGCAAACTCAAGCAAAACGGCAAGGTGCTTGTCACCTCCGGCGAACTGAGCAAGAAGGGCAAGGCCACGTTTGACGGCATGGCCGTCGAGCGTGCCTGGGGCGAAGCGAATGCGGATTTCATGGCCAAGTTCGTCAAGGTGATGGCCGCTGCCGACGCCGACTACCGCGCCAATCCGAAAGCGTGGACCATCGATTCGCCGCAAGTGAAAGCCAACGTCAAGCATTCGGGCGCTGCCGCCAAGGACGTGGCCGCTTCCGTGGCCCTGTACGCCTACCCATCGCTGCAGGAACAGGCCTCGCCGGCCTGGCTCGGTGGCGGTGCGAAGGGCGGCGTGGCGCAAGCCTTGCTGGCCACGGCGCAATTTTTGAAGGGCGAAGGCAAGATCGATACGCTGGCCCCTGACTACGCCAAATATGTGACACCCAGGTATGCACAGGCCGCCGGCCTGCTGAAGTAAACGTTGTGCGATGGCGCGCCTGCGGGCGCGCTGACTGAACAGAGTGCGTTGAACTGAAGTGACTACACCTATGCGGGGCACATGATGGAAAATCTCTACGTCAAGGATGTCAGCGTGATTTATCCGGGCAAGACGGCCGGTGAACGCGTCCATGCCTTAAATAATATCAATCTCACCATCAATAGCGGCGACTTCGTCGTCGCGCTGGGCGCCTCGGGCTGCGGCAAGACGACCTTGCTGAGTCTGATGGCGGGCTTTATCGCCCCTTCCAAGGGCGAAATCATGTTGGGCAGCAACAAGGTGGAAGGACCGGGCGCCGACCGTGGCGTGGTGTTCCAGAAGCATGCCTTGCTGCCATGGCTGAACGTGATGGAAAACGTGGAATTCGGCTTGAAGTTGCAAGGCGTGGCGAAAGCCGTGCGGCGCGAACAGGCGGCAAAAAACCTGGCGCTGGTCGGCTTGAAGGACTTTCACGACAATATGATTTATCAATTGTCGGGCGGTATGCAGCAAAGGGTCGGCATCGCCCGCGCCCTGACCAGCAATCCCGCCATGCTGCTGATGGATGAACCGATGGCGGCGCTCGATGCGCTGACGCGCGAAACCATCCAGGAATTGCTGCTCGATATCTGGGCCAAGTCCAGCACCATGTTTTTCTTCATTACCCACAGCGTCGACGAGGCGCTGTTCCTGGCGAACCGGCTGATCGTCATGTCGCCCCGTCCGGGCCGCATCACGCACACGTATGAACTCGATTTCAACAAGCGCTTCCTCGAATGCCGCGATGCGCGCGCCGTGAAATCGAGCCCGGACTTCATCAAGATGCGCGAAACGGTGCTCAACATCATTTATGGCGACGAGCGCGCAATGAACCAAGAGCACGCCGTCAATAAAGAGCTGGAGGTGTCCCATGCATAGCCCATCCGTCGTGGGATTTCCTCCCACCACTGCCAAGCGCGCCGGTTTCTTTGGACGCCTGTTCGCTCCCCGCTGCGCCATGCCGGGCGAAGCGTTCGGCGCGCCGGGGCAGGGCAATTCCAGCCGCATCGCCACTGTCACCGTTATCGCCGTGCTGTTGCTGTGGTTTTGCGTGACGGCAAGCGGCATGGTGAAACCCCTGTTCCTGCCGTCGCCGCAAGCCGTGTACGAGAAATTCATCATGGCGGCGACCACCGGTTTCGGCGGCGCTACCCTGTGGGAACACACGGTGGCCAGCCTGGTGCGCGTGTTCGGTGCCTTTGGCCTGGCCTGCCTGCTGGCCATTCCCATCGGCGTGATGATGGGCGTCAATCGCGTGGCGCGCGGCATCTTCGATCCATTGATCGAGTTCTACCGTCCGCTGCCGCCGCTCGCTTACTTGCCACTGGTCATCATCTGGTTCGGCATTGGCGAGTTTTCGAAGGTCTACCTGATCTTCCTGGCCATCTTCGCGCCGATGGCGATCGCGGCCCGGGCCGGCGTCAGCTCCGTATCGCTGGAGCAAATCCACGCGGCGTACTCGATGGGCGCTACCCGCTTCCAGGTCATCGTGCACGTGATTTTGCGGGCCGCGATCCCGGAAATCCTCACCGGCATGCGCATCGGCATCGGCGTGGGCTGGACCACCCTGGTGGCTGGCGAAATGGTGGCGGCCACGCGCGGCCTCGGCTACATGGTGCTGAGCGCCTCCGAGTTCCTGGCCAGCGACGTGGTGATCATGGGCATTATCGTGATCGGCTTCTTCGCTTTCCTGTTTGATTTGATGATGCGTTACCTCGAACGTACCCTCGTGCCATGGAAGGGCAAGGTGTAAGACGTTCCCGGGAGTGGCGCGCACGCCACAAGTGTTGCCGCCGCTCCCTCTTTTCAACCGCCATACCCCGTACGTATCCTCCAGCGCGCTTGCTCCTTGGGCGCCGCGCCGGGCCGCTGCATTTCCAGATTGACTTATGGCATGCAGCCAACCAGACTGATTTGATGATGTATCGATGCTGCTTGACGGTGTTGCCTAAATAAAACAAAGCCGCGCGGCAGAAACAGAGCCGCAGCAGGCCAGGGCGCACCGAGCTTCAGATATTACTAGGAGACAAAAATGATTAGCGACAACCATAACAACACGGGCTTGCAGCACTCGCTGAAGCAGCGCCACATGAGCATGATCGCCATTGGCGGCGTGATCGGCGCCGGCCTCTTTGTCGGCAGCGGCGTCATCGCCAAGGCTGCCGGCCCGGCCGCCATCCTTTCCTTCCTGCTCACGGGCGGCCTGGTCGTCCTGATCATGCGCATGCTGGGCGAGCTGGCTTCGTCCCTGCCCGTGGTCGGCTCCTTCTACGAATATGCGCGCCTGGCCTTCGACGACAAGCCGAAAGTGTCGAAATTCCTCGGCTTCATGAGCGGCTGGATGTACTGGTATTTCTGGGTCGTCGTCGTCGCACTGGAAGCCATCGCCGGCGCCAAGCTGGTCAACTTCTGGCTGCCCGACGTGCCGTCGTGGGCTATCAGCCTGGTGCTGCTGGTCTCGATGACCATCCTGAACCTGTTCTCGGTGAAGGCGTTCGGCGAATTCGAATTCTGGTTTGCCTCGATCAAGGTGGTCGCCATCATCGTCTTCCTGTTCGTCGGCGCCCTGTTCATCACGGGTAGCTTGCCCAACAGCATCCCAAGCCTGGGTTTCCTGACCAGCAATGGCGGCTTCATGCCACACGGCTGGGGCCCAGTATTGAGCGGCGCCGTCGCCGCCACGGCCTTTTATTCGGGCGCCGAAATCGTCACCATCGCCGCCGCTGAAACGTCAGACCCGGCCAAGGCCATCGCCCGCGCCACCAATTCCGTCATCACGCGCGTGCTGATGTTTTATGTCGGTTCCATGTTTGTCGTCGTCTGCATCGTGCCCTGGGATTCGCCGGCCATCGCCACGCCTTTCGTCAGCGCCCTGACCGTGATGAACATCCCGTACGCGGCCCACATCATGAACGCCATCATTTTGACGGCCGTGCTGTCGGCCTTGAATTCCAGTCTGTACGCTTCGTCACGCATGATCTTTGCGCTGACCCGCCGCGGCGATGCTCCCACGGGCCTGGTCAAGCTGAGCAAGAACGGCGTGCCCATTCGCGCCATCCTGTTCAGCACCTTGTTCGCCTATTTCGCCATTGCCGTATCGTATGTGTCGGCCGACCTGGTGTTCCCCTTCATCGTCAATTCCTACGGCATTCTGATCCTGTTTGTGTACCTGCTCATTGCGATATCTCAATTGCGCCTGCGCCGCCGCCTGGAACGCGAATGCCCGGAACGCATCAAGGTGCGCATGTGGCTGTTCCCCTACCTGACGTATTTCACCATCATCGCCATGCTGGTGATCCTCGGCGCCATGAGCGTGTCGTCCGATACGGAGCAGCGCGTGTCGTTCTGGTTCGGCCTGTTGAGCGTGGTCATCATGAGCGTCATGTACTACATCAAGAAGCTCGTCAACGATGACCGCAACGGCGGTGAAACGGCCGAGACCAAAGTGGAGCTCAAACATGTCTGACACGACCTTGTTGCCCGCCGGCCGGCGCCGCTTCCTGCGCACGACGGCCGCCCTGGGCGCCGCCGCAGTGGCGGGGCCTGGGTCAGCCTTGGCTGCCTCCATCACCTTGCCGTTTGAAAATGGCGAGCGCGAACTGGTGGCCTTCCCGCAAAAGCGCCCGCTGATCCTGCTGACCAGCCGTCCGCCCCAGCTGGAAACGCCGTTTAGTGTCTTCAATGAAGGCGCGATCACGCCCAACGACGCGTTTTTCGTGCGCTACCACTGGAGCGGCTTGCCCACCAGCATCGATGGCGACAGCTACCGCCTGCGCATCGGCGGTCTCGTCAACACGCCTTTGGCGCTGTCGCTGGCCGAACTGAAACAGCTGGCCGAGCCCGTCGATGTGGTGGCCGTGACCCAATGCTCGGGCAATAGCCGTGGCTTCTTCGCCCCGCGCGCGAATGGCGGGCAGCTGGGCAATGGCGCCATGGGCAATGCCCGCTGGACGGGCATCCCTCTGAAAACCGTGCTGGAAAAGGCTGGCATCGCAGCCAGCGCCGTGCAGGTCGCTTTCAATGGCCTGGAAACGCCGCCCGTGGGCGATGGCCCCGACTTTCAAAAAGCCTTGTCCGTCGAGCACATCATGGCCGGCGACGTCATGCTGGCCTGGGCCATGAATGGCGAGGATATTCCTTTCCTCAACGGCTATCCGCTGCGCCTGATCGTGCCGGGGTTCTATGGCACTTACTGGGTCAAGCACTTGAGCGACATCACCGTGCTGGACAAACCGTTCGACGGTTTCTGGATGAGCACGGGCTACCGCATTCCCGACAACGGTTCCGGCTTCATCGAGCCGGGCGCGCCCGTGGGCAAGACGACGCCCATCAGCCGCCTCAACGTGCGCTCTTTCATCACCAGCGTGCACGATGGCGCGCAGGTAAAAGCGGGGCGCGACCTGGCGCTGCGCGGCATCGCGTTTGATGGCGGCCAGGGCATCAGCGAGGTGACGGTGTCGCTTGACGGCGGGCACAGCTGGCAGGAAGCCAGGCTGGGCAAGGACCTGGGACGCTTTTCCTTCCGCGAGTGGACGATGATCCTGAAAGCGCCGCGCAAGGGCAAGCACGTGCTGATGGTGCGCGCCGTCAATCGCATCGGTCAGAGCCAGCCCATGAAAGCCCTGTGGAATCCCATGGGTTATATGCGCAACGTGGTGGAAACCACGCGCATCCAGGCAGTCTGAGGAGAACCATATGAAGATATTACTTGCCGCGCTGGCACTGTCGGCGGCGGGCGGTGCGTGCGCGCTGGAAATCCATTTGCCGCCGGAAACGGCAACCTACAAAGCCAGCGAATTGCCCGGCTACCAGTTGGTACAGCGCAACTGCATGACGTGCCACGCGGCCCAATATGCATCGAGCCAGCCGCCCGCCTCGCCGCGCGCCTACTGGGAAGCGACCGTGAAGAAGATGAAAAAGCCGTTTGGCGCCCAGTTTGACGACGCGGACATGCCGGCCATGGTCGATTACCTGGTGAAAACCTATGGCGTGGAGCGGGGCGCCGCTACAACGGCTGCGGCTGTGGCCAAACCCGTGGCAGCCGCTGTCCCGGCCGCCAGCGGCAAGGATGTCAAAACCTTGCTGGCGGCGAACGGCTGCATGGCTTGCCACGCCCTCGATCAGAAGGTGGTCGGGCCTGGTTTTGCGGAAGTGGCCGCCAGATACAAGGGCAAGGACAGTGTCGCTGCCGTGGCGGCGAATATCCGCAGTGGCGGTGCCGGCAAATGGGGCCCCGTGCCCATGCCGCCCTTCAGCCAGCTCAGTGTAGCCGATGCGGCGAGCCTGGCGAAGTACGTGCTGAACAGATAAGTTCGTCCCGCACGCGCGGAAACCCTTAATACCACTTGCCGCCCCCCATCCTGCGCGGTATTGCCCGCTGCCATCCTGCAGCGGGCTTTTTATTACGTCCCCCATTCGCTGCCGCATCGCTTGACGACGCAGCGATCGCCAGCACTGGTATTGTAAAAAACACCGCTATATAAAACCACTTGACTACCAATTTAGCGCGTCGCATTCTCTGTGCAGAAAGCCGACGCTTCGCTGTGCTTTCTTTACGTACAACATAAAAAGCTACTTCGATAGTTTTCGTATAACGTTCAGGAGACATTGTGAAGACACGGCAAATTAGCCGGCTGGCCTCGCCTTTGATGGCTGGCCTGCTGGGCAGCGCACTACTCGCTTGCGGCGGCAATTCCACCACCGAACCCCCATCGACCCTGCTGGCCGCCACGGCTGCCAGCGACAGTTGCGCGGCCTGGAGCGCCGCTGCCGTCTATACGGCGGGCCAGTGCGCCGTCTACGACGGCAAGGTGTATCGGGCCAAATGGTGGGTGCAGGGCACGGCGCCGAACAACGACCAGTGGGGACCGTGGAGTCTCGATACCACCACGCCAACGCCAACGCCCACTCCGACACCGACACCGACTCCCACTCCGACACCGACTCCTACGCCCACGCCCACGCCCACGCCAGGCGTGCCCACCAAGGCCCAGGCCGAGGCCAACGAGGCGGCGCTGACGAATAACGATTTCTTCCGCAAGGTCAAGGCCTCGATCCGCACCCTGGGCAATACGGCTGTCGAAGCCGTGCAGCCGGGACTGGCCAGCAATCCGCTCAACGTCAAGCGCGTCGAGCGCCTGTTGCCGGCGGCGAAGTGGGATTACTATTTTGCCGCGCGCGATACCAGTTATACCTACCAGCGCTTCCTGCAAGCCGTGGCCAAGTTCCCCGCCGTGTGCGACGATTACAGCGACGGGCGCAATGCGGATGCCATCTGCCGCCACAGCCTGGCCACCATGTTCGCCCATTTCGTACAGGAAACGGGCGACCATAACGCCAGCAGTCCGCTGCCGCAATGGCGTCAGGGTTTGAAGTATTTGCGCGAACTGGGCTGCGACGAGACGGGCGCCGGCTGCGGCTACAACATCGAGTGCGCCGATCCCGTCTTCAACAAGGTGTGGACCTGTGGCAAGAACGCGGACGGCAGCTTCAAGAAATATTTCGGCCGCGGCGCCAAGCAGCTGTCGTACAACTATAACTATGGGCCGTTTTCCCAAGCCATGCATGACGGCGATCAATCCGTGCTGCTGAAGAACCCGGATCTGGTGGCCTCGACCTGGCTGAACCTGGCGTCGGCGACCTTCTTTTTTGTCTATCCGCAACCACCGAAACCGTCGATGCTGCATGTGCTCGACGGCACGTGGGTGCCGAACACGGCCGATACGACGGCTGGCGCGGGCAATAACTTCGCCACCACCATCATGATCATCAACGCCGAATGCGGGCAGGGCACGGAAAAGCAGGCCGCGCAAAACCGCATCGATTACTACAAGCAATTTGCCGCTGACATGGGCTGGGATTATTCCGGCGAACAATTGTCTTGCGCCAACATGCAACGCTTCACTCCGGCCAGTTCCGCTTCCTACAACATCTATTGGGAAAAAAACTGGAGCGCGGGTGGCGACAATCAATGCCAACTGGTCAGCTATCAAACCCCGTACAGCGCCTTGCTGGCCGGGAACTACGTGAAATGCGTGGAAGCCAACTGGAATGTGAAGTTGCAGTAGCAGTCAATGCAGGAATAGCCGGCCAGGGATAACAGTTGACAAGAGCCCCTTGAGGGGCCTGCAACAGCGCACAACGTACAAGCTGTACCACCATAACGGAGACAGACACCACATGAAATCGAATGCATTATTGATGGCCCTGCTCAGCGGCGTGCTCGTCGCTTGCGGCGGCGGCCAGGACGGCACGACCGCCGCGCCAAACACCTTGCTCGCCGCCGCCGAAGCGTGCGCCGTCTGGGATGCCGCCACCGTCTACACGGGCGGCCAGTGCGTGCTCTACCAGGGCGTCACCTACAAGGCCAAGTGGTGGACGCAGGGCAATGTCCCCAGCGCCGCCGACCAGTGGGGCCCATGGGCAGTGACGGATACGCCGACCCCAACCCCAACCCCAACCCCAACCCCAACACCGACGCCAACGCCAACGCCGACCCCGACCCCGACCCCGACCCCGACCCCGACCCCGACCCCAACACCGACCCCAACACCGACCCCAACACCGACCCCAACACCGACCCCAACACCCACGCCCACGGCTTGCCGTCCCGACGGTCTGATCTCGGCCGTACCGAATGTGCCGTATTGCAAGGTATACGACGCGAATGGCCGCGAAGTGCTGGGCAATGGCTTGAACCGGCGCATCGTCGGCTACTTCGCCAGCTGGCGCACGGGCGTCGATGGCAGCCCCACCTATCTGGTAAACAATCTGCCGTGGAACAAGATCACCCACCTGAACTATGCGTTTGCTTCCGTTGACCCGGCGACGTCAAAAATCGCCATCGGCAGCGGTGCGGCCAATCCAGATACGGGCTTGACGTGGCCGAACGTGCCGGCCGCCGCCATGGACCCATCTTTGCCGTACAAGGGCCACTTCAACTTGCTGTCGCAATACAAGAAGAAGTATCCGGGCGTGAAACTGATGATTTCCGTGGGCGGCTGGGCCGGCAGCGGCGGCTTCTACACGGCCACGACGAACGCGGACGGCAGCATCAACACGGCCGGCATCAATACCCTGGCCGATTCCATGGTGGCCTTCGTGCGCCAGTACAACTTCTTCGATGGCGTCGATGTCGATTACGAACACCCGACCACCAACAATGAGGCGGGCAATCCGAACGACTTCGCCGTCTCGAAACCACGGCTGGCCGGCTTGATGACGAGCTACAACGTGCTGCTGAAAGTGCTGCGCCAGAAGCTCGACGAAGCGGCCGTGCAGGACAATAAATACTATCTGCTCACCATCGCCGGTTCCGCCTCGGGCTGGGTCTTGCGCGGCGAGGAAAATATGTCGGGATTGAAATATCTCGATTATGCCAGCCTGATGACCTACGACTTGCATGGCGCGTGGAACCAGTATGTGGGACCGAACGCGGCGCTGTTTGACGACGGCAACGATGGCGAATTGCGTGCCGGTAACGCTTACCAGTACCAGAACATCGGCTACCTGAATACGGACTGGGCTTACCGCTACTACCGTGGCGCCATGCAGGCGGGCCGCATCAATATCGGCGTGCCGTTCTACACGCGGGGCTGGAAGGATGTGACGGGCGGCACGAATGGCCTGTGGGGCACGACGGCGCTGACCAATTCCACGGTCACCTGCGCAGGCGTGAAAACCTGCGGCACGGGCGCCACCGGCATCGACAACGTGTGGTACGACCTGGACTCGCAAGGCAAGCCGACGCCGGGTGGCGGCAACCCCATCTGGCATGCGCTGAACTTGCAGAACGGTATCGTGCCAAGCTACCTCGATGCGTATAAAGTCACGGACAAGGCCTTGGTGGGCACCTATGTGCCGCATTACAGCAGCACCATGGTGGCGCCGTGGTTGTGGAATGCGAGCAAGAAAGTGTTCCTTTCCACGGAAACCACGCAGTCGATCGCGGCCAAGGCCCAGTACATCGTCAACAACAATATCGGCGGCGTGATGATCTGGGAAATGGCGGGCGACTATGCCTGGGATGCCACGCGCAATGGCGGCAAGGGCGAGTACTTCATGGGCACCACCCTGACGGACGTGCTGTACCAGGCCTTCCGCACGGCTGGCGTGTATGGCAATAAGCGCGCCGAAATCGCCATGCCGGGCACGGCGGCCAACGTCAGCATCTCCCTCGGTGGCTGGAAGCTGGGCGACAACAACTTTCCCATCAATCCCGTGATGACGGTGAAGAACAACACGGCCTCGACCCTGCCGGGCGGCACCGTGGTGGAGTTCGACTATCCCGTCTCGGCGCCATCGGACATGAGCGATCAGTCCGGCTTCGGCTTGACGGTGATCAATGCGGGCTACACGGGGCCGAACAATATCGGCGGCTTCACGAAGAACTACAACCGGGCCCGCTTTGCGATTCCCGCCTGGCAATCGCTGGCGCCGGGCGGCTCAGTGGCGCTGACCCTGAACTACCGTTTGCCGATCTCGGGGCCGGCCAACTACACGGTCACCGTGGGCGGCACCAAGTACGCATTGACGCAGGAGTATCCGGAATTGCCGGTAGCGCTACCGTAAGTTCGTGATGCCGTAAAGTAAAGGGCGGAACCGAGGTTCCGCCCTTTTTAGTTTTTACCGCTGATCCCGTTTAGAACCAGGTTTCCACCTGGAAACCATAAGAAGTACCGCTGGTATTGTTGTTGTAGATCGGGCCGCCGTTGTTCGACGCATTGACCGAGGCGGTGGCCGCATCGTTCCATTTGCCGTACGTCACGAAAGCGCGCAGTTCAGGACGCGACCACAGGCCAGGGCCGGCCGAGATCGTCGGTGCGATGGTCAGCTTGGTCAGCCGCTTGGCTGGCAGGCCGCCCGCTTGCGTCACGCGGTCCGTACCCAGTTCGCCCACCAGCTTGAAATTGTCGGTGAAGGCGTACACAGGACGCACGCCGACCGAAGTCCAGGTCGAGGAACCTTTGGCATTCGACTCGTCTTTTTGCCACAGGGCGACGAATTCCATGCCAAAGTTCGGCAACGGCTGGATCGCCATGTCATTGAACACGCGCGTGCGTTTCACATCCGAACCGAAACTGGTGTCCCCCGAAGCGCCGAACTGCGCGCCGTTGCCAGTGCCGGGACCGACGCCATATTGCACGCCGAAGGTGTTGCCGCCACCAAACACTTTACCTTGACGGTGGAAGGCCGACAGTTGCCAGCCATTGTGCTTCTGGCCATTCGCGTCGTTGTCCTTGCCTTCACCGATGATGTAGGTCGCGGCCAGGTCCAGCGTGCCGTTTTCATTGACGGGAATTTCGCCAAAGATGAAGTTCTGGCGCACGGCAGACTTGGTGCTGACGACGCCGGTCGGCGACACGGTATTGATATCGTTGTCCTTGAAGAAGGCATACGAGAATTTACCGGGGCCGGCAGGAATGCGGTCCAGGCCGGCGCCCGTGCCGTTCATATTGATGTATTGCAAGTCCAGCATGTGGATGTCAGGACGGTAGTAGAAACGTTTACCGACCCAGGCCGTGCCGCCGTTCAGGAAATCGAGTCCCTGCGCTTCGACATAAGCCTTGACGATGCCCAGCTTGTTGTCGCCGAAATCGGAGTTTGGCGCATAAGCGTTGACCCAGATCGTGGCCAGGTAGTTCACGCCGCCGGACTTGGCGACGGACTTGGTGTAGCCGAATTCCGTGTAGGCGTCGCACTCATTGCCCAGACGATATTTCATGGTATTGCCACCCAGGCCGAAGCAGCCTTGCGAACCGCCGTCGCCCGAGGTATTGCTGCCGGCGCCAGCGCGCAGGTAGCCGTGGAAGCCTTCGGCGTCGGATGGGTACATGGGGTCGGCGATGGCGGAAGCGCTGGCGATGGCCAGGATCAGGGCAGGTAAAGTTTTCAATGCAGTGCGGTTCATGCGGTCTCCAGAAGAATGTAGGTGGTAGCGGTGGCACCCCAGGGGAACTCTCACCGCGCACGGTCTAATGCCGAAAACCAAGTCTAGCAGCGCTTTTTTAACCACCCTGATACAAAACGTGCAAGTGCTGATACTTTCTTTCAGAGTGTTGTTTTTGCTGCATATCGATACTCTTGCGCATAGTGCGCCTGCAAAAGAGTATTGAATTGCGGTTTTGGAGTATCAGAAAGTATCAAAGTCCGGTGCTACATTGTGGTCGTGGTGCTAAGTATCTGAGCATTGCCAACGACAAAAAACACTGGAGACACACAATGAAACGTTCCGCCATTGCCGCGCTGTGCGCCGGCGCCTTCTGCTTCGCTTCGTCTGCGTTTGCCGCAACCGACCTGGTCATCGCGACCGTCAACAACGGCCACATGATCGAAATGCAAAAGCTCAGCAAGTTCTTCGAGCAAGCCAATCCCGACATCAAGCTCAAATGGGTGACCCTGGAAGAGGGCGTCTTGCGCCAGCGCATGACCACCGATATCGCCACCAAGGGTGGCCAGTTCGACGTGATGACCATCGGCCTGTATGAAACGCCCATCTGGGGCAAGAAAAACTGGCTGATTCCCATCAAGCCGGACGCCAGATACGATATCGACGACTTGCTGCCGGCCATACGCGAAGGCCTCTCCGGCGACGGCAAGCTGTACGCGTCGCCGTTCTATGGCGAAAGCTCGATGATCATGTACCGCAGCGACCTGGTCAAAAAAGCGGGCGTGTCCATCGAGGATCGTCCCACCTGGAACCAGTTGCGCGACGTGGCGGCCAAGCTGCACGATCCGGCCAACGGCGTGTACGGCATCTGCCTGCGCGGCAAGCCGGGCTGGGGCGACAACATGGCCCTGATCACTACCATGGCCAATTCCTATGGCGGCCAGCTGTTCGACATGCAATGGAAGCCGCAATTTACCAGCAAGCCGTGGAAGGACGCGGTCACCATGTACGTCGAGTTGATGAAGAAATACGGCCCGCCGGGCGCGGCCGCTAACAGCTTCAATGAAAACCTGGCGCTGTTTAACCAGGGCAAGTGCGGCATCTGGATCGACGCGACGATTGCCGCCTCCTTCATCACGGACCCGAAGCAAAGCAAGGTGGCCGACAAGGTGGCGTTCGCCCAGTCGCCCGTGGGCGTGACGGAGCGGGGCGCCAACTGGCTGTGGATCTGGTCGCTGGCCATACCCGCGAGTTCCAAGCACCCGAATGAAGCACAGCGCTTCATCAACTGGGCCACCTCGCCCGACTACGTGAAACTGGTTGCCAAGGAAACCAGCTGGGCCAATGTGCCGACGGGCACGCGCAAGTCGACGTATGCCAGCCCCGAGTTCCAGAAAGTGGCAAAATTCGCCGCCGCCGAAGGCAAGGCCCTGGCCACCACGCGCGCCGTGCAAAGCACCTTGCCGCCATCGCCGTACGTGGGCGTGCAATTTGCATCGATTCCTGAATTCCAGGTGATCGGCGTGGCCGCCGGCCAGCAGATGGCGGCAGCGCTGCTGGGCAAGATCAGCGTCGACAAGGCGCTGGAATTGTCGCAGCAGACGGCGGAGCGGGAAATGCGCAAGGGTGGGTATTACAAATAATGGGTAACACCTGACAGTACCTACTGCGCTGGCGGTAGTTTGCAAACAGGTGATGCTGTTGTAACCCGAATGACGAAAGCTGGGGTCGGCCCCTCGGATCGGAATGCGTCCCATTGGGCCGCATTCCCCCTCAGGGTCCGACCCCGGTATTTCAGTCTTGCGGGTTTGAAAAATACCTCACGTCCCAAGAGAACTCCTATGAAACGCATTATCCCCCGGACTTTGCTGACGCCGGCTGTGGTTGCCGTCTCCGTCATTTCCGTGATTCCGCTGTTGATCACGCTGTACTACGCGTTCGTGCGCTATTCCATGCTCGATCCGAGCGGCCATCCTTTTCATGGCCTGGCCAATTTCCACTTTTTCTTTACCGATGCCTCGTTTCTGCCGGCCTTGCAGAACACCTTCACCCTGCTGTTTTCCGTCATGCTGATCACGGTAGTGCTGGGCACGGCGCTGGGGCTGCTGATCAATGAAGCGTTCCCGGGGCGCGCCATCGTGCGGGTGCTGCTGATTTCGCCGTTTCTCATCATGCCGGCCGTGAATGCCCTGATGTGGAAGAACATGTTGCTCAATCCGATCTATGGCCTGTTCGCGCAAATCAGCCTGTTCTTTGGCGCCACGCCCGTCGACTGGCTGTCGGCCCACCCGCTGTTTTCCATCATCATGATGGTCTCGTGGCAATGGTTGCCGTTTGCCTGCCTGATCTTCATGACGGCCCTGCAATCGATGGATCGCGAGCAGCTGGAAGCGGCGCGCATGGATGGCGCCACCTATCTGCAGCAGTTGCGCTACCTCTACATTCCCCACCTGGGGCGCGCCGTCTCGGTGGTGCTGATGATCGAGATGATTTTCCTGCTGTCGATCTTTGCGGAAATCTTTACCACCACGGGTGGCGGTCCCGGCTTCGACACGACCACCATCACCTTCATGATTTATCAGCAGGCACTGCTGTCGTATGACGTGGGAGCGGCCTCGGCCGGTGCCCTGTTCGCCGTGCTCATTGCCAACATCGCCGCCTTCTTCCTGATGCGCGTCATCGGCAAGAATTTGTCGAAATAAGGAGACCTTGATGCATAGCAAACTCAATCTGCTTGGCCGCACGGGCGCCGCCTGGCTGTTCGCGCTGCTGCTGTTCTTCCCCATCTTCTGGCTGGGCCTGATGGCCTTCAAGACGGAAGGGCAAGCCATTTCCACGCCGCCGCTGCTGTTTTTCACGCCCACGCTCGACAGTTTTCGCGAAGTGCTGGCGCGCGACAATTACTTCGGCTACGCGTGGAACTCGCTGTTTACCAGCGTGCTCTCGACGGCCATCGGCCTGTTGATTGCCATCCCGGCCGCGTATTCGATGGCCTTCTTTCCCACGGGCGGCACCATCGGTTTGCTAAAATTCATGCTCAGCTCGCGCTACATGCCCGGCGTAGGCGCCCTGATGCCGATCTATATCTGCTACCAGTATTTCGGCCTGCTCGACACGCGCATCGGCCTGACCATCATGTTCATGCTGATGAATTTGCCCATCATGATCTGGCTGCTGTACACCAGCATGAAGGAGTTGCCGCGCGAAATTCTGGAAGCGTCGCGCATGGATGGCGCCACCGTGTGGGATGAATTCCGCCACGTCGTGCTGCCCCTGTCCGTGGGCGGTATCGCTTCCACGGCCCTCGTGTGCATGGTGTGGTCGTGGAATGAATCGTTCTGGTCACTGAACCTGGGCGCCTCCAATGCGGGCACGCTGGCCTGGCTGATCGCCTCGTACTCCAGCCCGGAAGGACTCTTCTGGGCGAAATTGTCGGCCGCTTCCCTGATGGCGATCGCGCCCATCATGGCGCTGGGCTGGTTCTGCCAGAAGCAACTCGTGCAAGGCATGACCTTCGGCGCAGTCAAATAATCTACAGAATAGAGACACACATCATGGCTTACCTTCAACTGAGCAATATCGAGAAATTCTTTGGCGAGCACCGCGCCATCAAGGGCATCGACCTGGACATCCAACAGGGCGAATTCGTCGTCTTCGTGGGGCCGTCTGGTTGCGGTAAATCAACCCTGCTGCGCCTGATCGCGGGCCTGGAGCCCATCGACGGCGGCAAGCTGTCGCTCGACGGGCGCGACATCACGTCCCTGCCATCGTCCAGGCGCGACCTGGCGATGGTATTCCAGTCATATGCGCTGTACCCGCACATGACGGTGTTCCAGAACATGTCGTTTGCGCTGAAACTGGCTGGCGTCGATCCGGCCATCATCCGCGAGAAAGTCGACAAGGCGGCCGCCATCCTCGACCTTGGGCGTTACCTGGAACGCACGCCGAAGGAACTGTCGGGCGGCCAGCGCCAGAGGGTGGCCATCGGCCGCGCCATCGTGCGCGACCCGAAAGTGTTTTTGTTCGATGAACCGCTGTCGAACCTCGATGCGGCCCTGCGCGTGCAGACGCGCATCGAGATCGCCAAGCTGCACCGCGAACTGGGCGCCACCACCATCTACGTCACGCACGACCAGGTCGAAGCGATGACCCTGGCCGACCGGGTGGTGGTGCTGCGCGATGGGCAGATCGAGCAGCATGGCTCGCCATTGGAACTGTATGACCGTCCCGCCAACCGTTTTGTCGCGCAATTCATTGGCACGCCCAGCATGAACGTGGTACCCGCCGATGCGGCGCCGCAACTGCTGGCGCAGGCGGGCAGCGCGGCGCAGGCGGACGGTTTTGTCGGCATCCGCCCCGAACACGTGCACCTGGGCGCGGCGCAGCCGGGCAGCGTGCCCGTCACCGTCGATCTGGTGGAGTCCCTGGGCGTGGAAACCCTCACCTATGTGCGCTTGCCGAACAATGTGCAGCTGGTCTCGCGCGGCGCCGAACGCAGCAGCCTGCAGCCGGGCCAGCAGACGCATTTGACGTTCGAGCCGGGTTTCGCCCATTATTTTGACCGCGCGGGCAAGACTTACGCGGCAGCGAAAGGAGCGCTGTAATGGACGCCATCGCCTTGAACCAGGCAAACCTGGCGCAGCTGCCCGCCAACGTTGCCGTGCCCGCGTATGCGCGCGGCGCGCTCGTGCCCAGCATCGTGCATATCGGCGTGGGCGGCTTTTTCCGCGCCCACCAGGCCGTGTACCTCGACGATTTGCTGGCCTTGCCCGGAAATGAGCAATGGGGCTATTGCGGCGTGGGCTTGCTGCCGACCGATGCGGCCATGCGCGACGCCATGCGGGCGCAGGACGGGCTGTACACGGTGGTCGAGCGCAGCGCGGCCGGCGATACGGCGCGCATCATCGGCTGCATCGGCGAATACCTGTATGCGCCCGACGAGCCGCAAGCCGTGCTGGAAAAGCTGGCCGACCCCGGCACGCGCATCGTCGCGCTGACCATCACCGAGGGGGGCTACTATGTGAATCAGGGCACGGGCGAGTTTGATGCGGCTCACCCAGACATCGTGCATGAACTGGCGCACCCGCAGGCGCCGCGCTGCTCGTTCGGCTACCTGGCCGCCGCGCTGGCCCTGCGGCATCAGCGCGGCTTGGCGCCGTTTACCATCATGTCCTGCGATAACCTGCAAAACAATGGCGACGTGACGCGCAAGATGCTGCTGGCCTTTGTCGCCCTGCGCGACGCAGAACTGGCGCGCTGGCTGGCCACGCATGGCAGCTTCCCCAACAGCATGGTCGACCGCATCACGCCGGCCACCACGGATGAACACCGGGCGCTTGTGCGCGATGCCTTTGGCATCCTCGACGCCTGGCCCGTGGTGTGCGAGCCATTTCGCCAGTGGGTCATCGAGGATGCATTCCCGCGGGGCAGGCCGGCCTGGGAAAAGGTGGGCGCGCAGCTGACGCACGATGTGCTGCCGTATGAAAAGATGAAGCTGCGCTTGCTCAATGCCAGCCACCAGGCCCTGTGCTATATAGGCATGCAGCTTGGCTACACGTTTGCGCATGAAGCGATGCTTGACCCTGGCATCCGCGCGCTCGTGCGGCGCATGATGGATGAGGAAGTCACGCCCCTGCTCGGCGCAGTGGATGGCATCGACCTGACGCAGTACAAGGACACCCTGATCGAGCGCTTTTCGAATCCGGCCGTGCGCGACCAGCTGGCGCGCATCGGCACGGAAGGCTCCGCGCGTATTCCGAAATTCGTGCTGCCATCCGTGCGCGAAGCGCTGGCGCAAGGCGGCGCCATCACGCTGCTGGCCTTCACGGTGGCGTGCTGGTTTCGCTATCTGGAAGGTCACGATGAGCAGGGGCGCGAGATGCCATTGAACGACCCGTATGCGGCGCGCCTGCGCGTGCTGGCGCTGCAGGGCGGGGTGGACGCCACGGCGCTGCTGTCCCTGCGCGAGCTGTTCGGCGACCTTTCCGACACGCCCGCGTTCACGCAGGCGGTGGGCGCGGCACTGGCCAGCCTGTATGGGCTGGGCGCGCGCGCGGCGCTGGAACAGATCGTCGCCTGACGGGGAGGGCGCGCCATGCCAACTTCCTTGCCGCAGATGGAGCTGGAACAGCAGCGCGATGCCACGCCGGGCTTCGAGCCGAAAGGCAGTTTTGGCTTCATCCGCTACCTGGAGCACGGCTTTCCGAATGCGCTGGTGCGCTGGCATTACCACGACGAGTACGAACTGCACCTGATCGTCGAGAGCAGCGGCAAGGTTTTTGTCGGCGACTACATCGGCCAGTTTGCGCCCGGTCATTTGGTGCTGACGGGGCCGCGCGTGCCGCATAACTGGGTCTCGCTGGACACGCCGCCCGGAGGCCTGGCCTTGCGTGACATGGTGATCCAGTTTTCGCATGCGCCGCTGGCGTCGATGGCCGCCGCCATTCCCGAACTGAAGGACATTTTCCCGCTGCTGCAGCGCGCCCTGCACGGCGTGGAGTTTTTTGGCGTCAGCGAACAGTCGCTGCGGCGTTTCCGGCGCATCCGCGACAGCAGCGGCCTGCCGCGCTTCATCGAATTTTTGACACTGCTGGGCGAACTGGCGCAGACCAGCGATTACCAGCTGCTGTCGACAGTGCCGATGCAGTCGAGCGACGATGACGTGGCGCTGGCGCGCATCAGCTCGGCCATCAACTTCATCGTGCACAATTACAGCAGCCAGTTTTCGCTGAAACAGCTGGCCGAGCAGGTGGACATGCCCGAGCGGACATTTTCGCGTTTCTTTCGCAGCGCCACGGGCAACAGTTTCACGGACTTCGTCAACCGCCTGCGCATCAACAAGGCCTGCCAGCTGCTGATGGAGACGGAGCGCTATGTCAGCAGCATCTGCTACGAAGCGGGTTTTAACAATGTGGCCAATTTCAACCGGCGCTTCCTGGAATTGAAGGGCATGACGCCGAAGGAGTTTCGCCAGCAGGCGCTGGGCCGTTTTGGCGAGTGACGCTTTTTGAGGTACATTCGATGGTACAGGCGGGGACAGCCTGAGAGAGACAAGCATGGAACACCTATGGCAGAAGGACAGCGAGCGCAAGGCGCCCGAGCTGGAGCGCGAAAGCTACGATGGCATCATCAATTACCTGGAACACGGCTATCCCAGCTCGCGCGTGCGCTGGCACTGTCACGAGGAATATGAGCTGCACCTGATCGTCGCCACCAGCGGACGCCTGTTCGTGGGCGACTATATCGGCGAATTCTCGCCCGGGCACCTGGTGCTGACGGGCCCGCGCCTGCCGCACAACTGGATTTCCAACGTCATGCCGGAAGGCGGCGTGGCCCTGCGCGACATGATCGTGCAATTCGCCCACGCGCCGCTGGCCGGCGCCGCGCGCGTCATCCCCGAACTGCGCGAGCTGCTGCCGCTGCTCGAGCGCTCCAGCTATGGCGTGGAGTTTTTCGACATGGGCCACGAGGCCGAGCAGCACCTGGCGTACATCCGCGCCACGCATGGCGCCGAGCGCTTCGCCGAATTCGTGCAATTAATGAGCAAACTGGCGCGCACGGCCAACTACCGCCTGTTGTCGAGCGCCTCCCTGCGTTCGTACGACGATGACGCCACGCTGGCCAAGGTCAATTCCGTCCTCAACTACATTACGGACAATTACCGCGAGCCGATTTCGGCGGAAATGCTGGCCGAGCAGGTGGGCATGTCGCTGAGTAAGTTTTCGCGCTTCTTCCGCAAGGCGACGGGCAACAGCTTCACGGATTTCATCAGCCGTTTGCGCATCAACAAGGCGTGCCAGCTGCTGATGGACACGGATCAATACGTGTCGAACGTCTGCTACGACGTGGGTTTCCAGAACGTGGCCAATTTCAACCGCCGCTTTTTGCAGGTGAAGGGCGTCACGCCGAAGGAATTCCGGCGCCAGGCCGATGGCCGCTTTGGCGGTATCGGCGGGCCTGTTGCGAATACGCCACCGCCGTGACGCCTGTCATGGGCTTGTCACTTTGAACAGTTATCCTCCTCGGCTTGAATCCCACCTTAGCCGAGGAATGCATGAATACTGCCGTAACGTCGATCCCGAAACTGACCCTGTTGGCCATCGCCGCCAGCCTGACCCTGGCCGCCTGTGGCGGCAGCGACAATGCGCCGGCGGAGCCTTCCAAGCCTGTGGCGCAGACGGGCGTGTTTCTCGACGGTGCGGTGGAAGGCCTCGATTATGTGGCTGGCAGCGCGGCCAAGGCCAGCACCAATGCCAAGGGCGAATTCATGTGCAACCCCGGCGATACGGTCGCCTTCAGCATCGGCGGGCTGGCCCTGGGCTCGGCGCCATGCGGCGCCATCGTCACGCCGCTGGCGCTGGCCGCCAGCACGAATGTGGCGGACGACAAGGTCGTCAACCGCCTGCTGGCACTGCAATTGCTGGACGATGACAGCGATCCATCGAACGGCATCAAGCTGACGGCCGAAGTGAAGGCGGCGCTGGCCGGCAAGACCCTGGACTTTGCTAGCGCCCCGGCCGTTTTCAATACGGCCCTGGCCGCGCATCTGGCAGTGGTGGGCGGGAAATTCGCCAGCCGCACGGTCGATGCGGAACGCCGCGCGCTGGTGCGCGAGCATTTCGAAGACACCCTCGCCTCGAAGGCGGGCGCGCCCGTCAACGAGGCGCTGACGCAAGCCAATCCGGTCGGCGAAGTGAAAGTCACCGTGACGCGCTACCAGATCCAGGCGGCTGACAAATTCTACGTGCCGTACGAAGGCGCGAATGCCAAGATCAAGGGCGAATTCCCGAATGGCTTCTTGCCATCTTACGGTTCGGGCCTGGCCTACAAGGGCAAGAATGCGGCCGGCGACCTGGAATTCTATGGCTTGACGGACCGCGGCCCGAACGGCGACGGCCCGCTGGTGCCCGATCCATCGGGCAAGGGCACGATCGGCAGCAAGATCTTCCCGTCGCCTAGCTTCACGCCATCGTTCGGCGTCATCACGGTGGGCAAGAACGGCGCCGTGCTGGCATCGAGCACGCCGATCAAGGTGTCGGCCACGGTCAACAGCTCGGGCTTGCCCGTGCCCGTGGGCGCGGTGGGCAATTCGGCCGAGATTCCCGTCATGGATGCGATGAAGTTTGATGCGACCGGCAAGGCTGTCTTCAACGCGGGCGGCCTCGATTCGGAAGCCATCGTCGTCGATGCCAAGCGCAACGCGCTGTGGGTCTCCGACGAATACGGCCCCTTCATCATCAAGATCGATGCTGCCACGGGCGTCATCCAGGCCAAGTACGAGCCGGGCAAGGGCTTGCCGGCGCTGTTCTCCAAGCGCCGCGCGAATCGCGGCATGGAAGGCATGACCTTAGATACCAGTAACGACAAGCTGTATGCCTTCCTGCAAAGCCCTCTGTCCGATGGCACGGCACCCTATTCGGTGACGAAGAAGAATGAACAGGTCGAACGCTTCGCCCGCTTCACGCGCTGGATCGAATTCGATCCGGTGACGGGCAGCAGCGGCAAGATGTATGCGTATCCGCTGAATGCCGCCGACTATCAGGATGGCCGCACGGGCAATGCCAAGCTGGGCGACATGGTGGCGCTGGGCGGCGGCAAGTTCCTCGTCATCGAGCAGGGCGCCGCACCTTCGGGCAAGGTCTTCAATAAACTGATGCTGGTCGAATTGAAGGGCGCCACGGACATTGCGGCCGCCGCCTTCAATGCGACGAGCTCGGACCTGGAAAAAAGCAGCATGGGCGGCGCAGCCGTCAATGGCGCCGACTGGGCGGCCGTCACGCCGCTGAAGAAAACCCTGCTGCTGGACTTGAACGCCATCGGCTGGGCGGCGGAAAAGGCGGAAGGCCTGACCCTGATCGACGACGCCACCATCGCGCTGGCCAACGACAACGACTTCGGCCTGAAAACCAAGGTCTTTGACGCGAATGGCGTGGAAGTGGCGGATGCCGACGTGACCAAGTGCACGGTCGACGCCAACGGCGTCATCGTCACCAGCAGCGCGGCCGGCTGCAATGCTGCCAATACCATCCGTGTGGCGCGCGGCGACGACCGTGAGCGCCCAAGCCGTTTGTGGATCGTGAAGTTCGCCAAGGCGCTCACTACGTATTGATGTGATGTGCAGGGTCGGATTACGCGGCGCGCGTGCCGCTAATCCGACCTACAAAACAAAAAGCCGCGCGGTGCTGGATGCACCGCGCGGCTTTTTATTGTGGAAATCGAGGGTAGGTCGGATTAGGCCAAAGGCCGTAATCCGACATTCACCGGCTTACTTCTTGGCTTACTTCTTGGTGTAGGTATTCAACCAATCCAAAACCGTGTGATGCCACAGCAGCGAGTTCGCCGGTTTCAGTACCCAGTGGTTTTCGTCAGGGAAGACCAGCAGCTTGCTCGGGATACCCTGGCGCTGCAGCGCCGTGAAGGTGCCCAGGCCTTGCGCGGTGGGGATGCGGAAGTCCAGGTCGCCCTGGACCACCAGCATCGGCGTCTTCCAGTTTTTCACGAAGTTCACGGGATTGAACTGTTCGTGTCTGGCTGGCGCGTCGTAGTACGGGCCGCCGTTTTCCCATTCCGTGAACCACAGTTCTTCCGTCGCGTAAGCCATGCCGCGGTTGTCGAACACGCCATCGTGGTTGACCAGGCATTTGAAGCCGTCCGGCCAGTTACCGGCGATCCAGTTCATCATGTAGCCGCCGTACGACGCGCCCAGCGCGCAGCTGCGTTCGCGGTCCAACCACGGGAATTTCTTGGTGGCCGCTTCCAGGCCCTTTTGCAAGTCGACCAGCGGCTTGCCGCCCCAGTCGCCGCTGATGGAGTCCGTGAACTTCTGGCCATAGCCTGTCGAACCGTGGAAGTCGATGAAGACGGTGGCGTAACCGGCGCCCGCATACACTTGCGGATTCCAGCGGTAGCTCCAGCTGTTGCCAAAGCTGCCTTGCGGGCCGCCGTGCACGAGGAAAGCGACGGGATACTTTTCGCCCGCCTTGGCATTCCATGGCTTCATGACGTGACCGTAGACGGTGTCGCCATTCGCGCCCGTGAACGAGAACTGTTCATATTCGCCGAAGCGCACGTCGGCCAGGGCTGCCGCATTCTGCTTCGTCAGCTGGACCATCGGTGCGTTTTCCGACTTCGCGTCGAGTTTCCGCGTGTACAGTTGCGCGCCCGAGGCCAGGTTGGCTTGTGCCAGCACGATGGTATTGCCGCGCACGTCGAAGTCGCCCACGGCGCCTTTGCCCGTCAACGCAGCGACCTTGCCGCTGGCCGCGTCGATGTGGAACAAGCGGTGCTGGCCCACGTCATCGGCAGCGACGAGGAAAGCCTTGCTGTCCGGCGTCCAGCGGAAGTCGGCCACGGAGCGGTCCCAGTCGTCGGCCAGAGTGCGCTTCTTGCCGGTGGCGACATCCATCAAGACCAGGTGGAAGCGGTCCGCCTCAAAACCCGGCTTGGTCATGGCGACATAGGCCAGGGTGCGGCCATCGGGCGAGTAGGTGGCTTTCGCATCCCAGGCCGGATTGTCGGCGGTGAGATTGCGCGGCGCCTGGCCGCCGGCGGCAGGAATCGTGTAGACGTCGAAGTTGGTCGACCACGATTCCGTGCGGCCGGCCACACGCACGGAGAAGGCCACGGTCTTGCCGTCCGGGCTGAAATGGTATTCGCTGTTGTCGCCGAACGGCTTCGATGGCGCGTCGCCATCGAGGGTGCCGCTCAGGCTGACGGGCGCGGTGCTGACCTTGCCGCTGGCGTCGATCGGCGCCGAGTACAGTGCATTGCGGCGGCCATCGGCCCAGGTATCCCAGTGGCGCACGAACATCTGGTCGTAGACCATGCCGCTGGCCTTGTTCTTGGCTTTTTCATCCAAGCGTTTTTTCGTGCAGGCGAGGTCCGCGCAATCGAGGAAGACGCCCATGCTGAAGGCCAGGCGGTCGCCCTGCGGCGACAAACGGTAGGTATCGACATCCAGCGCCAGGTCGGTGACCTTGGCCGCTTCGCCGCCGTTCAGGGGCAGTCGCCACACTTGCGAGGAGCCGGAGCGGCCCGAGAGGAAGTAGATGGCGTCGCCGTTTGGCGACCATTGCGGGTCGCTGGCGCTGGACTCGCCGCGCGTGAGCTGGCGCGGCGCCGTGTTCGGCGCGCGCAGGTCGATCATCCACAGCTGCGTGTTGCCGCGGTTCTTGTCCAGATTGGTGCTGCGCACCGTATAGACGACGCGCGTGGCGTCCGGCGACAGCACAGGACTACCCACGCGCTCCATGGCAACCATGTCTTCCACGGTAAAACCGCGCGGCGCGGCCAGCGCAGGTTCTGCAGCAACGGCGGTGGTGGCCATGGCGGCACTGAATGCTCCCAAGAGCAGCAGACGTAAACTCATTCAAACTCCCGTTTTATATTGCGACGTTATCGATATGGTATTGACGTGGCCGGCTGTACCGCCGGCAGCCCGACATCATAGCAACAAAGACGCGCCTGCTGCGGGAGTTGACCGCCGGTTAGCCGGCTGGCAGTGCCAGTTGGTCGAGTGGTCGGGCGCGCAGATGTTTTCTTACAGAAACAGCTGTTTTTATGCAAAGTGCTAGACTGCCCGCCTTTGACAACTACTCTCGACACCCATGCGCCTGACTTCCCTCGCCCTGACCGCCGCCGCCCTGTTCGCCGCCTTGCCAGCCCATGCCGCTACCATGCCCACGCTGGAGCAAATCCACGCCGCCGTGCAGGCGGGCGTGGCCAAGACCCGGGCCAAAATACAATCGACTTTGCCGGTACCAATCGCCGTCAAGGTCACCAGCTTGACCGGCTGCCAGGATTCGCAGGAAGTGCCGGGCGAAGTGGTGTGCCTGGTTGGCATGAGCGGGGGCATGCGCGATGCTTTCATGGTGCTGCCGCTGCGTAACGAGAACGGTACCTGGGTCGGCGTCGAGCGCAAGGACGCCAAGTTCGCGGGACCGTCTCCGGCCGAGGCGCAAGCGATGATACGCGCCTGGGCCAAGGAAGAAGTGGCGCGCGATCCGGAAGCGGCCAAGGATGTGCAAATGCAGGAAGCGCAAAGCACCATGCAGGTCAAGGCCGTCAACGAGTGCGATGTCAAGCGCAAGACGGGCTACCTGGTATGCGATACGGAATTGAGCGTGCCGAGCCGTCCGGAAGGCATCAAGACGGAACTGACCTTCATGCTGGAAAACGCCAACTGGCGCTACGTGCCGCGCTAAGCCGGCCGCCACGTCACTCGCGCATCAGTCTGACATTCCTCCTCCCATAGCGCCAGCCCCACTTCGGGGCGCTTGGCGCTGGCGCACTTTCTTTCCTCACATCATCCCCGTGTAGCGGTCCATGCGGCCGCTGGCAGGCATACGCATGCATCATCGGCAGGATGCAGACAATGTAATGAATTCAATATGCTTTAATTGATATATTTATTAATTAATTAATTTAGTATATTTAAATGATAGAATTGGTGATTATTGCTGTATTTGTTGATATTTCCCATATTGAGTAAATATTTGGTTTAATCATTATTTCTGACGTATGATATTGATAATGCGCAAGTCAATGCCGCGAGTTGAATGTCTGGAGAGTCCTCGTGCTGAAAAAAATAACGAGTAGCGAACTGGTGCTGGGGATGTATGTCGAGCGCCTGGGCCGTTCCAGGTTGCCAGGAGCGCATTGTTTCCACGGAAAGCGCGGCCCAGTGGCACTTGCAAGACATCGACCGTTACTGGGTCGGCGAGCCTGCCGTGGCCTGACCGCTGGCAAGGCTGGAATAAAGTATATTTTATTAATAATAAAATATTAAAATAATGTTGCCAGTGCAGTGCACGCTTTACTGCCTGGCGGCTGTTCCCTGTCCGCATACCCGTCACTGTACGGGCTACTTCTGAGGATGTGACCATGCGACTCAATCTTCCCGTCAGCGATACCGAAATCAAGCTGAGCGATACCGAGACCATCGTCTCGACTACCGACTTGCAAGGCAATATCACGTATGCCAACCCGTATTTCATCGCCGTCAGCGGCTACAGCGCGGAAGAATTGATCGGTGCGCCGCAAAACATTTTGCGCCATCCGGACATGCCGGTCGAAGCATTCGCCGATTTCTGGGCCACCATCCGCTCAGGGCGCTCGTGGAGCGGCATGGTGAAAAACCGCTGCAAGAATGGCGATTATTACTGGGTGCTGGCAAACGTGACGCCGGTGGTGGAAGACGGCGTGGCTGTCGGCTACATGTCCGTGCGCACCAAACCGACGCGCCAGCAGGTGGCGCAGGCATCCGCCCTGTACGCGCGCATCAAGGCGGGGCAGGCCGATGGCATCGCCCTCAGCCAGGGCGCGGCCGTGCGGACCAGCTGGCTGGCCAGGCTGGCGAGCTTGCAGGACCTGCCGCTGGGCAAGCGCATCGGCTGGAATCTGGGCTTGCTGAGCCTGGTATTGCTGCTGCAGCTGGCGTGGAATGCGGGCGTGTTGCCGGAGGCGGCCCACGGCTGGCTGACGGGCTTGTCCGTGCTGGCCTTGGGTGCGACCCTGTATTTCTGGCACAGTTTGCACCGTGCTGTGCTGCAACCCTTGCAGCGTGCACGCCAGGCGTGCGACGTGATGGCGGGCGGCGACCTGACGGCTGAACTCGATACCACGCGGCGCGACGAGATGGGGCAGTTGTTGCGTTCGCTGCGCCAGCTGCGCGTGAACTTGCATTCCATCGTCGGCGACGTGCGCGGCAATTTCTTGCGCATCAGCATGGCCAGCCAGGAAATCGCTGCTGGCAATATGGACTTGTCTGGCCGCACGGAAGCGCAGGCGTCGGCCCTGCAGCAGACGGCGTCGAGCATGGAACAACTGGCCGCCACGGTGCAGCAAAACAGCGGCAACGCCGTGCAGGCCAGCGACATGGCGGGCAAGGTGCATGGCCTGGCTGGGCGCGGCGGCGAAATCGTCGGCCAGATGGTGACGATGATGGCGGACATTAACGCATCATCGAAGAAGATCGGCGAGATTACGGGCATCATCGAAGGCATCGCCTTCCAGACGAATATCCTAGCCCTGAATGCGGCTGTCGAGGCGGCACGCGCGGGCGACCAGGGGCGCGGGTTTGCCGTCGTGGCGGGCGAGGTGCGCAGCCTGGCCCATCGCAGCGCGGCAGCGGCCACGGAAATCAAGCAATTGATCACGGCGTCTTTGACGCAGGTGCAGGCAGGCGCGAAGCTGGCGCAGCAGGCGGGCGCCAGCAGCGCCGAGATGCTGGGCGCCGTGCAGGGCGTGCACGGCATCATGGAAGAGATCGCCTCAGCTTCCCGCGAGCAAAGCCACGGCATCGGCCAGGTCAACATGGCCGTCACGCAGATGGATGAAGTGACGCAGCAGAACGCGGCGCTGGTCGAGGAATCGGCGGCCGCCTCGGCGTCGCTGCAAGACCAGACCTTGCAGCTGGAGCAGGCGATGGCCCTGTTCAAGCTGGAACGGCGGCGCGGCGGCCCGGCCACGCCCCTGCGCGCGCCCGAGCGTCGCCGCGCTACAGCAGGCGCTCTGACAACGCCTTGAAGGAAACCTTGGGCACGAGAAAGGCAAACGGCCTGGATACCGGCGGAAGCTGTCCCAGCAAGCCGCAGTCGGCGCGCAAGGCCGTCAGCGCTTGCACTTGATCCACATCAACGGGCAAGTCGATTTCGCCGAAGACCAGCTTGCCGTTGCGCGGCACGTGCGCAATGGCCGCATCCTGGCAGGCGAGGAAGGCGACGGCATCGTGCCAGTTGCCAAACAGCTGCTGCCAGTCGGCATCAAGGCCATGCTCCGCTGCGATGTCCGCCTGCACATCGAGCGGCGGCGCGCTGCCGGCGCCGCTGGCAATGGCGCAGCGGGCTTGCGTGGCGCTGACTTCCAGCGTCATGCCGGCAGCCAGGTGGGTCGGCAGGATGTCGCTGAACAGCCGCGTGCCCAGCGCATGCGGCAGGCTATCCATGATGTTTTTCAGAAAGTACACGCAGGGCACGTCCGGCGCGCCCGCTGGCGTGTGCTCCAGGTACAAGCGCCAGTTGCTTTGCAGGGGCGATGGCAGCAGCTTGCGTAACGGACCGGGCAGGGCAGGGCCGAAATGCCCGTGGCGGTAGGTCAGCACGGTAAATGGCGTCTTGCCGCCGCGCTGCCACAAGGTCACGCCGGCGGGCAGCAGTTGCTGCGCGGCAGCGGCGTCCACCAGCCAGCTCACATAGACGACGTCGCGCACCTCGCTGTGCAAGGTCAGGAAGGGCAGGCGGGACATCATCGCCTGGCGTAGCTTGGCAAAACGTGTGCAATTGGCGAGCGCGGCAAACAGGCGCCCCGGCCAGCCCGCGCGCGGGTGACGGTAAGAGTTGTCTTGCAATTGGGAACTTTCAGATGCGGTGATGCAGGCGGACGGCGCCGCCTGCCGGAGACGCTAGGTGTTATTGCATATGCCAGCCGTGGCTGACGACGATGGATTGGCCGCTCAGGGCGTTCGACGGGAACGCTGCCAGGAACACGGCTGTTTGCGCCACGTCTTGCGTGGTGGTGAATTCGCCGTCGATGGTGTCTTTCAGCATGACTTTCTTGATCACGTCTTCTTCGCTGATGTTCAGCTGGGCCGCCTGTTCGGGGATTTGCTTGTCGACCAGCGGCGTGCGCACGAAGCCGGGGCAGATGACGTTGGCGCGGATGCCGTCCTTTGCGCCTTCCTTGGCCACCACCTTGGCCAGACCCAGCAAACCGTGTTTGGCGGCCACGTAGGCGCTCTTGAAGGGCGAGCCTTCGTGCGAATGCACGGAACCCATGTAGATGATGGCGCCGCCGCGGCCGGCCTTGATCATTTCGCGCATGCAGGCGCGCGTGGTGAGGAAGGCGCCGTCCATGTGAATGGCCAGCATCTTTTTCCATTGATCGAACGGGTAGTCGACGACGGGGCTGATGATCTGGATGCCCGCATTGCTGATCAGGATATCGATGCCGCCGAAGTGGGCGGCAGCATCGGCCACGCCCTTGTCGACTTGTTCTTCGCTGGAGACATCCATGGCGACGGCAAACGCCTGACCGCCCGACTGCTTGATTTCCTCGGCCGTCTTGCTGGCCGCTTCCAGGGCCAGGTCGGCGATGACTACCTTGGCGCCCTGTTTCGCGTATTCAATGGCCATTTCCTTGCCGATACCACTGGCGGCGCCGGTAATCAGTGCGACTTTGTCTTTGAGTTGCATATTAATCCTTTGCATTGCGGGTTGGAGTGATCTTGGAAAACCTGACTATGCCAGTATAGCCAGAAAACGGGCCGCGCACGCCCCGCGCACGCCTACAAACCGGCTTGCTTCGCCTGCAGTTCCTGCAAGCGCCAGGCGCCGGGATTGGTGCCCGCCCAGGTGCGAAACGCGTGGTTGAAGGCGCTTTGTTCCTGGTAGCCCAGCAGGAAGGCGATGTCGACCAGCGACAGATCCGGCTCGCGCAGATAATCGCGTGCCAGGCCGTACCTGGTCTGGTCCAGCACGGCCTGGTAGCTGGTGCCCGCGTCGGCCAGCTTGCGCTGCAGGGTGCGTGGCGTCACGGCCAAGGTGGCGGCAACGCTGGCCAGCCGCGCCGAACCCTGGCGCAAGCCCGCCACGATGGCCGCGTGCACTTGTGCGTCGATGGTGCCGCCGCTCGTCTGCGCTGCGGCCTGGCGTTGCGCCAGCAATTGTTCCGCATGCTGGCACAGCACGGGATACAGGCTGACGTCGGCGTTCGGCACGGGCCAGTCCAGCAATTGCGCGTCGAAGCTGGCCGTGTTGGCGTCCGCGCCAAAGGCGGGCAGGCTGCCCAGCACGCGCACGTATTCGTCGCGGTGCGCTGCGTGGCGCAGCAAGTCGCCGCCGCCATCGTGGCTGAACGCCAGCCGGGCCGGCGGCAGCGGCATGCCCGCCAGCCAGTCGCCGCACACTTTGACGCCGGCAAAGACGCTGTCGACCAGGTGCCGGCTGGCGCCCGGATAGTTGCTGGTCCAGCGGTAATGCGCGACGGCGCCATCGCGCTGCAGGGTCGAGCGGCCCAGGTCGTGCGCCAGCCGTTCGTAGCGGGCTGTCTGTTCCAGCGCCTGGCCCACGTTGCTGCAACTGAGCAGTATCAAGCCATACGCGCTGTAGGTGCCCATGCGCACGCGCTGTCCCACGTGCAGACCGAAATGCGCATCGCCCGCCAGTTGCGCGCCCGCATCGAGCAGGCGCACGTAGTCGCGCGCGGCCAGGCTGGCTGCGGATGCTTCCAGGCTGTGCGGCGCCACGCCGGCCGATTGCGCCAGGGTGGTTGCTGCGATGCCGTGCGCGCCGGCCGCTTCCAGCAGCGGCTGCAGATAGGCGCCGGCGACCCTGCCTTCCGCGTGGTGGCTTTCAGTACTTGTCATGATGGAACAATGCGATTGTCATGAAAAACCAATACCCTTCGTTCGTGGCGGCATATGCTATTGATCTGGCAAGAAAATAAGGCAAGGACAGTATAGCAAGCCGCCGTGGCGCGCAACTGACCACAACACAGGGGATGTCGATGCAACGCTGGAACGGCTGGGGAGACGAGAGCATCACGTATGCGCTGAGTGACGAGGCGCTGGCCTTCCTGGGCGAGCGCCTGGGGCCCGGCACCAGCATGGTCGACGCCACCTTCGACGACGCCTGCGCGCAGGTAGCAGCCTCGCGTCTGGCGCCGCATCCGCTGATCGACACCCAGCCTGCCACGCGCGTGCGCCATGCGCTGGGTCAAAGCCTGCCGGACTGGTTCAAGCTGCGTCATGGCCGCATCGGCGCGGTGCCCGACGGCGTGGCCTTTCCCGACAGCGCGCTGCAGGTGCGCCAGCTGCTGGCGTATGCGCGCCAGGCCTGCGTGGCCGTCATCGTGCATGGCGGCGGCACCAGCGTGGCCGGGCACCTGACGGTGGCGGCGGGGCCGCGTCCCGTGCTGGCGCTCAGCCTCCGGCGTTTGTCTGCGCTGGGCCACCTGGACCGCGAAGCGCAGCTGGCCACGTTCGGCGCGGGCGTGTATGGTCCCGACCTGGAAGCGCAGCTGCGCGCACATGGCTATACCCTGGGCCACTATCCGCAGTCATTCGAATATTCGACGTTGGGCGGCTGGATCGCCACGCGCTCGTCGGGCCAGCAATCCTTGCGCTATGGCCGCATCGAGCAGCTGTTCGCGGGCGGCGAAGTGGAAACGCCGGTCGGCACCTTGAGCATCCCCACCTTTCCCGCCTCGGCGGCCGGCATCGACCTGCGTGAAATGGTGCTCGGCTCCGAAGGGCGGCTGGGCATCCTGACGCAGGCTACCGTGCGCGTCTCGCCGCTGCCGCCCTATGAAGCATTCCACGCCGTGTTTTTCGCCGGCTGGGAGCAGGCGCAGGCAGCCGTGCGGGCGTTGGCCCAGTCACGCCTGCCCCTGTGCATGCTGCGCCTGTCTAACCCCCTGGAGACGCAAACCATGCTGACCCTGGCCGGGCATAAAAAACTGGTGGGATTGCTGGAGCGTTACCTGTCCCTGCGCGGCTGCGCAGAAGGGAAATGCATGCTGATGCTGGGCGTCAGCGGAGAAGAAAAAACGGCGCGCGCGGCCTTGCGCGGCGCCCTGGCGCTGGCGCGCCGGCACAAGGGCGTGCATGTGGGACGCCACATGGGCGAGAAGTGGAAGCAGGGGCGTTTTCGCAATGTGTACCTGCGCAACGGCGCCTGGGAACACGGTTACGTCATCGACACGGTGGAAACGGCCGTCGACTGGCCGCGCGTGGCGCCCATGATGGCGGCGCTGGAGCAGGCGGGCACCAAAGCGCTGGCGCAGCACGGCGAGCAGGTGCATGCGTACACGCATTTGTCGCACGTGTACGCGCAGGGCGCCAGCGTCTACACCACGTACGTCTATCGGCTGGCACCCACGTATGAAGAAAACATGGCGCGCTGGCGTACCTTGAAAGACGCGGCCTGCGCCGCCATCGTCGCCAACGGCGGCACCATCAGCCACCAGCATGGTGTGGGCACGGACCATGCGCCGTGGCTGGCGGCGGAAAAGGGAGAGCTGGGCATCGCCGCCATGCGCGCGCTGCTGCGCCAGTTCGATCCGCAGGGCATGATGAACCCCGGCAAACTGCTGCCTGACGCCGGAGGCCCATTGTGAACCGGGAGGAGCTGCCTGGCCTCCTGGCGCGAGACTGGGATGTGCTGATCGTCGGCGGCGGCATCACGGGCGCCGGCATTTTGCTGGAGGCATCGCGGCGCGGCTTGAAGGCGTTGCTGGTGGAGCAGCGCGATTTTGCCTGGGGTACGTCGAGCCGCTCCTCGAAGCTGGTGCACGGCGGCTTGCGCTACCTCAAACAGGGACAGTTCGCGATGACGCGCGAGTCGGTGCATGAGCGGCAAGCCTTGCTGACGGATGCGGCCGGGCTGGTCGAGCCGCAGGGCTTCGCCTTTGGCGACTACACGGGCAGGAAGCCGGGCCGGCGCCAGTTCATGCTGGGCCTGGCCATTTACGACGTGATGGCGGGCCGGCGCGCGCGCCGCTATGTCGATGCGGCTGACTTTGCCATGCTGGCGCCGCACATCCGGCGTGAAGACCTGCAGGGTGGCATGTTGTACCAGGACGCCAAGACGGACGATGCGCGCCTGGTGTTGCGCGTGCTGCAGGAGGCGCGCCGCCATGGCGGCGTGGCCGTCAATTACCTGGGCGTGGCGTCCTTGCTGCGTGAAGGTGACAAGGTCGCTGGCGCTACGTTGAACGATGCGCTCGATGGCATGGTGTCGACCGTGCGCGCGCGCCTGGTGATCAGCGCCACGGGCGCCTGGGCCGACGGCTTGCGCGGCCAGGTGGGAGAAAAGCCGAAGCTGCGGCCCCTGCGCGGCAGCCATCTGCTGCTGCCTGCCTGGCGCTTGCCGCTGGCGCAAGCCGTCAGCCTGATGCACCCGCGCGATGGCCGCCCCGTGTTTGCGTATCCGTGGGAGGGCGTGACCCTGGTAGGCACCACCGACGTCGACCACGGCGCCAGCCTGGACCTGGAACCGGCCATCACGCGCGGCGAATTCGATTATCTGCTGGCGGCGCTGCGCTGGCAGTTCCCGCAGCTGGCGCTGGGCGACGACGATGTGCTGGCCACGTTTGCCGGCGTGCGTCCCGTGATCGGCAGCGGCCAGCTTGACCCGTCGAAGGAAGCGCGCGAACATGCGCTATGGCTGGAAAACGGCTTGCTGACGGTGGCGGGCGGCAAGCTGACGACGTTTCGCGTGATCGCCCTCGACGCATTGCGCCGCGCCGCACCGCTGCTGCCGGGATGGCAGGCGGATCTGCGTCCCTTGCCGATTTTCGACGCCACATCGCCCTTGTCGGGCAAGGCCTTGGCGCTCGATGGGGAACAGCGCGCACGCCTGCTGGGCCGTCATGGCGCGGCCGCGCAAGCGCTGTGCGATGCGGCGCAGGACGGCGAACTGGAGCAGATTCCCGGCACGCAGACCCTGTGGGCGCAGCTGCGCTGGGGCGCGCGCAACGAGGACGTGCAGCACCTGGACGACCTGCTGCTGCGGCGCACGCGCCTCGGTTTGCAGCTGGCCGGCGGCGCGCTTGCTATCATGCCGCGCCTGCGCGCCATCTGCCAGGATGAAATGGGCTGGGACGATGCGCGCTGGGATGGAGAACAGGCGCGCTACCTGGCCCTGTGGCGCCGCCATTACAGCGTGCCGCAGGGCGATTGAAAAACCATAAAAAAATAAACAAGAGGAGAACATCATCGAGACCACCCTGTTTGGCCAGCCCCTGGCGCTGGGCGACGCCCGCATCACCTACGATAGCCTGTCGCCGCTGGACTTGCGCCTGAGCGTGGACGTCCTCGTCGACGACCTGGGCGAAGACCTGCTGCAAATCACCTGCGCGAATGGCGACATCGTCGACGTGGGCTGGTATCCGGCCTGGAACGAAGGGGGACGCTTGCGCGTGGTGGCAGTGCGCGGGCAGGACTGGGAAGCGCCCGTCTTCAGCGCCCAGCCGGACAAGGATCCGCAGGCGCTGCTGCAGGCGCTGCGCGCCGCGCTGGCCAGCCTGGGCTGAGGCCATGGCGAGCGTATCGGGCCAGGGGCCGTACATTCTTGCCATCGACAATGGCACGCAAAGCGTGCGCGCACTGCTGTTCGACCGTGAGGGGACGTTGGCGGCCAAGGCGCAAGTGTTCCTGGAGCCGTATTACTCCGAGCACCCCGGCTGGGCCGAGCATGACGCCGACGGTTACTGGCAAGCCGTGTGCGAAGCGTGCCAGCAGCTGTGGCGCGGCACGGACATCAATAAATCCTCGGTGGCCGGCGTGGCCGTGACGACGCAGCGCGGTACGGTCGTCAACGTGGATGAACATGGCGTACCCTTGCGCCCTGCCATCACCTGGCTGGACCAGCGCAGCACGCGCGACATTCCGCCACTGGCGCCATGGTGGCGCGCCGCTTTCCGCGCCACGCGTCTCGATGGCACGATTACGTATTTCCGCCGCGAGGCCGAGATCAACTGGATCAGCGCACACCAGCCCGACATCTGGCGCCGCACGCACAAATTCCTGCTGCTGTCGGGTTTTTTGAATCACCGCCTCTGCGGACGCTACGCCGATTCGACGGGATCGCAAGTGGCGTACATCCCGTTCGATTACAAGCGCCACGCCTGGGCCGGGCGCTTCGACTGGAAGTGGCAGGCGCTGGCGATTCAACGCTCGATGCTACCCGAGCTGGTGACCCCGGGCACGCGCATGGGCGTCATCACGGCGGCAGCGGCGGCAGCGACGGGTATCCTGGAAGGCACGCCGCTGCTGGCGGCGGCCGCCGACAAGGCGTGCGAGGTGCTGGGCGCCGGCTGCGTCGAACCGCACGTGGCGTGCCTGAGCTACGGCACTACGGCCACCATTAATACGACCAACCGCAAGTATGTGGAAGTGACGCGCTTCATTCCGCCGTATCCGGCCGCCATGCCGGGCGCCTACAGCACGGAGGTGCAGATTTTCCGCGGCTACTGGATGGTCAACTGGTTCAAGGAGCAGTTCGGCGACCGCGAACGGGCGGCCGCCACCGAAGATGGCACGGGCTTGTCCGCCGAAGCGCTGTTCGACCGCCTGGTCGAGGCCGTGCCGCCCGGTTCCATGGGGCTGATGCTGCAGCCGTACTGGAGTCCCGGCATCAAGGTGCCGGGCCCGGAAGCGAAGGGCGCCATGATCGGCTTTGGTGACGTGCACACGCGTGCGCACATCTATCGCGCCATCCTGGAAGGTCTCGCGTATGCGCTGCGCGAAGGCAAGGAGCGCATCGAGCAGCGCAGCGGCATCGCCATCACGGAGCTGCGCATCGCGGGCGGCGGTTCGCAGAGCGACGCGGCGATGCAGCTGACGGCCGACATTTTCGGTTTGCCCGCCGCGCGCGCCCACGTGTATGAAAGCTCTGGTCTGGGCGCGGCCATTGCCGCTAGCGTGGGCCTGGGCTGGCATGCGGACTTTCCCGCCGCTGTGCAAGCGATGACGCGCAGGGGCAAGGTCTTCCAGCCGCATCCCGAGCACCGCAAAATCTACGAACAGCTGTATCGGCGCGTGTACCGCAAGATGTATGCGCGGCTGCAGCCCCTGTACCGCGAGATCGCCGAGATCACCGGCTATCCTGAAAGGTGACCGGCTAGCGCAGTACGAGCGCCTTGACCGTGTCCCAGGCCGTGCCGCCCGACTGCGTGACGCGCACCTGGTTGCGGCCCCCTTCCTTGGCCACGTACAGGGCGCGGTCGGCGGCGACGAACAGCACCTTGCGGTCGTCCAGCTGGTGCGGGTGGATGGTCGCCACGCCGATGCTGACGGTGATCCATGGCGAAGTGGCGGAGCGAGGGTGCGGCAGTTGCAGTGCCTCGATATGTGCGCGGATGGTTTCGGCCAGGTGCAGGGCGCTTTCGGCATCCGTGTCGGCGAACAGCAGGACGAATTCCTCGCCGCCGTAGCGGGCCGCCAGGTCGCCCGGGCGGGCAGCGTGCGAGGCGATCGCTTGCGCCACCTGCTGCAGGCAGCTGTCACCTGCCGGGTGGCCCAGGCTATCGTTGTACAGCTTGAAGTGGTCGACGTCGAGCACCACCAGCGACAGGGTGCCGCCGCCGCGCACGGCGCGCTGCCATTCCTTTTCCAGGAAGCTGTCGAAATGCCGGCGGTTGGCGATTTTTGTCAGCGGGTCGAGATAGGCGGCGCGCTGCAAGGCGTCTTCCGACTGCTTGTGGTGCGTGATGTCGTGCAGCAGGCCGATATACAGGGGCTGGCGCAGATACATCGGCGTCAGGGTCAGGTCCATGCACAGCGCCTCGCCGCTGCGGTGGCGGATCGCCACTTCGCGCGTGCCGTGCTTGTGCGCCTTTTCGGGATTGGCTGCGTACATGGCGAAGTAATCGAGATATTCCTGCGTTACCAGGGGGCTGAGCAACTCGCCGATGGAGCGCCCCGCCAGTTCGTTTTCGCGGTAGCCCAGGTACTGGTCGCAGGCCGGGTTGGTGTACTGGATGCGGCCATCGGCTTCGATGATCAGCAAGCCCTCGGCCATGTTGTTGACGATGGTGCGCAGGCGCTCGGCCTGTTCCTGCTGGGTTTCATTGTTGCTGCGGATTTGCAGCTGGGCGCGCACGCGCGCGCACACTTCAGCCATGCGTAGCGGTTTGCTGATGTAGTCGACGGCGCCGCAGTCGAAGCCGGCCACCACGTCTTCCGTTTCCGTCTTGGCGCTCATGAAGATGACGGGAATGCGCTGCGTCAGCGGATGCTGCTTGAGGCGGCGGCACGTTTCGATGCCGTCCATGTCCGGCATCAGCACGTCGAGCAGGATCAGGTCGGGATGGGCGCGCTGGGCGATCGCCAGCGCCCGCTCGCCGGACGTGGCGACATAGGTTTGATAACCTTGCTCGCTCATCAGCTTGCGCAGCAGCTCAAGGTTGGCCGGCGCATCGTCGACAATCAAAATAGCGGCGTCGCGCCGCTGGGAATGCTCCACACTGCCTGAACTCATTGCTTCCGGCCTTCTCGATGTACTTTGCGATGCCAGCGTTTGCTGTACTTTAAGTGATGCTGACTGCATTCAAATCGGATACAGCGGTCAAATCATACCGCCTTGCTAATTTTTTGGGTGGAAAAATCGATGTTGCACGAGGCGGTAAAATATTGTTATTTTAATATTTTTATGAATAAATACACGCAGTTGCCATCATGAAGGCAGTTTTTGGCGGAAAAGATGCGTGCCCCCTGACACCGTGGGCAGCAGTGACACGCCCCGCAGTAGCGGGGCGTGAAGAAACGAGTTACATTTTTGCGGCGATCAGTTTGCCCAGGATGGCGATGCCCTCGCGGATGCGTTCCGGCGGCACCGTCACGAATGACAGGCGCAAGGTGTGCGTTTCCGGCGTGTTCGCGTAGAACGGTGCGCCCGGCACGAAGGCGACCTTGTTGGCGATGGCTTCATCGAGCAATTTCATGGCGTCGATGTGTTTCGGCAGGGTGACCCAGATGAACATGCCGCCTTCAGGCTTCGTCCAGGTGACGCCGGCCGGGAAGTGTTCTTCCAGCGCCGACAGCATGGCCTGGCACTGGTTGCCGTACAGGCTGCGGATGCTGGGGATGTGCCGGTCCAGGAAGCCATCCTTGATCACTTCATGCACGACCATCTGCGTCAATTGCGACGTGTGCAGGTCGGCCGCCTGCTTGGCCAATTCCAGGCGGCGCACCAGCGGCATCGGCGCCACCACGTAGCCGAGGCGGATGCCGGGCGTGAGCACCTTGGAGAATGAACCCATGTAGATGACGCCATCCGGATTCATGTTGATCATCTTCGGATATGGCTCGCCGCTGTAGCTCAGGGCGCCGTACGGATCATCCTCGATCAGCGGCAGGCCGTGGCGGGCGCAGGTTTCCACCAGTTCCACGCGGCGCGCCACGGACAGGCTGCGGCCCGTCGGGTTCTGGAAGTTCGGTAGCGCGTACAGGAGGCGCGCGCCATCGGCGACGGGGTCGATCGACGACGGCACCAGGCCTTCGTCATCGGTGTCGACGGAAACGAATTCGGGACGGTAGACGGAAAACGCCTGCAGCGCGCCCAGGTAGCTGGGGGTTTCCACCAATACCTTGCTACCTTCGTCGATCAGCACCTTGCCCAGCAGGTCCAGCGCCTGCTGCGAGCCGGACGTCATCAGCACTTGTTCCGGCAGGATGGTGCTGCCATTGCTGGATAAGGAGTCGGCGATCCACTGGCGCAGCGGCAGGTAGCCGTCGGTCGGGCCGTATTGCAGGGCCACCTTGCCATTGTTCGACAGGACTTTGTCGAAGGCGGTCTTCATTTCTTCCACGGGGAAGGTGGCGGGCGAGGGCAGGCCGCCGGCAAACGAGATGATCTCGGGACGCTGCGTGATCTTCAGAATTTCGCGGATGAACGAGCTTTGCAGCTGTTCCGCGCGTTCGGCAAAGCGCCATTGGATCGGATTCGGATTTTCAATTTTCATACGAGTCTCACAGAAGATGCCGAGCTGCGCCGGCTGGATTTGTTGGCCCGCTTGTGGCGGTGCGTGCGCAAGCGGCGCCGGATAGGCGTCGCCATGGTGCTGCGGTATTGTACGGCTTGCACGCCGCTGTGCCCATCCACACGCGCAAGGGCGTTGCAAATGGGCGTCAAGGCACTTTACTTCAGCTTGCGTCCGATGGCCACCACGGCGATCACGGCACCGGCAAACAGCAGGCTTACGCCCGTCAATGGCTCGTTCAGCAGCACCGCCGCGCCCACCAGCGTGAGGAAAGGCTGCAGCAGCTGCGTCTGTCCCACGCGGGCCACGCCGCCCAGCGCCATGCCCCGGTACCAGAAAAAGAAGCCGATAAACATGGAAAACACGGAGATGTAGGCAAAGCCCAGCCAGGCCGCGCCGCTGGCCTGCGCCATCAGCGCGCGTTGCGGCCAGGCGTTCCACAACACCACAGGCAGCGCGAAGGGCGCGGCCAGCAGCAGCGCCCAGGAAATTACGTGCTGTCCGGGCATGGCGTGCGCCAGGCGTCCGCCCTCTGCATAACCGAGTGCAGCCAGCAGCACGGCGGCAAACATCAGCCAGTCGGCCAAGTGGAAGCTGCCGCCGCCCTGGCGCAGCGCGAACACCACCACCAGCGCCGTGCCGAGCAGGGCCATCAGCCAGAATCCCAGGGAAGGGCGTTCCTTGCCGCGCAGCACGGCAAACACGGCGGTGGCCAGCGGCAGGATGCCCACCAGCACGGCGCCGTGCGAGGCGGGCAGGCTGCGCATGGCGATCGACGTCAGCCAGGGAAAGCCCAGCACGCAGCCCAGCGAGACGAACGCCAGCGGCAGCCACTGTTCGCGGCGCGGCATTGGCGCACGCTGCGGCCATAGCCACAGACCGGCCAGACAGGCGGCCACGAGGGCGCGGCCCAGGGCGACAAAGGTAGGATCGAGTTCGGCCACGGCCATGCGCGTGAAGGGCAGGGTCAGGCTGAAGAGGGCGACGGCGATCAAGCCCAGCAACAACCCCTTGTGGTCATCGCTGAGACGGGGCGGGTGGGTAGTAGAAGTGGCGGTGCTCGTGTGTGAAGACATGGGTTTCCTGGTGCATGCGGTAAGGGAAAGGCATGGATTTGTGTGATCCATGCTGCTATGCTAGGCGTGAATAGCAGTACAGTACAAATACACTTCCACGCATAATTTCACATACTGTCCTGGTCATATGAGCAATACAATTCCTTTGCTGTCGCGCGCCTCGGGCGAAACCCTGATCGACCAGATCACGCGCTCGCTGGCGGCGCGCATCGATGACAAGCTGCTGCGCGGCGGCGCGCGCATGCCTTCGATCCGCCAGTGCGCCGCCAGCTTGAGCGTGTCGTGCGCCACGGTGGTGGCCAGCTACGACAAGCTGGTGGCGCGCGGCTACCTCGAGTCGCGGCGCGGCGCCGGCTTTTTCGTGCGCGAGCGCGCATCCCTGAACACACCGGCGCCGTCCGCTGGCGCGCAGGACGCGGCGGCGCAGACCATGGATGTGGTGTGGCTGATCCGTAACATGTTCCGCCAGACGCCGGCCATCCCCGCACCCGGCACCGGCATGCTGCCCGCCGAGTGGCTCGACGGCGACCTGGTGGCGCGCGCCTTGCGCGACGTCAGCCGTCAGCCTGGTAGTTTGCTGCTGGGCTATGGCGCGCCGCAGGGTTTTCTGCCGCTGCGCCAGCAGTTGCAACTGAAGCTGGCGGGGCTGGAAATCGCCTGTCCGCCCGAGCAGATCGTCACCACGGTGGGCGTGATGCAGGCGCTGGACCTGGTGGCGCGCGAGTTTGCCCGTCCCGGCGAGACCATTTTCGTCGACGATCCCGCGTACTGGCTGATGTTTGGCGCCTTTGCCGCCATGGGCATGCACGTCATCGGCATCCCGCGCTTGAATGACGGCCCCGATATCGCCGTGCTGGCCGAGCTGGCGGCCTTGCACCGTCCCAAGCTGTACGTGATCAACTCGGTGCTGCATAACCCCAGTTCGACGTCGTTGTCGGCGGCCAAGGCGTTCCAGGTGCTGCGCCTGGCTGAACAGCACGATTTCCTGATCGTCGAGGATGACATTTATTGCGACATGCATCCGGGCGGCGCGGTGCAGCCGGCCACGCGCCTGGCCGCGCTGGACCAGCTGCGCCGCGTAATCTATCTGGGCGGCTTTTCCAAGAGCCTGGCCGCGAACTTGCGCGTGGGCTTCATCGCCACCGCAAAGGAGCGGGCGCAGCGCCTGGCCGACCGCAAGATGCTGGCCACCCTCACCACCAGCGACATCGGCGAACGCGTGGTGTATAAAATCCTCTCGCAGGGGTTGTACCGCAAGCATGCGGAGCGCCTGCGCACGCGGCTCGACAAGGTGCGCGAGGGCACCTACCGCAAGGTCGAACAGGCGGGCTTGCGCTTCGATCCTGCGCCGGCCGGCATGTTCGTGTGGGCGGACGCGGGTTGCGACACGAATCTGCTGGCCGAGAAGGCGCTGGCCGAGGGGCTGGTGCTGGCGCCGGGCAGCCTGTTTTCGCCGCGCCAGCTGCCGTCGACCCGCATGCGCCTGAACCTGGCCACGGTGCAGGACGAGCGCATCTGGGCATTTTTCGCCCGCGCACTGGGCTAAACAGGACATTGCAGGACATTCGAGCGGGGCTCTTGAAATCGCTTGTACCATCCCCAACTCCGTAGCATCCGTCCCATCCACAAGACTATGAGGTAAAAATGGCTGTCTCCGAAAAGCAAACCCTGGGTTTTCAGACCGAAGTGAAGCAAATGCTGCACCTGATGATCCATTCCCTGTACTCGAACAAGGAAATCTTCCTGCGCGAATTGATCTCGAACGCGTCCGACGCGGCCGACAAATTGCGCTTCGAAGCGATCGATAACGACGCCCTGTACGGCAACGATCACGAATTGAAGATCAAGGTCAGCTTCGACAAGGATGCGCGCACCATCACCATTTCCGACAACGGCATCGGCATGACCCGTGACGAGGCGATCTCGCACCTGGGCACCATCGCCAAGTCGGGCACCAAGGAATTCTTCGGCAAGCTGTCGGGCGACCAGCAGCAGGACGCGGCCCTGATCGGCCAGTTCGGCGTGGGCTTCTATTCGGGCTTCATCGTCGCCGACAAGATCACCGTCGAAACGCGCCGCGCCGGCGTGGACGCCTCCGAGGGCGTGCGCTGGGAATCGGCCGGCGAAGGCGATTACAGCATCGAATCGATCGACAAGCCGTCGCGCGGCACGGACATCATCCTGCACCTGCGCGAAGGCGAGGACGAATTGCTGTCGAGCTGGAAGATCAAGTCCATCATCCGCAAATACTCGGACCATATCTCGCTGCCGATCGTGATGCAGAAGGAAGAGTGGGACGACGAGAAAAAAGAAACCGTCCTGAAAGACGAGTTCGAAACCGTCAATCAGGCCAGCGCCCTGTGGGCCCGCAACAGGGCCGACATTACGCCGGAACAGTACGACGAATTCTACAAGCACGTGTCGCACGACTTCCAGTCGCCTTTGAGCCACACGCATAACCGCGTGGAAGGCCGCAGCGAATACACGCAACTGCTGTACATCCCGGCCAAGGCGCCGTTTGACATGTGGGACCGCAACAAGCGCGGCGGCATCAAGCTGTACGTCAAGCGCGTCTTCATCATGGACGATGCCGAGCAACTGATGCCGACCTACCTGCGTTTCGTGCGCGGGGTGATCGACTCGGCCGACCTGCCGCTGAACGTGTCGCGTGAAATCCTGCAGGAATCGCGCGACGTCAAGGTGATCCGCGAAGGCTCGACCAAGCGCGTGCTGGGCATGCTGGAAGAACTGGCGAACGCGGACGAGCAGGACAAGAAAGACAAGTACGCCGTCTTCTGGAAGGAATTCGGCCAGGTGCTGAAAGAAGGCATCGGCGAAGACGCGGCCAACAAGGAACGTCTGGCCAAGCTGCTGCGTTTTTCCTCCACAGCCAACGACAGCGATGAGCAAATCACCTCGTTCGCCGACTACGTGGCGCGCATGAAGGAAGGCCAGGACAAGATTTATTACGTCACGGCCGACAACTACGCCGCCGCCAAGAACAGCCCGCACCTGGAAATCTTCCGCAAGAAGGGCGTCGAAGTGCTGCTGCTGACGGACCGTGTCGACGAATGGATGCTGTCGTTCATCCAGGATTCCGAAGGCAAGGAACTGGTCTCCGTCGCAAAAGGTGGCCTGGACCTGGGCGCGCTGGAAGATGAAGCGGAAAAGAAAGAGCACGAAGAAACGGAAACTTCGTACGCCGACCTGGTGGGCAAGATGAAGAGCGTGCTGGCCGACAAGGCCAAGGACGTGCGCGTCACGTTCCGCCTGACCGATTCGCCAGCCTGCCTGGTGGCCGATGAAAACGAATTGTCGGGCAACCTGCTGCGCATGCTGAAGGCGGCAGGCCAGAGCGCGCCGGAATCGAAGCCGATTCTGGAAATTAACCCGAACCACCCGCTGGTGACGCGCCTGAAATATGAAGATGCGCAAGGCGGCAAGTTCGGCGACTGGGCCAACATCCTGTTCGACCAGGCCATGCTGGCCGAAGGCGGCTCGCTGGCCGACCCTGCCAGTTTTGTGAAACGCCTCAACGAATTGCTGCTCAATTCGGCGAAGTAAACACCTTGCTGTCGACGTAATCAAGCCAGCCCTTTCTACGTGAAAGGGCTGGCTTTTTCTTTAAGGAGCCGCATGAAAATACGCTTGATGGCGGGCCTGGGTGCGCATGCGCTGGGCTGCCTGCTGTTTATTGTGTTGAGCTGGCTGGGTTTTTACCTGTACACGCAGCTGTTCGGCAGCCTTGGCTCGCGCGGCGTGGCCGGCGGCCTGGCCCTGCTGCTGGTGTTTTATGTGTATGCGGCCACGAATTTGCTGCTGGCGCTGCTGCCGCCTGGCCAGTGGAAGCCCGTGCTGTGCGCCTTGCTGGGCGCGGCCGTCCTCGCCTATCTGCTGCCCCAGCATCCGCTGCGGGCGATTTACTTCAGCGCGCTGTCGGGCGCCTTGAGCTGGCTGGCCGTGCTGGCCAGCGCGCGCCTAGCCGAGCGCCTGCGGGTCTGACAGGCCCGCGAGAAAGGCGGCGACGGCCTCGGCTGCCGCTTCCGGCGCCGCCTGCAGCAGCATGTGCGGCGCGGCGATGTCGACCAGTTGCGTGCCTGGCGCCTGGCGCAGTATCTGCAGGGCGTTCGCCGGCGGCACCAGGCGGTCGTGGCGGGCGCGCAGATACAGCACGGGCAGGCTACCGCGCGCGAAGCTGCGCGAGGCGTCTGTTTCCAGCACGGCGCGCAGGCGCTGGCGCAGCACGCTGGGCGGCACTTGCGCCAGCGCCGTTGCCAGGTCCGCCTGCAGTTGCGGCGTGGAGCGGGGCGCCAGCAGAGCCTGGCGCAGGGCGAAGCCGGGCAGCGCGCCAAAGGGGACGAGGCCGAGCAGGTGGCGCAGCGGCGCCAGCATCGGGTGCGGATTACGCACGAAGGAACAGCACAGGATCAGGGCGCGCATGCCGGGCGGCGGATTGGCGCGCAAAGCTGCCCCCAGCGGTCCCGAAAACGATTCAGCCAGCACGATGAAGGGGCGGTCCTGCGGCAAGCGCTCGCGCACGAACGCTTCCAGCGCCGTGTATTCGAGTGGCGCGGCCGGATAGGCGATGGCCTGGGTCTCGATGGTGGTTTGCGCTCGCAAGGCGGCGTCAAAACGGTGGAATAGCAGGGCCGTGCCATCCATGCCGGGCAGGAGGACAAGCAGGGGCGAGGCGTGGGTTGGTGTCGTCATTGCGCGCATCATAACAGCCGCGCCGGCACACATGCCGTCCGCCAGCCGCACCGCATGGGCGCTGGCGCCATGCTAGAATCGCCAGCGCGCCATGCGTGGCCGGAATCGCGGTCAAATCACCGACAGACAGAATCATGCATATCATTTTTTCGAATTACCGCACCCTGGGTGGCGCCTTGCTGGCAGCGGCCTGCGTCCTTTCCCAGCCTGCCCGTGCCACGGCGGCGCCCTCGGCGCCGGCCGGCAAAAGCCTGTCCTCGTTGCTGGCCGGCGGCCCCTTGCCGCGCCTGAGCGAAGCCCCGCAAGTGCGCGCAGCCCTGTTCGATTTCTTCGGTTACGCGCGCGGCAGCTACACGGAAGACGATGAACTGCTGCTGGCGCAGGCGCTAGAAGCGATCAGCGAAAAACGCGACGCCACGCGCACCGTGCTGGCCGATGGCCGCCAGTTGCTGGCGTCGATGAATGACCGCAAGCAGGGCCGCGAACGCGGCGCCATGCTGCTCGACAAGCGCGGCGCCATCATCGCCTTTGGCCTGGTCAACGGGCAGTGCCGCCTGGAGGGGCAGCCGCTGGAGAAAGTTTGCAATCCTGATCCGAATACGGTGCTGACGGTGTTCCACCGCAAGGGCATGCTGGTCGGGGATGCGGCACCCTTGCTGGCCTGGGCCCGGCAATTGCCGCCCATGCTGGCGTTGATCGCGGGCGACAAGGAAGCGGGCGCCGATGGGCAGAAGATCGCCAGCGTCGAGTATGTGCTGGCGCAGCCGGCCCTGCCGGGCTGGAACCGCGCCCAGCTGCCGCCCGCCTATCCACCGGCGCTCTTGCCGCTGCTGCTAGATAAATCCACGGTGCTGACGTCGGCCGGCGCCGGCGTGTTTGCCTATCCGCTCACGCTGAAGGGCAAGAAACAGAACAATGTGCTGGACCATGCCGAAGGCCGCCCGCCGCGCGACCTGGAAGTGGCGTTGCGCAGCTACGCCAGTTTCGACACGGTGGTCGAGCGCTACCGCCAGCTGGCCAAGGGCGCCAGGCTGCAGCGCAATGAGCGCACGGCCTACCTCGATGGCGACATGGGGCAGGGCAGCTACCGCGTCTACATCCGCAACACGGGCGTGGACGGCGTGATGATCGACGTGGCGCTATGGCAGCGCAAGCTGGTGGCCGGCCGCCAGGTCCGCTAGGTCTATCCTGCGCGCGCTGTCGTAGCCCAGTTGCGCCAGCTGCGCGGCGATGGCGTCGTCGCGTGTTTTCCTGCCGGTGCGCAGGCGCGCATGCGTCAGGGACGCGGGCAAGCCATGCGCCAGCAGCGCGTCGATGTCGAGCATGGTTTCTGATGCCGACAGCTGGCGCAGGGCGGGCAGGGCGGCCAGGCCGGGCAGGCTGTCGAGCGTCTTGCAGGTGTGCAGGTCCAGGCGTTCGAGCATGGGGTTGGGCCCCAGCGCGATCTGCCGCAGCTTGATCTGGTCTTCCACCCATAGCGCCTGCAGCAGGGGAAAGCGGCCGATATCGCCCAGCGTTTCCAGGCCACGCACGCGTATCACTTCCAGCTTCTTTAGCCTTGGCGCTTCGATGAGCGCGAGCGATTCGCGGCCACCCAGCTGCAACAGCAGCCGGTCCAGGCGGGCCATCGCCGATATGAAATCCAGTGCTACCTTGTTCTTGATGCGGTACAGCGACAGGTCGTGCAGCACCGGCAGGCTGGCCAGGGTGTCGATGTGCTGGTTGTGGCCCTCGACGACCAGGCTGGCCAGGTGCGCATAGTGGCGCAGGGGCGCCAGGTCGATATTGTTGCTGGCCGACTCGCCCAGGCTCAGGTATTCGAGGCCGCGCAAATTATCCAGCTGCAGGATGTCGTCTTGCGCCAGCTCGTACACGCCCAGGCTCAGGCGCTTCAGGTGGCGCAGCTCTCCCAGGGCTTCCAGATGGATGGCTTGCCGGTGGCAATCGATGGACAGGCTGGCCACATGCGGCAGCGCGCGCAGGATGCGGGCATCGAACACCCTCGGGTCGTAACCGTAGATGCGGATGGTCAGCGCCGTGCCGCAGGTGGCGGCCAGGGCATCGAGGTCGGCCAGCAGCGGCTCCGGCTCGGCCAGGGTATTGAACTGTACCAGCACCTGCTGGCCGCTCGCGATGGCGGCGCGGATCGCCCCGGCGTCGATGTGCCCGGGGTTCTGGATGCACTGCGGCGGTCTTGTTTGCATGATTGTCACAGTCCGATGGGGTAGGTCACTTGCCTGGGGGGAGGGCAACCTTCCGGCCCCGGGAACGTCTGCTTGCCCGTGTCATCGTAGCGCTTGCCGCACTCCACGAGCACGCGTTTGCGGAAGGTGTAGATGCTGGCTACCTTGCCGTTCGGGTGGTAGCAGATATTGTCGCCATCGCGGTCGGCTGACGCATAGCTGATTATCGACTGTCCGTTGACCGTGCGCGTGCTGTGGCCGCTGCGCGGCTCCGTGCATTTGAGCTGGCCGCTTTCGTAATACGCGTTGAAGACGGAGGTGTCGGCGGTGCGGTCGACCAGCAGTTCGTCCTTGCGCTTGCCGTTCGGGTAGTTCGAATAGCCTTCCTGGCGCTGGCCATACTGGAATGCGTAGTAATACTGCGCCTTGCCGTCCGGGTAGTACATGTGGTGGTACTCACATACGTCGTCGCGCGTGCTGCCGTACTCCTTGAAGGTGCAGCGGTGGATGTCGTTGAGCAACTGGCCGTCTTCGTAGTACTCGCGCAGGTGTGTGAGCAGGCGGCCCTGGTCGATGACAGCCAGGCGTTCCGGCTTGCCGTTCGGGTAGTAGCGCGCGTCCAGGCCCTGCTTCTTGCCCTTGTCCCACAGCGTATCGAGACGCAGGATTTTCCCACTGTCGTCGAACGCCTGTTCGCGCCCATCGAGCTGGCCATTGCGGTAGGTGGCCGTGTAGATCACGTATTCCTTGCCGGCCGGGCCCAGATAGCGCGTGCGGCTGCCATCGAGCACGCCCGCCTGGTAATGGTCGCGCACGCGCAGCGCACCTTGCGCATCCTTGTCGAGGGCCTCGCCCTGTTTTTTGCCTTTGACGAAGGTGACGCTTTGCGTGACCTTGTCCTTGAGCTTGAGCTTCCACGGTCCATCGCGCAAGCCGTCGATGAAGCTGCCGTCGCCGTCTTCCGTGATCCACGCGCCGTGGCGCGTGCCGTTGACATAGTTGCCGCGCGTTTGCAGCTTGCCGCCCATGCGGCGTTCGTGCGGGCCGTTCAGCTGGCCGGCCGCATAGGTGTCGAAACCCGTCACTTCCTCTTGATCGGCATAGTTGATGACGGTCCAGCGGCCTTCGCGCTTGCCGGCCCGGTACATGCCGCTCTCGCTCTGCTTGGGATAATTGAAGTACCACATGCCTTCCTGCAGGCCGTTGACGTAGTGGCCCTTTTCGCTGCCTTCGTGCATGCCCTCGCGTACCCACAGTCCCTGGCGCTTGCCCTTCACGTACTGGCCCCGCTCGACCACCGAGCCGTCGTCCCAGGCCAGGCTGTAGATGACGGACGGGCCGTCTGCGCTGCCCGCGAATTGCTTTGGCGCCGTTTCCCACGTCACTTGCCACAGGCGGTAATTGGGCAGGATGCCGGCGCCCGCATCGCTGTACAGGGTGTAGCTGGCGGTGAGAAAACGCTCGCCCTTTTTCTGGAAGGTTTTTTTGTAGGTGATGGCGTCCTTGCCGGCACCGGCCACCGGCTTGCCGTCATCGCTGTAGTAGCCGACGATGCTGCCTTGCGTATGGTCGATGGCGTCGAAGTCCGCATTGCCGCTCTTGCCACGGGCGACGCTGTAATCCATCGGCGCCAGCTTGGCCAGCGCGGCCTTGACCTGGCCCGCGTTGGGAGTACTGCTTTGCGCTACGATGCGGTTCAAGGCTGGCTGCAAGCCATCGAGGCGGCGGTATTTGCCGGAGCTGCGGTGGTAGCGGTAGGCGCGCAAGCCGTTCTTGTCGCCCTGGCGGAACAGCACCAGCATGGTTTGCACGCTGTCGTCCGTCTCCTGGTCCAGCGAGGCGTAGAAGACGGAGCGGATGACGGCGTTGCCGAACTGGTCGAGCAGCATAGGTTTCGAGCTGCCGCCCTTGCACTCGCAGTAATAGCCGTTGACGCCTTCTTTTTCCTTGAGGAAGGCGATATCGAGGCCGCTGTCCTGTGAGGCGCTGATGGCGGGATGGGCAAGGCTCTGGCCTTCGTAGAAGGGCGCGCCGTGGGCGAGGGCGGAGCAGAGCAGCAAGGGCAGAAGCAGACGTTTCATCGTGAGGCTGGCGCCGGGGCGCCGCAATGGAAAGGCCACGATTCTGCCTGCGTTCTTACGCGTGGGCAAATGGGCGCGCGTCTATCGTGTGCGCGCCCTGGTTCATGGCTGGTGCGCGGCGCAGAAGTCCAGCAGCAGCTGTTCGCCGTCCGGCCAGGGGCCATAGCCGGCGTCGCCGTTGATATGGCCGGCGTCGCCGATCATGGTGAAATCGCTGCCCCAGGCGGCGGCAAACGCGCGTGCCCGCGCGAAGCTGACGTAGGGATCATCGCCGCTGGCCACCACCAGGCTGGGAAATGGCAAGGCTTGCAGCGGCATCGGCGCAAAGCCCGTCGTGCCGGCGGGGTAGGAGGGCGCTTCCACATCGCTGGGAGCGACGAGGAAGGCGCCGGCGATCTTGTGCGGCGAGCCGCTGGCCGCCCAATGGGCCACCAGCGTGCAGGCCAGGCTGTGCGCGGCCAGCACGGGCGCTCGCTCGCAGGCGGCGATGGCGCGGTCGAGCTCCGCCACCCATTCGTCCTTGTCCGGCGTCTGCCATTCCCCATGCGGCACGCGCGACCATTGCGGGTGGCGCGCTTCCCAATGGGTTTGCCAGTGCTGCGGCCCGGAATTCCACAGGCCGGCCAGGGTCAGGACGAGAGGCGACATCATTTCTCCTTGTAAAATACCCGACATAATCGTAGCGAGCGGCAGTGGATTGTGGCCGAGACGCGCAGCTGTGCGCATGCACAGTGAGCATCGTAGGCCACAAGGCGCGCCGCGCAGTAGATTTGGTCTGGCATTTTTAAAGTTCGGTGCGTAGGGCGAATAGCTCCGGGAACAATACCACGTCGAGCATCTTGCGCAAATAGCTCACGCCGGCCGTACCTCCGGTACCCGTCTTGAAGCCGATGATGCGCTCCACCGTCGTCACATGGCGGAAGCGCCAGAAGCGGAAGGCCGTTTCCAGGTCAACCAGCTTTTCGGCCAGCTCGTACAGTGCCCAGTGTTTCGACGGGTCGCGGTAGACTTCCAGCCACGCCGCTTTTACGGAAGCGTCAGCGCTCGTCGGCAGGGTCCAGTCGGCGTTCAGCCGCTCGGCAGAGATGGGCAAGCCGCTGCGCGCCAGCAGCTTGATTGACTCATCGTAGACGGATGGCGCGCGCAGGGCGGCGTCGAGCACGGCATAGGTTTCTGGCGCCGTCGTATGTACGTTGAGCAGGGCGGCGTTCTTGTTCCCCAAAATGAATTCGATTTCACGGTACTGGAAGGACTGGAAGCCGGACGAGGCGCCCAGGTAGGGGCGGATGGCCGTGTATTCGGGCGGTGTCATGGTAGCCAGCACGTCCCAGGCATGCACCAGCTGGTCCATGATGCGCGCCACGCGGGCCAGCATTTTGAAAGCGGGCGCCAGGTCGCCGCTTTGCAGATTGGCGCGCACGGCGTGCATTTCGTGCAGCATCAGCTTCATCCACAATTCGCTCGTCTGGTGCTGCACGATGAACAGCATTTCGTTGTGGTTCGGCGACAGCGGATGCTGGGCCGTCAGGATGCGGTCCAGCGCCAGGTAGTTACCGTAGCTCATCGATTCGCTGAAATCCATCTGCGCGCCATGCCACTGCGCATCCTGGCCGCCGGCATGCATGGGGCAGCCGCTGGTGTTTTCCGTGTTCATATTCTTGTCGTCGCTCATGGGATGGTTCAGGTGACCGCATCGCGCCTGGCGGCGATGTCGTAGGCTAGTGTGTCGAGGATGTCGCGCAGGATGTCCACGGCATCCCACACGTCGGCAAAGCTCGTGTACAGAGGCGTGAAGCCGAAGCGCATGATGGCCGGTTCGCGGTAGTCGCCGATCACGCCGCGCGCGATCAGCGCCTGCATCACGGCATAGCCGTGCGGGTGCGTGAAGCTGACCTGGCTACCGCGCCGCGCATGTTCGCGCGGCGTGACGAGGCCCAGCGGGTGGCTGGCGCAACGCTGTTCCACCAGGGCGATGAATAAATCGGTCAGGGCCAGCGACTTGCGACGGATGGCTTCCATGCTCGTTTGCGCAAAGATCTCCAGGCCGCATTCGACCAGGGCCAGCGAGAGTATCGGCTGCGTGCCGCACAGGGCACGGGCGATGCCGTCGGCGGGCGCGAAGCCCGGATCCATGGCGAACGGCGTGGCATGGCCCCACCAACCGGACAAGGGCTGGCGGAAGCGCGCCTGGTGTTTTTCCGGTACCCAGATGAAGGCCGGCGAGCCGGGGCCGCCATTCAGGTATTTATAGGTGCAGCCGACGGCCAGGTCGGCACCGGCGCCGTTCAGGTCCAGCGGCACGGCGCCGGCCGAATGGGCCAGGTCCCACAGCGCCAACGCGCCCTGCGCGTGGCAATGGCTGCTGATGGCGGCCATGTCGTGCTGGTAGCCCGTGCGGTAGTTCACATGCGTGAGCATGGCGACGGCGCAATCGGCAGCGATGGCTTGCACCAGTTCGTCCGGGCTGTCGACCAGGCGCAGCTGGTAGCCACGGTCGAGCCAGGCGGCCAGGCCTTGCGCCATGTACAGGTCGGTGGGGAAGTTGCTGCGTTCGCTGACGATGACTCTGCGCGCGGCATGGGCAGGATCGCTGGCCTGCATCTGCAGGGCGGCGGCCAGGGCCTTGAACAGGTTGACGGAGGTGGTGTCGGTGATTACCACTTCGCCCGTGCCGGCGCCCAGCAGCGGGGCCAGGCGGTCGCCCAGGCGCTTGGGCAGGTCGAACCAGCCAGCCGTATTCCAGCTGCGGATCAGATTCGTGCCCCATTCGGCCGTGATGACGTGCTGGGCGCGGGCCAGGGCCGCTTTCGGCCGTGCGCCCAGGGAATTGCCATCGAGGTAAATTACGCCTTGCGGCAAGTCGAATTGCTGGCGCAGGGGCGCCAGGGGATCGTCGAGGTCGCGCGCGCTGCAGTCTTGTCGAGAAATCATGGTGGCTTTCATATTGATGCTTGTCTGGATGGCATGATATTGCTTGAGGCTTAAAGTATCACGCTGAAGTGGCAGTGTAGCAAATCCCTGCCGCAACGCGCACTTCCGGGCTTGGAAGGCGGTGAAAAAATGCCCGCTTGTGGGGCGTCAACGAAAAAAATCACGATTTTTAAAAATATTTTCAAAAACGCCTAAAGTTCTGCGATTCGCCGCCGTCAACAACTACATGAAGGGCGGTAATCGGCCAGGCAAGCATCAAAAATTTTTAAATATTTTTAAAAAAAAGCCTAAAGTTCCCGTCGAAGCTGCCGTTATCTCAGTAGACAGGCTTGATTCTGATCAAGCTGTTGTAAGAAAGTGATTTTTTTTACAGGCCAAAAGTCGGCTAAATCCGGCACAGAGCCAACCTCCCACATCCGCGCCCTGACTGGCGTGCGAGCATGATCGAGCAGTGTTTGTCAGACAAACACCTACGATCCTTTCCGCCATTTCCCGACCAAAAATACAGCGCTACGCCTCTGTTGCGTTTAATGTTGCTCCTGCAGAATGTATCTCACTGGCAACACACAACGCCAGCTGAATTCAACGGATTGAGGAGATGGAAATGACTGCTAACGATATGATGGCTGAGATTCGCGACGCTAACCTGAGCTACCTGATGCTGGCCCAGCAAATGATTCGTGCGGACAAGGTAACGGCCATCTTCCGTTTGGGCATTGCCGCCGAAATCGCCGAACTGATCGAAGGCATGAGCAATGCGCAGATCCTGAAGCTCGCTGGCGGCAACATGATGTTGGCCCGCTTCCGCTTCGACGACAGTGCCATCCTGGGCATGCTGACGAACTACAATAAAGACCGCTCGCTGGCCCAGTCGCACGCCGCCATCCTGATGGCCGGCCAGGGTGTCGAAGAAATCGCTTGATTCAGCAACCTTCAGTCAGTATCAGTCAGTAGTGGAGTACACAGCATGGCCAAGAAAAGTGTCGTATCGGAAGCGCAGGAAATCCAGCTGGCCATCGAATTGATACAGCTGGGCGCCCGTTTGCAACTGCTGGAGACGGAGGTCTCGCTGTCGCGCGAACGCCTGCTGAATCTGTACAAGGAATTGAAGGGCGTCTCGCCGCCCAAGGGCATGCTGCCGTTTTCCACCGACTGGTTCATCACCTGGCAACCGAATATCCATTCCTCGCTGTTCATCAATATCCATAAATTCCTCGTCGACCACGCCGGCGCCACCGGCATCGAAGCCGTGATGAAGGCCTATAAGCTGTATCTGGAACAGATGCCGCCCGAAGCGGGTGAAGAGCCGCTGCTGTCGCTGACGCGGGCCTGGACCCTGGTGCGCTTTTTCAGCAGCAAGATGCTGGCCATGGCGCCCTGCGGCAAGTGCGGTGGCAAGTTTGTCGTCAATTGCCTCGACCTGAATGCCGATTATGTATGTGGCCTGTGCCACATGCCTTCACGTGCCGGCAAGACCAAGAAGGCGCGCGATGAGGCGGCCGCGATCGCGGCGCCGGATGTCGCCGCCTGATACTGCCCTCTCATGCAAACTCAGTGAGAACCGGAGCGGTCGCCAGACCGGACTCCGGTTTTTTCATGGTGCTTTCGCTTACACTGGCGTTTTCCTCCTGTGACTAGCCCATGCTGCAACAAATCCTGCGCGCGCCGGCGCTCAAGGCCATCCTGATCCAGGTGCTGGCCTTTCCCTTGATGTTGCTATTGGTATATGGCCTGGCGCGCGCGGGCATGGCCATGTCGCTGCCAGTCGTGGCGCTGGTGCAGGGCGTGCTGGCGGCGCTCATCACGTGGCGCGCGGGACTGGCGCGCTGGTGGTGCGCCATCGGCCTGCTGTTTGCGCCAGCCTTGCTGGCGGCCAGCCTGCTGAAATGGCCGCCGGCCGTGTTCCTGGCGGCCTTTGTTTTCCTGCTGAGCTTGTACTGGTCCACGTTCCGCACGCAAGTGCCGTTTTATCCGTCGGGGCCGAAGGTGTGGCAGGCGGTAGCCGAGCTGATCGCAGACCGTCCCGGCGTGCGGCTGGTCGATATCGGCAGCGGCCTGGGCGGGCTGGTGCTGGACCTGGCGCGACGCCGGCCCGATGGGCAGTTTTCCGGCATCGAGCTGGCGCCGCTGCCGTGGCTGGCCAGCCGCTTGCGCGCAGCGCTGGCGGGGAGCAGCGCGCGCTTCTTGCGCGGCGACTACGAGGCGCTCGATTTCGGCCACTACGACGCGGTGTTTGCCTATCTGTCGCCAGCGGCGATGGCGGCCCTGTGGAGCAAGGCGGAAAGGGAAATGTTGCCTGGTAGCATGCTTCTTAGTTACGAATTTCAGATTGCGGCACGCGCGCCCGATAAGACCATCGCCGCCACAGAGGGGGGGGCTTTACTTTACATATGGTGCTTTTAAGCAATTGTCTGCGTTATTTGCTTGCCCGTGGGGCAATCTCACGTTATTGTAGTTCCACACGGCATTTTCTCGGAATTGCATTGAAAAGCAGCGCATTTCAATTAACTTCCGGTTGCTTTTTTGCCGCAGTCTCCGGCGGCGCAGCCGCCAGAAGACAGGAACAGGTTTGAACATGCCGGGCGCACAGCCGCGGCCATTATTGGGAGTCAGGGCACTTGTTAGTCATAATCGGATACATCATCGTCTGCGCCTCGGTCTTTGGCGGCTTCGCAATGGCCGGCGGCCATCTGGCGGCGCTGTTCCAGCCGCTGGAGTTGCTGATGATCGGCGGCGCCGCCCTGGGCGCCTTCCTTGTCGGTAACAATAACAAGGCCATCAAGGCAACAATCGCCGCCTTGCCCAGCCTGTTCAAGGGCTCGCGCTATACCAAAGAGCTGTACATGGAGCTGATGTCGCTGCTGTTCGAAGTGCTCAGCAAGGTGCGCAAGGAAGGCTTGATGTCGATCGAAGGCGACATCGACAAGCCTGAAGAAAGCCCGCTGTTTTCCAAGTATCCGGCCGTGCTGGCCGACCACCATATCATCGAATTCATGACCGATTACCTGCGCTTGATGGTATCGGGCAATATGGATGCCTTCCAGATCGAAAACCTGATGGATAACGAAATCGAAACGCACCATCACGAAGGCGCCGTGCCGGCCCACGTGATCGCCAAGGTGGGCGATGGCTTGCCCGCGTTCGGTATCGTCGCTGCCGTGATGGGCGTGGTGCACACGATGGAATCGGTGGGCCTCCCGCCAGCCGAACTGGGCATGCTGATTGCGCACGCGCTGGTCGGCACCTTCCTCGGCATCTTGCTGGCCTACGGTTTCGTCGGCCCGCTGGCCAGCCTGCTGGAACAGAAGCTGGACGAGTCGAGCAAGATGTTTCAGTGCGTGAAAGTGACCCTGCTGGCCAGCCTGAACGGCTATGCGCCGGCGCTGGCCGTGGAGTTCGGCCGCAAGGTGCTGTTCTCGACCGAGCGTCCGACGTTCAATGAGCTGGAAGACCACATCAAGAAATCGAAAACGAAGTAAGCAGTGAATATACGCCTGGACACCATGAGTCATTTGCAGCACACGGAAGGGGGACGCCATGGCCGATGAAGGCATGCGCCCGATTATCGTCAAGCGTATCAAGAAGACGGCTGGCGGACATCATGGCGGAGCGTGGAAAATCGCCTACGCCGACTTTGTCACGGCCATGATGGCTTTCTTTCTGCTGATGTGGCTGCTAGGCTCCACCTCGAAGGGCGACTTGAACGGCATTTCCGAATTCTTCAAGACGCCCTTGAAAGTGGCCATGGCAGGCGGCTCCGGCAGCGGCGAAAGCAATTCCGTCATCCAGGGCGGCGGCCAGGACTTGTCGCGCCAGGATGGGCAGGTGCGCAAGGCGCAGGAAGAGCCGCAGCGCAAGTCGTTCGACCTCAATTCCGCCAAGGCCGCGCTCGAACGCGAGGAAGGCAAGCGCCTGCAGGCGCTCAAGGCGCGCATCGAAGCGACCATCGATGCCAATCCCCTGCTGAAAAAATACAAGAACCAGTTGCTGCTCGATATCACCAGCGAAGGCTTGCGCATCCAGATCGTCGATGAGCAGAACCGTCCCATGTTTGCGCTCGCGAATGCGAATCTGCAGCCGTACACCAAGGAAATCCTGCACGCCATCGGCTTCGTGCTCAATGAAGTGCCAAACCGCATCGGCCTGTCCGGCCATACGGATTCGACGCCCTACATGAGCGATGCCGGCTACAGCAACTGGGAATTGTCGGCCGACCGCGCGAATGCGTCGCGGCGCGAACTGGTGATTGGCGGCATGAAGGAAGAGAAAGTATTGCGCGTAGTGGGACTCGGTTCGGCCGCCCACCTGGACAAGCTCGACCCCTTCAATCCGATCAACCGGCGCATCAGCATCATCGTCATGAACAAACGCACGGAAGAAAATGTGCTGCGCGATGGCTCGGCTATCGAGCTGCCGGTGACCGATGCTGCTTCCGCCGCCGTCGCTACAGGGCTGGCGGCCGGTGCGCCGCCCGCAGCGAAAAAATAACACGCAAGGCTGTCGACGCGTGGTGTATTGAAACAATGAGACCTTTATGACAAGAAAGAAAATACTTGGCTCGCATGTAAAGCGCCTGCTGTCTGGCGTGTCGGACCATGGCCGCAAGCACTTGACGGAGGTGGAAACCGACCTGGTGCAGACCGGCATCTTGCTGGAAGAGGCGATCGAAAAGCTGTCCTTCAATTTCATGGCGATACACGCCGCCGTCGCTGCGCAGCAAGATACCATCGCCCTGCTGCTCGAAGGCGGTATACCGGCCGAGCAGCAGCGGGAAAAACTGCTGGCCTTGCAAGATGAGGTGGGGGGCTATGTGAATGCCGCCATCACCAGCCTGCAATTCCAGGACATGACCAGCCAGCTGATCGAGCGCACCTTGAAGCGCGTGACGGGCTTGCGCGAGTTCCTCGGGACCCTGGGCGAACATGGCGCGGAGATGTTGCCGGAGAGCGACAATGAAGAAATTGTCGCCTTGCTGGGGCGGGTCAGCATGGCGCTGGCGATTCAAAGCCTGGAGTTGCGCAGCGTGCTGCGCAAGGCTGTCAGTCAACAGCATTTGGAAAGTGGCGACATCGAGCTGTTCTAGCATGCCAGTGCGGAACGCTTGTGGTTGCATGGATTGATTAATCAAATACTCGGGCAGGATGCCCGGAATAAGTGGGAGCAAAGATGGCCAAAACGATACTTGCAGTGGACGATTCCAGCTCATTGCGCCAGATGGTGGCGTTCAGCCTGAAAGCCGCCGGTTACCAGGTGGTGGAGGCCGTCGACGGCCAGGACGGACTGGAAAAAGCCAAGCTGCAAACCGTGGACCTGGTCTTGACGGACCAGAACATGCCACGCATGGATGGCCTGGAGCTGATCAAGCTGCTGCGCGAGCTGCCAACCTACCAGAAAGTGCCCATCCTGATGCTGACGACGGAGTCGTCGGACGAGATGAAGTCGAAAGGACGTGCCGCCGGCGCCAATGGCTGGCTGGTCAAGCCCTTCGATCCGCAACGCCTGATCGAAGTGGTCAAGAAGGTGATCGGCTGATGCCAGCCGCGCAGCACAACGATGCAATTGACGGAGTCACCCTATGACCATCGATATTAGCCAGTTTTTTCAGGTCTTTTTCGATGAGGCCGAAGAACTGCTGGCTGAAAAAGAACGGCTGCTGCTGGCCGTTGATATTGCGGCGCCCGACGCCGAAGACCTGAATGCCATTTTCCGCACCGCCCATTCGATCAAGGGCGGCGCATCGACGTTCGGTCTCTCCGATATGAGCGAGGTGACGCACATCCTCGAGTCGCTGCTCGACCGCATCCGTCAGGGCCAGATGGCCCTGACGGCGGAACACGTCGACGCCTTTTTGGCGGCCAAGGATATTCTCAAGATGCAGCTCGACGGCCATCGTCTTGGCAGCGCCGTCGATCAGGATGCCGTGGCCAATGTGCGCATGATGCTGCAGTCGTTCTCGCAAGACGTGCCGGTGGCCGCGCTCACGCCCGTCGCGCCGGCCTTCCACACGGCGGAAAAGGCAGCCGTCAGCCATGCCGGCGGCCATCGCATCCGCCTGGAACTGCCGGCCATGGAGCCGCGCGAAGTCGATGCGCTGGCGGCCGAACTGGGTTTGCTGGGCGACGTCGCCGTGTCCGCCTTGCCCGACGCGCGCAAGGTGCTGGAAGTGACGACGCATGAAAGCCTGGACGATATCCTGGCCATCTGCTCGTTCGTGCTCAATCCCGACGACATGGTGATCACGCAGGCGCCGCCACTGGCGCCAGGCGAAGCCGATGCGGCCCGCGCGGCGCAGGAAAAAGCCCAGGGCTATGGTTTCTTCGAGCCGCTGCCAGGCGCGCCTGGCGCGCAGGGTGCGGCGGATCCCGGCTATGGCTTCTTCCAGCCGATCGAAGACATCCGCGCCGCCGCCGGCGTGCAGAGCGACGCCGAACAGGGCTACGGTTTCTTCCAGCCCCTCGAACAGATTCGTGCCGATGCCGCCAAGGCGGGCAACGCCAGCGCTGCCGCCATGCCGGCCGTGGCGAGCGCCGTGGCCGAAGCGGAGCAGGAAAAGAAACCGGCCAAGAAAGAGGGCGACAAGGCCGGCGCCGAATCGTCGTCGATCCGCGTCTCGATTGAAAAAGTCGACCAGCTGATCAACCTGGTGGGCGAACTGGTGATCACGCAGGCGATGATCGAGCAGCGCGCCGGTGCGCTCGACCCGATGCTGCACGAGAAACTGCTCGACAGCGTCAGCCACCTGACGCGCAACACGCGCGACTTGCAGGAAGCGGTGATGTCGATCCGCATGATGCCGATGGATTTCGTCTTTTCGCGCTTCCCGCGCATGGTGCGCGACCTGGCGACGAAACTGGGCAAGAAGGTCGATTTCATCACCAATGGCGCCGCCACGGAACTGGACAAGGGCCTCATCGAACGCATCGTCGATCCGCTTACGCACCTGGTGCGCAACAGTATCGACCATGGCGTGGAAATGCCGGCCGCCCGCGTGGCCGCCGGCAAGACCGAGGCCGGCCGTTTGTTCCTCTCAGCCAGCCACCAGGGCGGCAATATCATCATCGAAGTGTCCGATGACGGCGCAGGATTGAACCGCGAGCGCATCCTGGCGAAGGCCGCGCAGCAGGGCCTGGACGTGTCCGAGACGATGAGCGACGCCGATGTGTGGCAGCTGATTTTCGCGCCCGGCTTTTCCACCGCCGAAGCGGTCACCGACGTGTCGGGCCGCGGCGTGGGCATGGATGTCGTCAAGCGCAATATCAGCGCCATGGGCGGCGTCGTCGACATCCGTTCGGCGAAGGGTTTCGGCACGACGATTTCCATCTCGCTGCCGCTGACCCTGGCCATCCTGGACGGCATGTCGATCAGAGTCGGCGACGAAGTGTATATTTTACCGCTGGGCTTTGTCATCGAATCGCTGCAGCCAGCCGTTGAGGATATCAAGGACATCAGTGGCAAGGGGCAGGTGGTGAAAGTGCGCGGCGAATACCTGCCATTGATTCCGCTGTACCAGATGTTCGACATCGCGCCGCGCTTTACCAATCCCTCGGAAGGCATCTGCGTGATCCTCGAGACGGAAGGGCGCAAGGCGGCCCTGTTTGTCGACGACCTGGTGGGACAGCAGCAGGTCGTGGTGAAAAACCTCGAATCGAACTACCGCAAGGTGGTGGGCATTTCCGGCGCCACTATCCTGGGCGATGGCGGCGTGTCGCTGATTCTCGATGTCGCCGCCCTGATCCGTTCCTCTCGGCAGCTGGCCGACGAGTCCATTTTTTCGTAATACCGATAGATAAAGATAGGAAAACGCACCATGTCAGATACTCAACAAACATCCGGAAGCAATGCGGGCGACGGCAAGGATATCGCCGGCCGTGAATTCCTGGCCTTTACCCTGGGCTCCGAAGAGTACGGCATCGATATCCTGAAGGTTCAGGAAATCCGTGGTTACGAAGCGGTCACCCGCATCGCCAACGCGCCTGAATTCATCAAGGGCGTGATCAACCTGCGCGGCATCATCATTCCCGTGGTCGACATGCGTATCAAGTTCAACCTGGGCACGCCCGTGTATGACCAGTTCACGGTGGTGATCATCCTGAACATCGGCGGTCGCATCGTCGGCATGGTGGTCGACAGCGTTTCCGACGTCACCACCCTGACGCCGGAACAGGTGAAGCCGGCGCCGGAAATGGGCACCGCCTTCTCGACCGACTACATGATCGGCCTGGGCACCATCGACGAGCGCATGCTGATCCTGGTCGACATCGACAAGCTGATGTCGAGCAGCGAGATGGGCCTGATCGACAAGCTGGCGGCGTAAGAGGCAGCAAGGCGGCGCCCTGTGCGCCGGCGTTTTGGCACGCAAAGAATCACTACAGATATGCATGTACCGGCGCGGGCAGTATTGCTTAGAGGCGCGCCGGCAGGCTGCAAGGTCCGACAGAGACCAGGCCACAACACGGCGCCGTCCGGTTGAACGGGCGCCGTTCACATAAATATTGGAGACTGTAATGAGTTTGCGCGATTTCAAGATAGGCACCCGGCTGGGCATAGGTTTTGGCAGCATCCTCGCCATCCTGGTGGTGGTGATCGTTTCGGCGAATGCACTGAATTACCGTAACAAGGCCCAGTTGCTCACGGGCCTGGAGCTGGCAAGCGAAAAAAATACGCAGGCGTCGCTGATGAAAAGCGCGATGCTGGAAACCGGTATCGCCATGCGCAATATCGGCCTGCAGGGCGATGTGGGCCTGATGCAGGCGGAGGAGGGCAAGGTGCGCGAGCAGCGCAAGCTGTACGACGGCGCGCGCGGCAAGCTGGCCGGCCTGGGCCTGTCCGAGGGCGAGAAGGCACTGCTGGCTAATATCGCCAAGGTCGACGGCGAAGTCGATGCCGCCTTCAAGGAGGCGATGGGGCAGGTGCTGGCGTTTAACAGCGAGGGCGCGGCCAAGGTGATTGCCACCCGCATCGACCCCTTGAACAAGACGACTCTGGCCGATATCAACAAGCTGCTCGACTTGCAGCACGTGGCGCAGCAAAGCTTCATGGACGATTCGCTGGCGGCCGATGCGCGCCTGATGACGGTATTGTTCGTCCTGGGCGGCGCGGCGGTGGCGATCGGCGCCTGGTGCGCCATCTTCATCACCCGCTCGATCACGGTGCCGCTATCCGGTGCCGTGGCCGTGGCGCAGAAAGTGGCTGCCGGCGAGCTGACGGCGCGCGTGGTGGTCGAGGGCAAGGATGAAACGAGCGCGCTGCAGCAGGCGCTGAAGGACATGAACGAGAGCCTGGTGCAGACGGTCAGCGACGTGCGCAATGGTACGGACACGATTACCGTGGCGTCGCGCGAGATCGCCAGCGGCAATGCGGACCTGTCGGCGCGCACGGAAACGCAAGCCAGTTCGCTCGAAGAGACGGCATCGTCGATGGAAGAGCTGACGTCGACCGTGAAGCAGAACGCGGACAACGCGCGCCAGGCCAACCAGCTGGCCGTGTCGGCATCGTCGGTGGCGGAGCAGGGCGGCAAGGTGGTGGCGCAAGTGGTCGATACCATGGGCTCCATCAAGGACAGTTCGCGCAAGATCGTCGACATTATCGGCGTCATCGACGGCATTGCGTTCCAGACGAATATCTTGGCGCTGAATGCGGCCGTCGAAGCGGCGCGCGCAGGCGAGCAGGGACGCGGCTTTGCGGTGGTGGCGTCGGAAGTGCGTAATCTGGCACAACGCTCCGCTGGCGCAGCCAAGGAAATTAAGGGCCTGATCGGCGACTCGGTCGACAAGGTCGATGCCGGCAGCCGCCTGGTGGACGAGGCGGGACAGACCATGGGCCTGATCGTCACATCGATCCGGCAGGTGGCCGACATCATGGGCGAGATCACGGCGGCAACGCAGGAACAGAGTCATGGCATCGAGGAAGTGAACCAGGCCATCGCGCAGATGGACCAGATGACGCAGCAAAATGCGGCGCTGGTCGAGGAAGCGGCGGCGGCGGCCGAAAGCATGCAGGAGCAGGCGCAGAGGCTGGCCGACGCCGTCAGCATCTTCAAGCTCGATGGCGAGAGCGCGGCGCAAGCGGCCATGCCTGCACCCGCACCCGTGCCGGTGCAGGTGGCGGCACGGCCGGCACCGAGCGTGGCGGCAACGACACGGCGGTTGGCAAAGACGGCGCAAGCTGGCACGCCACCGCCCGCGAAAAAGCTGGCGGCGGCCGGCGGCGACGATTGGGAAGAGTTCTGACGCCAACCCGGTCCCGCTAGTTATACTTGCAAAGGCATTGGTCAGAGTAGTCATAGAGAGGTAAAAACAAAATGCCGCAAACTAAAACGGATTCGGTCAAGGAATTTGATTTCACGGGCAAGGACTTCGAACGGGTCCGTGCCATGATTTACAAGCGGGCCGGCATTGCGCTGGCCGACAGCAAGCAGGAGATGGTCTACAGCCGCCTGGCGCGGCGCCTGCGCGCGACCGGCATCTCCTCGTTCGTCCGCTATCTGGACGACCTGGAAGCGGGCCGCATGGGTGACGAGTGGGAAGCGTTCACGAATGCGCTGACGACCAACCTGACGTCGTTCTTCCGCGAGGCGCATCATTTCCCGCTGCTGGCCGAGCATGTGAAAAAACTGAGTGGGCCGATCACCATCTGGTGTTCGGCCAGTTCCACCGGCGAGGAGCCGTATTCGATCGCCATGACGGTGTGCGAGGCATTCAATACGCTCACGCCGCCAGTCACCATCATCGCCACGGATATCGACACGAACGTGCTGGCCACGGCCGCCAATGGCGTCTACAACCTGGACCGGCTCGACAAGATGCCGGCCGACCGCGCGCGGCGCTTTTTCTTGCGCGGCAAGGGCGATCGCGAGGGACAGGTGCGGGTGCGCCCGGAACTGCGCCAGATGATTACCTTCAAGCCGCTCAACCTGCTGGCCGACAGCTGGCCATTGACGGGCCAGTTCGACGTCATCTTTTGCCGTAACGTGATGATTTATTTTGACAAGGCGACGCAGCGCAAGATCCTGTCGCGCTTTGTGCCATTGATGAAGCCGGATGCCCTGCTGTTTGCGGGCCATTCGGAAAATTTTCTGTACGTGTCGGATTCATTGAAGCTGCGCGGTAAAACAGTCTATGAGCTCGATCAGCCTCGGGGCGCCGCGCCCAAGGCATCGTCGCATCGTACATGAGAGTGAAATATGAGCCTGGAATCCAAAGAGCAATTTGCCACTAACGTCTATTACGACAGGACGTTCAATTGTGACGCCGCCAAGATCTTGCCTGGTGAGTATTACTTTACCAACAAGGACATGCTGATCGTCACCGTGCTCGGCTCCTGCGTCTCGGCCTGCATCCGCGACCGCGTCACGGGCCTGGGCGGCATGAACCATTTCATGCTGCCTGATGGCGGCAGCGATCCGAATAGCCCGATTTCCGCGTCGATGCGCTATGGCACCTACGCCATGGAAATCCTGATCAACGATTTGCTGAAGGCCGGCGCGCGGCGCGAGAACATGGAAGCGAAAGTATTCGGCGGCGGCGCCGTGCTGCGCGGCTTTACAGCGATCAACGTGGGGGAGCGCAATGCGGCCTTCGTCATCAATTACCTGAAGGCGGAAAAGATGCGCGTGGTGGCGGAAGACCTGAACGATATCCACCCGCGCAAGGTGTATTTTTTCCCCCGTAGCGGCAAGGTGCTGGTGAAAAAGCTGATGCAGACGCACAACGATACGCTGGTGCGCCGCGAACTCGATTACGCCAGCCGTCTCAAGGTCGCGCCGGTCGGCGGCGAAGTGGAACTTTTTTAATCGTGTGAGATATAGATAACAACACCTGATCACACCGTAGTAGCGAGCAGATGGGAGTTGTGGTCGAGACGCGCAGCTGTGCTGTAGCACAGTGAGCATCGGAGGCCGCAAATCGCGACGCGCAGTAGGTGGGATCAGGTGCTTTAATGGGCCGGTAGGCGCAAAGGAAAATATATGAAGATCAAAGTATTGATCGTGGATGATTCGGCGCTGATCCGCAGCGTCATGACGGAAATCGTGAACAGCCAGCCCGACATGGAAGTGGTGGGCGCGGCGCCCGATCCGCTGGTGGCGCGCGAGATGATCAAGCAGACCAATCCCGACGTGCTGACCCTCGACGTCGAGATGCCGAAGATGGATGGCCTCGACTTCCTGGAAAAGCTGATGCGTTTGCGCCCCATGCCGGTGCTGATGGTGTCGTCGCTGACCGAGCGCGGTTCGGAAATCACCATGCGCGCGCTGGAACTGGGCGCCGTCGATTTCGTCACCAAGCCGAAGATTTCCATCCAGAGCGGCATGCGCGAGTACACGGACATGATCGCCGACAAGATCCGCGCCGCCTCGAAGGCGCGCATCCGCGCGCGCACCCTGCCGTCGGCCGGTGACAAGGTGGCCGCGCCGCTGCCTGCGCTGCGCAGCCCATTGACGTCGAGCGAAAAGCTGATCATCGTGGGCGCCTCGACGGGCGGCACGGAAGCGATCCGCGAATTCCTCATGCAGATGCCGTCCGATTGCCCCGGCATCCTGATCACGCAGCACATGCCGGAAGGCTTTACGCGCTCGTTCGCGCGCCGCCTCGATTCGCTGTGCAAAATATCGGTACAGGAAGCGGCGGGCGGCGAACGTGTGCTGCCCGGCCATGCCTACATCGCGCCTGGCCATTCGCACCTGACTCTGACGCGCAGCGGCGCCAACTACATGACCAAGATCGACCAGGGCGAACCGGTGAACCGTCATCGCCCATCGGTCGATGTGCTGTTCCGTTCGGCCGCGCAATCGGCCGGTAAAAATGCCGTCGGCGTGATCCTCACCGGCATGGGCAAGGATGGCGCACAAGGCATGTTGGAGATGAAGGCCGCAGGAGCGTATAATTTTGCACAGGATGAAGCCAGTTGCGTGGTGTTCGGCATGCCGCGCGAGGCGATCGCTGTCGGCGCTACGCACGAGGTCGGTGCTCTCACGGCGCTGCCTGGCATGGTGCTGGGACACCTGGCGGCGCATGGCATGCGCGCTTTGCGCGTGTAAGCCACGTTTTATATGATCTGAGGCAAGTTTGTTCGCCTAAAAGCAACGAAAATGCTATCCTACAACTTGCTGCCGTAGTGTCGACCATAATGTCGGCATTCATGTCGATATTATTAACAAACCGCTACAGAAACAACGGAGTTATTCATGGCTGATCCAAAGATGAAATTTTTAGTCGTTGACGATTTTTCGACGATGCGCCGCATTGTCCGGAATCTGTTGAAGGAACTGGGTTATGCCAACGTCGATGAGGCGGAAGACGGCGTGATGGGCCTGGCCAAGCTGCGCGCCGAATCGTACGATTTCGTCGTGTCGGACTGGAACATGCCAAACATGGATGGCCTGACGATGCTGCAGCATATCCGCGCCGATCCTGCACTGGCCAAGCTGCCCGTGCTGATGGTCACCGCCGAAGCGAAAAAAGAAAACATCATCGCCGCCGCCCAGGCTGGCGCCAGCGGTTATGTCGTCAAGCCGTTCACGGCCGCGACCCTCGATGAAAAGCTGAACAAGATTTTCGAGAAGCTGGAAAAAGCCGGCGCCTGATCCAGGCTTGACCGTTATCAAGAAAAACGCTGCCCGTGCAAACCGGCAGCGTTTTTTTCGTCCACAAGGGCCTTTCGGCAGCCCGCCATTCGCGCGCGGGGACCCCGCGCTTGCCCGGTCCGAGCGGGGCAATCCTGTGCAATGCTGACTAATCGCAACTAGTTGCGAAGTGGAATGAAATATTTCCCAAAGTTAACTTTACACGTCAAATAATTTGGCTCATGATCGCTGCAGTATTCCCCCTTTGTCCCCGACCCCGACAAGAAGGAGCGCACGATGCGCCGAGCACCCGTATTATTTTTCGCCTTGAGCATGGCCCTGAGCACAGCCCTGAGCACAGCCCTGAGCACAGCCCTGTTAACGGCCTGTGGCGTGAGCCTTGAACAAACCGCCGTTGCGCCTGTCGCATCTGTCGAGATGCAGGAGCCAGCCGCGCCGTTGCCTGCCGAAGCTGATGGCAGGCATGCCTATCTGCACCGCGTGGGTGGCCATGATTATGTCAGCCTGAGCCAGAATGGCCCCGAGGGTGGCTTGCCCATCCTCAAGGGCACGCAGCGCCATGCGCGCGCCATCCGCCTGCTGGCGGCCGATCCGGCCCAGGTCCGGGCCATCCTGCGCAGCCTGAGGCTGCCGGCGAACCAGCGCAAGCTGTGGGCGGGAGAGGAAATCGTGCTCGATGCGGCCAGCTATGACATGTTGCACGCGGCACGCGGCAGCAACAAGCCGCTTTTTGCCGAACTCAAGCTGGTAGGGATGGAGAAGTAAGGGAAGAAACGGGGCCGAACGGCCCCGTTGTGCCTGCGTTTAAATTTCCAGGTTGTCGATCAATCTGGTTTGTCCCAGCTTGGCTGCTGCCAGCACCACCAGCGGTTCGCCGGCGGCCAGCTCGGCGGCGCTCGGCGCTTGCAGGTTGGCGCGCTTGCGCACGGCGATGTAGTCCGATTTCCAGCCGCGGCCGTCCAGCAGCTGCATGGCAGCCTGTTCCAGTTCGCCGACGGCCAGGTTGCCCTTGCGCACTTCCTCGGCGACGAAATTGAGGCCCTTGTACAGTTCCGGCGCTTCTGCGCGTTCGCTTTGCGACAAGTACATATTGCGCGACGATAAGGCCAGGCCATCGTCGGCGCGGTAGGTTTCGGCGGCGATGATTTCCGTCGGCAGCGCGAACTGGCGCGCCATGTTGCGGATGATCATCAGCTGCTGGTAATCCTTCTTGCCGAACACGGCCACGCGTGGCCCCACGCACGAGAACAGCTTGGTGACGACCGTGCACACGCCTTCGAAGAAGCCGGGGCGGAATTCCCCTTCCAGGGTATTGCCCAGGTCATCGGGCGGGCGCACGCGGTATTCCTGCGGTTCCGGGTACAGTTCCTTTTCCGTCGGCGCGAACAGCACGTACACGCCTTCCTTTTCCAGCTTGGCGATGTCATCCGCCATGGTGCGCGGATACTTCTCGAAGTCTTCGTTCGGGCCGAATTGCAGGCGGTTTACGAAGATCGAGGCGACGACGGGGTCGCCATGCTTGCGCGCCAGGCGCATCAGCGACAGATGGCCTTCGTGCAGGTTACCCATGGTGGGGACGAACGCCGTGCGCAGCTGTCCGCTGAGCTGGTCGCGCAATTCTTCGATGTCGGAAATAATTTTCATGGATTGCTTTCGCTAAAACCCCGTTGTACGGTGGTCAGTGACAAAGGGAGGGATATCAGGCGGGCGAATAGGCCAGCCGGACGTAGATGGGGGCAAACGGTTCTGCCTGCGTGATTTCGATCAGGGTTTCCTTGGCCAGTTCCAGCAAGGCCACGAAGTTGACCACCACCACGGGCACGCCGCCGGCAATGTCGAACAGTTCGCTGAATTCGACGAAGCGCGACGATTGCAAATGGCGCAGGATGCTCGACATGTGCTCGCGCACGGACAGTTCCTGGCGGCTGATGCGGTGATGCTGGGTCAGCTTGGCGCGTTTCAGCACGTCGAGCCACGCCTGCTGCAAGTCCACCGGTTCCACGTCGGGCCAGGTGGGCGTCAGGCTTTGCTCGATGAAAATCTGCGTGCGCACGAAATCGCGCTCGAACTGCGGGATCGCGTTCAGGTCGTAGGCGGCCAGCTTGATCTGCTCGTACTCGAGCAGGCGGCGCACCAGTTCGGCACGCGGGTCGCCGCCATCTTCCTCGACGTCGCTCTTGCGCGATGGCAAGAGCATGCGCGACTTGATCTCGATCAACATGGCGGCCATCAGCAGGTACTCGGCGGCCAGTTCCAGGTTGCTCACGCGGATCTGGTCCACGTATTTCAGATATTGCAGGGTCACCTGCGCCATCGGAATATCGAGAATATTGAAGTTTTGCTTGCGGATCAGGTAGAGCAGCAAGTCGAGCGGGCCTTCGAAGGCTTCGAGGAAGATTTCCAGCGCGTCCGGCGGAATGTACAAATCCGTCGGCATGCGCAGCATCGGCTCGCCATACAGGCGGGCGATACCCGGCGGGTCGGCGGCGGGCGCCGCGTCCGTGCTTGCAGATGCTGCAGGGTCGCCGCTGCCGTCGCCATCAGCGACAGGTTCGGGCGACGCGATGACTGCGCCGGCGCCGGAAGCGTCGGCTTCCGGCGTGACTGCAGACTCTTCAGGCAACATCGTGCCGGTTCCAGATCTTAGTTTTTGTTCTGGTAAACGTAAGCCTGTTGCTTGACGGCCGACGCCAGCTGGCGTTCCTGCTCATCGATGCTGACGGCCGGCTTGTCCCACAGCAGGGCACGGCCCGCTTGCTGGCCCGCTTCCATGCCAGGATTCTTGGCCTTCAGTTCGGCGATGAACAAGGTGTGGTCGGATACGTAGTTGTTGTGTTTTGCAGGCAGTTTCATATTCTCTTCTGAGTGTCTTATGGGTAAGGTCAGCCGGCCGTATTTTACCGCGCCATGCTGCCTGGCGGGTTGTTGTATCGGCAAGTCCGGGGGCGAAATTGCTAAAAATCAATAACGCAACAAACGCCGCATCACCATCGGTGCCGGTTCGGCGGGGTTGGCGTGCGAATATTCCAGTTCTTCGGCCAGGTCGAATTCGAAGGCCGCATAAAAATCGATCAGCTTGCGCTGGTCGCGCCGCACGGCCAGGCGCAATTCCTCGGCCTGGCACGACAGGCCGTGATGAATGATGGCTTCCAGTAAATGCTGCGAGACGTGGCTGCCCCGGTAGGCGGGAAGCACGCCCATGCGTGAAATCTTCCAGATGGCGGGGTCGCTGTCGAGCGGCATCCAGCGCAGCGAACCGGCGGGAATGTCGTCGATCAGCAACAGAAAACCGCCGCCGTGACGCAATTGCGCTTCCACCTGCTGCGCCGTTTCGTGGTGTCCACTGGATGAAGCGGCCACCTTGCCGGCCCACGCGGCCCGGGTCAGCTCGGCCATCAGCTGTGCATCGGCATTCGTTGCTTCGCGCACCACGATATTCATCATCGGTCCTTGTGGTGGCTTAGCGGATGCGCATGCCAGGTTCGGCGCCCGGCCACGGGTTCAGGATGTAGATGCCCGGATTGGCTTTCTCATCGGCGGCGGACGCTGCCATGACCATGCCTTCGGAAATGCCGAACTTCATCTTGCGCGGGGCCAGGTTGGCCACCAGCACCGTCAGCTTGCCGATCAGTTCTTCCGGCTGGTACGCCGAGCGGATGCCCGAAAACACGTTGCGCAAGCGTCCTTCGCCCGCGTCCAGGGTCAGGCGCAGCAGCTTGTCGGAGCCTTCGACCAGTTCGCAGTTGACGATTTTTGCGATGCGCAGGTCGACCTTGAGGAAGTCGTCGATCTTGATCTCCGGCGCCAGTTCCTCGATGGCGGCTGCGACCGGCGCAACGGGCGTCGCGTCATTGGCGGCGTCGCCGGCGGGCGCGGCAATGGCGGCGGCCGCTTGCGGCGCGTCAAACAGCGCTTCGATCATCTTCGCATCCATGCGTGTCATCAAATGGCTGTAGGCGCCGATGGTACGGCCCAGCATGCTGTTCGAGACGGCGTCGCCGAACACTTGCGTATCGGCCCAGCTAAACTCGGCGTCGTTGAGGAACGAGGCCACGTTCTTGGCCACGCCCGGCAGGACCGGCGACAGCAAGATCGTCAGCTGGCGGAACAGGATCAGGGCCGTGGTGCACACGTCGTGCAGTTCGGCTGTCTTGTCCGCATCCTTGGCGAGTATCCACGGCTTGTTTTCATCGACATACTGGTTGGTGATGTCGGCGATTTCCATGATTTCGCGCAAGGCCTTGCCGAATTCGCGGTTCTCGAAGTGCGCGGCGATGCTGGCCTGGCGCTCGACGATGACGCCGTTGACGTCCACCGTCAGGGCGCGGTTGATCCAGCTTTGCGCGCCTTCCGACAGCATGGGTGCCAGCTTGCCGTCGAAACGCTTGGCGATGAAGCCGGCGCAGCGGCTGGCGATGTTCACGTACTTGCCGATCAGGTCGCTGTTCACGCGGGCGACAAAATCTTCGCCGTTGAAGTCCAGGTCTTCCACTTTCGAGTTCAGCTTGAAGGCGATGTAGTAGCGCAGCCATTCCGGGTTCATGCCCAGGTCCAGATAGCGCAGCGGCGAAATACCCGTGCCACGCGACTTCGACATTTTCTCGTTGTTGACCGTCAGGAAGCCGTGGACGTTGACTTTCAGTTTGTCGATGACCGGATGATTGGCGAACTTCAGCATGGCGGGCCAGAACAGCAAATGGAAGGAAACGATGTCCTTGCCGATGAAGTGGATCTGTTCCGTCGACGGGTCATTCAGGAAGGCGTCGAAATCGAGGCCTTTCTTGTCGCAATAGTTTTTCAGGCTGGCCAGGTAGCCGACCGGCGCATCCATCCACACATAGAAAAACTTGCCCGGCGCATCCGGAATCGGGATGCCGAAGTAGGGCGCATCGCGCGAAATATCCCAGTCGGCCAGCTTTTCACCCGCTTCGCCCAGCCATTCGCTGACCTTGTTGACCATTTCCGGCTGCAAGCGGCCTGGCGTATTCAGCCAGCTTTTCAGGAATTCGAAGCAGCGCGGGTCGGACAGCTTGAAGAAATACTGTTCCGACGGCTTCATCACGGGCGTCGCATTGGTAAACACGGAGAACGGGTTGACCAGGTCGGTCGGCTGGTAGGCCGCGCCGCACACTTCGCAATTGTCGCCGTACTGGTTCTTGGCGCCGCATTTCGGGCATTCGCCCTTGATGTTGCGGTCGGCCAGGAACATGCCCTTGACCGGGTCGAAGAAACGGTCGACGGTTTTCGTGACGATCAGGCCCGTATCACGCAGCTTGCGGTAGATCGATTGCGACAGGTCGACGTTTTCCGGCGAATCGGTCGAATACCAGTTATCGAAGGCGATATGGAAGCCATCGAGGTACTGGGCGCGGCCGGCGGCGATGTTGGCGACGAATTGCTGCGGCGTGATGCCTTCCTTTTCGGCGGCGATCATGATGGGCGTGCCATGCGTATCGTCGGCGCCCACAAAGTGCACTTCACGGCCGGCTGCGCCATCGCGTTGCATTCGCTGGAACCGGACCCAGATATCAGCCTGGATGTATTCCATGATGTGGCCAATGTGAAAAGCGGCGTTTGCGTAAGGCAGGGCAGTGGTGACGAACAGCTTGCGAGTCATGATTGATGCACTTTTGGGATGGATAATAGGTCATTTTAACAGCGGAAAGGCAATATGAGCAGATGCTGCGCCGGCAAGTGATGCTTTTGCCGCCATCGCGCCCTGCAAATTTGCGCTAGACTGCGCGTATTGCACATATGTAGTACACACGGAGATTTACATGAGCATCACAGTAGAAGACGTCAAGGCCGCGCTGGCCCAGGTTATTGATCCAAATACACATAAAGACTTCGTTTCCAGCAAAACCGTCAAGAATCTGAAGGTCGATGGCAATGATATTTCGCTCGACATCGAGCTGGGTTACCCCGCCAAAAGCCAGATCGACCTGATCCGCAAGTCCGTGCTGGCCGCCCTGCGCGTGCTGCCGGGCGTGGGCAATGTCAGCGTGGGCGTCTCGTCGAAAATCATTTCGCACACGGTGCAGCGCGGCTTGAAGCCGATGAGCAACGTGAAAAATATCATTGCGGTTGCTTCCGGCAAGGGCGGTGTTGGTAAATCGACCACGGCTGTCAACCTGGCCCTGGCCCTGGCTGCCGAAGGCGCCACCGTCGGCATGCTCGACGCCGACATCTATGGCCCGTCGCAGCCGATGATGCTGGGCATCAGCGGCCAGCCTAAGACGCTCGATGGCAAGAGCATGGAGCCGATGGAAAACCACGACCTGCAAGTGTCGTCGATCGGTTTCATGATCGATCCGGACGAGCCGATGGTGTGGCGCGGCCCCATGGTCACGCAAGCCTTGCAGCAACTGCTCGACCAGACCAACTGGCGTGACCTCGATTACCTGATCGTCGACATGCCGCCAGGCACGGGCGACATTCAGCTGACCCTGTCGCAGAAAGTGCCCGTCACGGGCGCCGTCATCGTCACGACGCCGCAGGACATCGCGCTGCTGGATGCGCGCAAGGGCCTGAAAATGTTCGAAAAAGTCGGCATTCCTATCCTCGGCGTGGTGGAAAACATGAGCACGCACATCTGCTCGAACTGCGGCCATGCGGAAGAAATCTTCGGCGCCGGTGGCGGCGCGAAGATGTGCGCGGACTTCGGCGTGGAATTCCTCGGCGCCTTGCCGCTGACCATGGCGATTCGCCAGCAGACCGATTCGGGCACGCCCACCGTCGTGGCCGAGCCGGATGGCCCTGTCGCCGTGATCTACAAGCAGATCGCCCGCACCATCGCCATCAAGGTGGCGGAAAAGGCGAAGGATATGACCAGCAAGTTCCCGTCGATCGTCATCAAGAACGATTGATTTAAGCCAAGGCAGAGACTGGGGTCGAACCCTCAGGGTTCGACCCCGGCCCTTCATGGGTCAACAATCCTGCGCCTCTGTCGCCAGGGGATGGTTTCATGCAGTCCGTGTTGTTATTAAACAAGAGGAGACATCATGCAATTGACCACCGTATTCCTGCGCCAAGCCGCAGCCGTGATCGCTGGCAGCCTGCTGGCCGCCAGCGCGTTTGCTCAATCCGTTTCATTTGTCGAGCCCGTCGATGGCGCGACAGTGAGCAGCCCGTTCAAGGTCAAGTTTGCCGTCAAAGGCATGGACGTCAAGCCTGCCGGCGACATGACGGCGAAGACGGGCCACCATCATCTGCTCATCAATATGGGGCCGATGAAGGCGGGCGAGATGATCCCCATGGATGACAAACATTTGCATTTCGGCAAAGGGCAGACGGAAACGGACGTCACCTTGCCGCCGGGCCAGTACACCTTGACGATGCAGTTTGCCAATGGCGCGCACCAGTCGTATGGGCCGGAGTTGAGCAAAAGTATCAAGGTGACGGTCAAGTAAGTCAGACCTATTCATCTGTTTCGGCAAAGGCCGGGTTCCAGCGATGGAGCCTGGCCTTTTTTATATTGTTGCCTCTTGTCATTATTGTGTCATATAGTCGGCGTATGCTGGCCGGTGGCCTAACTTTGGATGAGTGCATATGAGCAAGAATTTCTCCCTTTCCCGACAACTGGCGCAGGCCTTGCTGCTGGTAGCCAGCGTGGCGGCGTGCCAGGTGCATGCGGCCAAGGTGCTTCCTGCTGCTGCGACGGCGGCACAGCCCAAGCTGGTGGTGGTATTGGTGGTGGACGGCTTGCCGCAAGAACAGGTGACGCGCTACCGCGACCAGTTCGGCCAGGGTGGCTTCCGCCGCCTGCTGGAGCAGGGCGCGTGGTTCAGTGATGCGCACCAGGCGCATGGCATCACGGTCACGGCCATCGGGCACTCGGCCGTGCTGTCGGGTGCCTATCCTTACCAGCATGGCGTGATCGGCAATAACTGGATCGATCCCGTTACGAAAAAATCCGTGTACTGCACCGAGGATGGCAATTTCCATTACATCGGCGAAGAAACGCAGAGCGACGACGGCACGGCGCCGACCAGGCTGCGCGTGAGCACCCTGGGCGACGAGCTGCGCTATTCCACGGGCGACAAGGCCAAGGTCGTCACGGTGTCGGGCAAGGACCGCGGCGCCATCCTGCTGGCCGGGAAAACGGGCACGGCCTATATGTACATGGAAAAGACGGGCAATTTCGCCAGCAGCACCTATTACATGCAGCAGCATCCGCAATGGGTGCAGCGCTACCAGGCCGCCAGGCCGCAGGATCGTTATTATGGCAAGAGCTGGACGCCGCTGCTGGCCGATTCCGCCTATGCGCGCGACGCACGTGATGATCTTGTGGCGGCCAAGCCGGGCACGCGCAATACCTTCCCGTTTGCCTACTACAGCGATAGCGGCAAGCTCGATGGCGAGTACTACAGCCGCTTGAAGTCCGGTCCCTTCCTTGACGAGCTGACCCTGGAATTCGCGCGCGCCGCCATCGATGGCGAGAATCTGGGCCGCAACCCGGCCGGCGTGCCCGATATCCTCGGCGTGAGCCTGTCCGCGCACGACTATGTGAACCATGCCTATGGCCCGGAAAGCAAGATGTCGCACGACCATCTGCAGCGCCTGGACCGCATGCTGGCCGGCTTCTTTGCCGACCTGGATAAAAAAGTCGGCATGGACAACGTGCTGGTGGTGCTGACGGCCGACCATGGCTTTGCCAACGTGCCGGAATTTGCCGAAACGCGGGGCTTCTCGGCCAAACGCATCGACGGCGCCAAACTGGTCGATGCCTTGAACCGGCACCTGGCCACGACCCTGGGCATCGATAAACTGGTGACGACGTCGTCGCTGCCGAATATCTACCTCGATTACGCGCTGGCGGAAAAGAGCGGCGTCAATCGCGCCGCCCTGGAAGACGCGGCGGCCCGCTTCCTGCTGCAGCAGGACGGCCTGGCGCAAGTCTACACGCGCACGCAGATGGAAACGGGGGCGGTGGCCACGCGCATGGACACCCTGATGCGCCGCGCCTGGAACCGCCAGCTGTCGGGCGACCTGATGGTCGTTACAAAGCCTGTCTGGTACTTCGGCAAGGGCGTTGGCGGCACCTCGCACGGCACGCCATATACGTATGACACGAACGTGCCGCTGATGGTCTTTGGCCCCCGCTGGATCAAACCGGGCGCCTATGGCGAGTACGCGGAAGTAGTCGACATCGCGCCTACGCTCGCCCATCTGCTGCGCATACGCCAGCCGTCGGCGTCGGAAGGGCGTGTGTTGACGGAGGTGGTGCGGTAAAAGAACCCTGTGCGAAAAGCCGGGGTCGGACCCTCAGGGTCCGACCCCAGGATTTGCATGTGGGTTGGCCGTTAAAAGGCACTACAGCAACCAATCAATCGGCAGCACCGACAGAATCGCCACCCCCATGCGTTTCCACACGCTGGTGCCCGGCTCCGTGTCGTAGCGCGTGGTGGCGCCGTTGGCGTCGCGGGCGAGCCAGTACAGCGCGCCGTCGTCGCCAAGCAGCACCTGGTAGGCGCGCTGCGGGATGGTGGTGCGCATGGCTTGCCCCAGCTGGCCGGCCAGCGCCGGGCTATCGATGACGAGGCCCATTTCCGTGTTCAATGCGATCGAGCGCGGGTCGAAATTGAACGAGCCGACAAAGATGCGCCGGTCGTCGACGGCAAAGGTCTTCGCATGCAGGCTCGATGCGGAGCTACCGAGGTGACCAGGCTGCGCGCGCGCGTCGCCTGCTTCCCACGAGCGGCGCGATTCATACAGCAGCACGCCCGCTTCCAGCAGCGGTTTGCGCCACTTCGCATAACCCGCATGCACGGCCGTCACGTCGGTCGCTTCCAGCGCATTCGTCAGGATGCGCACGCCCACGCCTTTTTGTGCCAGGTCGGCAAAGGCCTGTGTACCGGCTTTGCCGGGCACGAAATACGGCGATACCAGGTCCACTTCCTTTTCCGGCACGCCCAGCAGGTTTTGCAGGTTTTCCGCTACGCCCGTGCCTGGCCTGGCCTTGTCCAGCACCTTGGCCGGGTCGTCGCTGACCATGCGCGTGTTTGCCCATTCGAAGGGCAGGGTGCGCTCCATCATCTGCTTGACGAAGGGCGAGGTGCGCAGTGCCTGCACGTATTCCTCAGCCGCCTTGCTATCGTCGATGCGGTCCGCCTCGGCGGCGATGGTGGCCGCGTCGCCGTCGACTGGGCTGGTCAGCAGCAGCCTGGCCGGGTAGGCCGAGGCGCTGTTCCAGTAGCGGTCGAAGTCCTGCGAGACGTCATCGACGACGGGACCGATGGCCAGCACGTCAAGGTCGGCAAACAGCACGTCGCCGGCCGCGCCAAAATATTCATCGCCCACATTGCGTCCGCCGACGATGGTGGCCTGGTTGTCTGCCGTGAACGATTTGTTGTGCATGCGTCGGTTGAGGCGGGAAAAATCCGTGGCAAAGGCCAGCGCGCGCGGTGAACGGGGCACGAAGGGGTTGAACAGGCGGATTTCGATATTCGCCTGCTTGCCCAGCATGGTCAGGGTCTGGTCCAGGCCCGCCGTGTTGTTATCGTCGAGCAGCAGGCGCACGCGCACGCCCCGTTCGGCCGCCTGGCGCAGGGCGTCGAACAGCAGGGTGCCGGTGATGTCCTTGTGCCAGATGTAGTACTGCACGTCCAGGCTGCGCTGGGCGGCGGCGGCCAGCAGGGCGCGCGCGGCAAAGGCATCGCGCCCGTCGACCAGCGGATAAATGCCGGACACGCCGGGGTGCTGCGCCACCAGGGGCGCAATGGCCGTGGCCAATTTGGTGTGCTTTGTGTCGGCCATGACGGTCGACACGCTGCGGCCTTCCAGCGAGGGCAGCGCGGCGCAGCCGGCAAGGACGGCGGATAGCAGCAGGGGCAGCAGCAGCCGGGTGGCGCTACGGAAGAGAAGTACTTGGGCGGGCATGGTGCACTTTCATCGAGTTGTCCCGATGTTAGCAGATGCGCATGCCCGCACGCGGGCGCGGTTTTACAGTTGTTCCAGCGCGATCAGCTCGGCCACCGTCTGACGGCGGCGGATCAGGCGCGACGGGTGTTGATCATCCGCGCCATCGACCAGGTATTCTGCCGCATGCGGGCGGCTGTTGTAGTTCGACGACATGGACGCGCCATACGCGCCGGCGCCTTCGAAGACGACGTAGTCGCCCACCTGCGCTGCAGGCAGAAGGCGTGTTTCGACCACGCCGCCATCGCGCTGGGTGAAGACGTCACCCGATTCGCACAGGGGGCCGCCGACCACGGTGGCGCGCTGTGCATCGAGAGCGCGGCCATCGTGGGCGATGACCGACATTTCATGGTAGCTGCCGTACATGGCGGGGCGCATCAGTTCATTGAAGCCCGTATCGAGCAAGGTAAAGTGCTTGCCGCCCATTTGCTTGGTGGCGCGCACTTCGGCCACCAGCAGGCCCGCGTCGGCCACGAGGAAGCGGCCTGGTTCGATTTCCAGGTGCACGCGGTGGCCCAGATGCGCTTCGATCTGCTTGCGCGCCGCATCCCACAGCTGGAAGTAGTGGCCCGTGTCGACCGGCAGCTCACCTTCGCGGTAAGGCACGGACAGGCCGCCGCCCGTGGAAATGGCTTCGATGTCGTGGCCCATGTTTTTCACCAGGTCGACCATGGTGCCGCAGACGGTTTCCAGGTGGCTGTAGTCGACGCCCGAGCCGATATGCATATGCAGGCCCACCAGGTGCAAGCCATGCGCGCGGATGACGGCCAGTGCCTCTGGCAGCTCTTCGTGCCAGATACCGTGCTTGCTGTTTTCGCCGCCCGTATTGGTCTTGTTGCTGTGGCCATGACCATAGCCGGGATTGATGCGCAGCCAGACGCGGTGGCCGGGCGACACTGGGCCCAGCTGGCGCAGCATGTCGACGGAGCCGCAATTGACTTCGATCTTCGCCGCCGCCACGCGCGCCAGGGTGGCGCGGTCGAACAGGTCGCAGGTGAAGACCAGGCCGGCCGCGCCATTGGTTCGCGCCGGCGTAAAGCCTGCCTGCAGGGCGCGTTCGATCTCGCCCAGCGACACCGCGTCCACGTGCACGCCCGCTTCGCGCATCAAGGTCAGCAGATGGATATTCGAGTTGGCCTTTTGTGCGAAGCGCACGGTGTCGAACTGCGCCAGCTGCGCCACGCGCGCGCGGATGGTGGCCGCGTCGTAGACCCACAGGGGCGTGCCGTGTTCCTGGGCGAGTTGGGCGAGGGTGGCGTCTGGCACTGGTTTCATGGTGGTTGTCTTATCGTTTGATGGGTGGTGTCGGAGGTGGTGTCGGATTGCGCGCTTTGCGCTAATCCGACCTACGTGCCGATCATGATGCGGGTTTTCTTTGTAAACATAAAATATCCATTTAGGCCTACCTTATTCATTTATGATATGGGTATGACTATTTCCTTGCGCCATATCGAGGTCTTCCGCGCCATCATGACGACGGGCAGCGTGACGGCCGCCGCCGCCATGCTGCATACGTCACAGCCCACCGTCAGCCGCGAGCTGGCGCGCCTCGAACATTTGACGGGCTTGACCCTGTTCGAGCGCGAGCGGGGACGGCTGCGCCCGACGGCCCAGGCGCTGCAGCTGTTCGAGGAAGTGCAGCGCGCGTATTTCGGCCTGGAGCGCATCGTCAGCACGGCGGCGGCCTTGCGCCAGTTCGACCAGGGGCAGTTGTCGATTGCCTGCCTGCCCGTGTTTTCCCAGTCGCTGCTGCCGCAGGCGTGCAAGCGCTTCGTCGCCGATTTTCCCAAGGTGAGCATCAGCATCACGCCGCAGGAGTCGCCGCTGCTGGAGGAGTGGCTGTCGGCGCAGCGCCACGATATCGGCCTGACGGAAGTGGCCAATGCGCCGCCGGGCACCGCGCTCGATACCCTGATGTCCGTCGATGAAGTGTGCGTGCTGCCCGACGGCCATGCGCTCGCAAGCAAAACCGTGCTGCAGCCGGCGGACTTCGCGGGTCAGCCTTTCATCAGCCTGGCCGCCGTCGATCCCTACCGCCAGCAGATCGATGCCATCTTTGCGCAGGCGGGCGTGGAGCGGCGCATGGCGCTCGACACGCACAGCGCCGCCTCCGTCTGCGCCATGGTGCGTGAAGGCGTGGGCCTGGCCATCGTCAATCCGCTCACGGCGCTGGACTATGCGGGGCAGGGCTTGCAGATGCGCCGCTTTGCCGTGTCCTTGCCGTTCACGGTGAATCTCGTGAAACCTTTGCACCGGCCCCTGTCGCAACTCGTCGCCCTGTTCGAGCAGGCGCTGCATGCGCAGGCGGACGAGGTGAAAAGGCGCTTGCTGCTGCTGTGACGGCGCTTGTGGAGTGGAGGCGGTCAACAGAGTAAAATGGTGTTTTTCTTCAAAGCCTGATTACTTCGATGACCACAACCGCTACTCCCGTTCGTACCCGTTTCGCTCCCAGCCCGACCGGCTATCTGCACCTGGGCGGCGCCCGCACCGCCTTGTACAGCTGGGCGTATGCCCGTCACTTCGGCGGCACTTTCGTGCTGCGCATCGAAGACACGGACGTGGAGCGCTCCACGCCGGAAGCCGTGCAAGCCATCATCGAAGGCATGAAGTGGCTGGGCCTGGACCACGACGAAGGCCCGTTCTACCAGATGGCCCGCATGGACCGCTACCGCGAAGTGGTGGCGCAGATGCTGGCCGAAGGTACTGCATACCACTGCTACTCGTCGCCGGAAGAAGTCGAAGCGATGCGCGAGCGCATGCGCGCCGCGGGCGAAAAGCCACGCTACGACGGCACCTGGCGTCCGGAGCCGGGCAAGACCCTGCCGGCCATCCCTGCCGACCGCAAGCCCGTCGTGCGCTTCAAGAACCCGCTCGATGGCGACGTGACGTGGGACGATGTCGTCAAGGGCACGATCACGATTTCCAACCGCGAGCTGGACGACCTGGTAATCGCCCGTCCGGACGGCACGCCAACATACAACTTCTGCGTGGCCGTCGATGACTGGGACATGCAGATCACCCACGTGATCCGCGGCGACGACCATGTCAACAACACCCCGCGCCAGATCAACATCCTGCGCGCCATCGGTGCACCGCTGCCGCTGTATGGCCACCTGCCGATGATTTTGGGGGCGGACGGCGAGAAGCTGTCGAAGCGCCACGGCGCCGTCAGCGTAATGGATTACCCGGCGCAGGGCTTCCTGCCGGAAGCGATGCTGAACTACCTGGCGCGCCTGGGCTGGAGCCATGGCGACGATGAAGTGTTCTCGACCGAGCAGTTCTGCGAGTGGTTCAATCTGAATCACCTGTCGAAATCGGCGGCCCAGTTCAACAATGAAAAACTGGCCTGGTTGAACAATCACTATATCAAGCAGGCCGACAACACGCGCCTGGCCGACCTGGCACGCCCGCAAATGCTGGTCGCCGGCGCCGTCTTCGAGGGCGCGCCAGACCTGGCGCAAGTGCTGGGCATGATGAAAGAGCGCGCCAACACCGTCAATGAGCTGGCTGCCGCCTCGATGCTGTTCTTCCGCGCGCCGCAGCCGGAAGCGGAACTGGCGGCGCAGCACATCACGGATGCCATCAAGCCCGTGCTGGCGCAGTTTGCCGAGCGCATCGCCACGGTGGAGTGGAGCAAGGAAGCCGTCGCCGCCATGATCAAGGAGGTGTTGGCCGCCAACACCATCAAGATGCCGCTGCTGGCCATGCCTTTGCGTTTGATTTTGACGGGTCAGTTGCAGACGCCGGCCATCGACCAGGTGGTGGTGATCTTCGGCCGCGACACCGTGCTGGCGCGCCTGGCAAAGTGGCTGTAATCGCCGCGATGAAATACGCGTAGAAATATGCGTAGAAACAGCGTGCGGAAACCGCCCCTATGAAAAGTTGCTCATAGACGAAAAAGGGTATTTGCAGAGTGAAACTTCTTTGCTATACTCTTGTTTCTGCACCAACGGGGGTATAGCTCAGCTGGGAGAGCGCTTGCATGGCATGCAAGAGGTCAGCGGTTCGATCCCGCTTACCTCCACCAGCAGCAAAATCGCAGTCAGGTTTTGTTAGTCGTTGAAGTGGTGCAGATGTTGTTTGGAAGTTCCGCGGTCCCCATCGTCTAGAGGCCTAGGACATCACCCTTTCACGGTGAGTACAGGGGTTCGAATCCCCTTGGGGACGCCAGGTAGTTGTGGTATAGTAGTGGCAGTTGTTTGTACTGATTGTTGTAAGTTCAGGCCCGTAAAAAGCGGAATCTGGATGGAAAGCAAGTAGTGGAACAAAGTCGCCAAGTGCGGCTTTTATTATTTCTGCGCCCGGGGGGTATAGCTCAGCTGGGAGAGCGCTTGCATGGCATGCAAGAGGTCAGCGGTTCGATCCCGCTTACCTCCACCAACAGCGCAGAAGTAAAGCAGCAAACTGTAGAAGTAAAAATGTAGTGCCAAGGTCCCCATCGTCTAGAGGCCTAGGACATCACCCTTTCACGGTGAGTACAGGGGTTCGAATCCCCTTGGGGACGCCAGTTCGGTCTGGTGTTGTGGTTGTAAAGAAGTAGCAGTGTTTCTGCGCCCGGGGGGTATAGCTCAGCTGGGAGAGCGCTTGCATGGCATGCAAGAGGTCAGCGGTTCGATCCCGCTTACCTCCACCAACAGCGCAGAAACAGGTGGTAAATGGAAGTGAATAAATCAAAGTCGCCTTGAGCGGCTTTTTTTATTTCCGCGACACTTTTCGCCATACCCCTCTGGGGGAGTGTGGCTAAGCTGTTAGTGCGCTTGCATGGCATGCAAGAGGTCAGCGGTTAGCTCCCGCTTGCCTCCACCAGCAGCGCAGAAATCACATGATAATCAAAGTCGCCTTGAGCGGCTTTTTTATTTCCGCCATACCCCTTTGGGGAATGTGGCGTAGGTCGGATTAGCGGGGCCGCCGAGGCGCAGCGTAATCCGACAGCACCGTCGACCTAAGTCAACATCGATATTCATGCCAAGTCGCTTATGCGGCCTTTTTTACGCCTGCTGAAATTGCAATAGCGCAGCATTTCCATATCGCGCGAGCATCTTCTGTCCCATAGGGAGATCTCTGCAAATAAGATGGAAAATAAAACCCCCAGCAGTTGATTTCGTGAATCGCTTCGTGTTAAACTTCGCGCACGCTTTTTTGAGGGGCTAAGAAAAGCCTTCAACGAAGAGTCCGCTGAGAGTAAAGCCAGCACAGGTCCCCATCGTCTAGAGGCCTAGGACATCACCCTTTCACGGTGAGTACAGGGGTTCGAATCCCCTTGGGGACGCCAGGATTTAGTTGTAAAGTAAGTGCAGTGCTGAATGGGCCTGACAAGTCAGGCTTTTTTTGTTTCTGCGATTGCTGCAGTACCGGGTCAGGATGCAAAGTAGCGCATTCAGGACAGATTTCTGTCCCCATCGTCTAGAGGCCTAGGACATCACCCTTTCACGGTGAGTACAGGGGTTCGAATCCCCTTGGGGACGCCAGATTCGCGTAGTAAAAAGGTCGGGATGCAGGGTAGCGCATCCAGGACAGATTTTCTGTCCCCATCGTCTAGAGGCCTAGGACATCACCCTTTCACGGTGAGTACAGGGGTTCGAATCCCCTTGGGGACGCCAGACCGGCTGAATCAGCCAACAATAAAGCCGCCTGGTAACAGTGCGGCTTTTTTGTTGTTTGCCGGCATGCCAACGTTTTTCCTACACTCTTGCCTGCCCATGCTATTACCTAGCGATCGCGCGCCATCCCTGGCTATCTTCTGCAAAGTCGTCGACAACTACGGCGATATCGGCATTTGCTGGCGCCTGGCGCGGCAGTTGAGCGGCGAACACGGCGTGGCCGTCACCCTGTGGGTCGATGATTTACTCAGTTTTCAGCGCATCTGTCCCGCCATCGACGTGGCTGCCGAAGCGCAGCAAGTATCGGGCGTTGCCGTGCGCCACTGGCGTGACCAGGAGGGTGTGTTTGCGCCCGCCGATATCGCCGACATCGTCATCGAGTTTTTTGCCTGCGACATTCCGCCCGGCTACATCGCCGCCATGGCGCAGTGCGCGCCGCAGCCGGTGTGGCTGAACCTGGAAGGCTTGACGGCGGAAGAGTGGGTCGAGGGCTGCCATGCGCTGACGTCGCCGCGCCACGGCATGATCAAGCATTTCTTCTTTCCCGGCTTCACGCATAAAACGGGCGGCCTGCTGCGCGAAGCGGCGCTCGATGAGCAGCGTCTGGCGTTCCAGTCCGATGCGGCCGCGATGGCGGCCTTCCTGGGGCAATTCGGCGTCACGGCGGCGGAAATGCGCGCCTTGAAAGTATCGCTGTTCTGCTACCCATCGGCTCCCGTCGCCGAGCTGTTTGCGGCCTGCCAGACTGGGCGCGAACCGGTGACCTGTCTGGTGCCGGAAGGCGTCGCGTTCGATGCAGTTCAGGCGTTTATCGGCGACGATGCGGCGGTGATCGGCGCGGTACGCACGCGCGGCGCGCTCACCGTGCGCGTGCTGCCTTTCATGCCGCAAGACGATTACGACCGCCTGCTGTGGGCCTGCGACGTCAATCTCGTGCGCGGCGAGGATTCCTTCGTGCGCGCGCAATGGGCCGGCCAGCCATTTCTCTGGCATATCTATGTGCAGGATGAAAACTTGCATCACGTGAAATTGCGCGCCTTCTTGCAGCGTTATGCGATGGGCGCGGACGGTGCCATCGACAGCCTGGTGCAGGCGGCGCTGACCTGGAATGGCGCCAGCGCGGACGCCTTGCCGTGGTCGCAGCTGTGGCCCGCATTGCAGGCCGATCTGCCGCGCATCAGGGAGCGCTCTCAGACCTGGCAGCGGCAGATGCAGGTCAATGGCGATCTGGCAAGTAACTTGCTGGCGTTCGCTGGCGCGACGAGATAGGCGCTTGCTCAAAATTAAGGTAAAATGCCCGGTTATTTCTAACGTATTTTTAACCGATCAAACGCAAGCTTGCGGCGCTGATGGCGCACAGGCGGCAGATGGTCTTCATGCAACCCACTTTTTACGTACATTCCTATGAAACCCGCAAAAGAAATTCGTGTTGGCAATATCATCATGGTCGACAGCAAGCCAATGATCGTGTTGCGTTCTGATGTCAACGGTTCGAGCCGCACGGGCTTCACCTACAAATGGAAGATGAAAAATCTTCTGACGAACACCCCGATGGAAAACGTGTTCCGCGGCGACGACAAGTTCGACGTTGTTGTTCTGGATAAAAAGCCAGTAACGTATTCGTACTTCGCCGACCCGCTGTTCGTTTTCATGGACACCGAGTACAACCAGTACGAAATCGAAGAAGAAAATCTGGGCGAAGCGCTGAACTACCTGAAAGATGGCATGGAATGCGAAGCCATTTTCTACGACGGCAAGGCTATCTCCGTTGAACTGCCTACGACCATCGCCCGTCAAGTGGTGTACTCGGAGCCAGCGGTCAAGGGCAACACCTCGGGCAACGTCCTGAAAGAAGCCAAGATCGAAAACGCCATCGACGCACACCGCCACACCGTGCAAGTGCCGCTGTTCGTGGCACAGGACGACGTCATCGAAATCGACACCCGTACCAACGAATACAAGCGTGTCGTACGCAACTGATAGAGCCTTGCACTGTGCCGCTCGCAGGGCCCGGCATTGCCGGTCTGCTTTGCTCCAGTGCTCGATCATCAAGAAACGCTGCCTTCGGGCGGCGTTTTTTTTTGCTTAAAAAATAATTCCCTTCAACAACAATTGTGTTGCAGGGACTGCTATGCTATGGCTAGAACATTATTGCAGTAAAAACATTGAAGTTTCCTGGAGGTAGCATGCAGCGCAGTCAGATGTTAGGCAGTGGCGCGTCCCGGGGCGTGGCGCGCCCCGTATTGTCCCGTGCCACGGCGCCCGCCAGCCCCATGGCCCATTTGCTCGATGCTGGCGTATTGCCGCAGCAGCAGATGATGCAGGCAGGCAAACTCAGTTCGCATGCGCTGACGTCGCAGTACCTGGGGCGCATCCGCTCCCTGTGCAGCATTGGCGCGCGGGCCTATCCCGGCATTGAAATCAATCCCGATGCGCTGAAAATTGCCCTGGAAATGGACCGTGAGCGGCAGGTGCACAAGGTGCGGGGTCCCTTGCACGGCATTCCCGTCGTCTTGCGCGACAATATCGCCACGGGCGACCGCATGAAGACGCGCACGCAGGCACCCCTGGCCACGCATGCCAGCTGCGATTCGTTTGTCGCGGCGCGCTTGCGCGCGGCCGGCGCCGTCATCATCGGCAAAAGCAATTTGCGCCAGTGGGCCTCCGTCAGCGTGCCACATGCCACTGCCAGCTGGGCCGGGCTGACCATCCTGGCCGTCGACAGCGCGGCGGACGGTGCCATCGTCGCGCCTGCTTCAAACTGCGGCCTGGTCGCCATCAAGCCCACTGGCAGGACTGTCGCGGGACAGGGCGCCGAGCCAGCCACGGCCGGACCGATGGCGCCCAGCGTGCGCGAGGCGGCCTGGCTGCTTGCGGCCTTGAGCGGCGAGCGCCTGTCCGAGGGCATGGTGCTCGACGCCACCGGCTTGCACGGGCGCCGCATCGGCGTGGCGCGCAGCCTGTTTGGCCTGTGCGCCGGGACCGACGCCGTGATCGGGCAGGCACTGCTGGCGTTGCGCGAGCAGGGCGCGGAACTGATCGAGATGCCACCTGAGCCCGGGCCTGGCGGCATCGAAGCGTTGCTGGGCTCGCATGGGCTCGATGCGCTGGTGGGGCCCACCTGCCATGGCGTATCGCAGGCGCCGTCGGCCTTGCCGCAGATCACGGTGCCGGCCGGCGTGGTCGGGGGCTTGCCGGTCGGTTTGTCCTTCATCGGTCCCGTCCACGGCGACATGCAGCTCATTGCGATGGCGTATGCCTATGAGCAGGCGACGTTGCACCGGCGCACGCCCGCGCTACCGTCGAGCATCACCCTGGCATTGCGCCAGCCATGATTTCTCTTTTCGTTTTCTTTTGATAAACTATGCTTGCAACCTTGCTGCTGATTGCGGCCATGACCGCCGCCCCCCTATCTGTCGATGCTTTTGACGCCGCGCAATTATCTGGCAGCTGGTCCGAAAGCGTGAATACCAGCAGTGTTTGCGAGGAAGCGCGGCACTTTACGCGCATGCAGCTGTCTGACGATCATCAGCGGCTGGCGATCTTCAACGACCGGACCTGGAAAAGCAAGCTGGGTGAAACCAACCGCTTTGCCGCGACGGTGGTGGTGGAAACGGAGCGTAGCCTGACCTTACGCTATGACAATGAAACTCGCCGCAATGCCGTTGGCAAGCTGGTGGAATGGCAATTGATCATCGTCGAGCCTGGTGTATACCGCTGGCGCGAGACGGGCTGGCCGGAAGGCAAGGTCAACGGGGTCGTCGGTATCCGCTGTTCTCCCTGAGGCCGGTGCGCAGGCTTGCCATTCTGCTATGCTGCGCGCATGACACTTTGCTTTTAGGAGATTGCATGTCCGCACGTTTTCTGTTGCCCCTGTTCCTCGGTGCCGCCGTGGCGCTGGCCAGCATGCCGGCGCAAGCGCGCACGCCCAGGCTGTCGCTGATCGAGCAGGCGCAAAGCTGCGATGGCGGCCATACCTGTCCGTATTTCCCCGATGTCTACAAGGCGGACTACGCCTTTCGCAAGGCCTTCAATGTGGGCCTGAAAAAGGCTGGCCTGAAGCGGCAGCGCTGGGTGCCGGACGGCGTGGCCAGCCCGCTCAAGCCTGTCGAAATCGACGGCAAGGCGCGTCTGCTGAGCAGCGTCTGCGAACCGCACAATTGCGGCCACCATTACACCATTCTGTACGACCCGGCCGAGCGCAGCATGACGGGCGTGTATATGGGCAGCGATGGCAAGGGCGGCTTGCGCACCGTGTACTTTGGCGAGCCCAGCATCGCCGAAGCCGACCTGCTGTTGAAGAACTGATGCACGCGCCACTGCGCATTTCCAGCGAGCGCGACGAGCTGGACGTGCCGATGATCCACCGCTACCTGAGCGGGCAGTCGTACTGGAAGCGCGGCGTGGCGCTGGAAACGGTGCGCAGGGGGATTGCCAACGCGCTGTGTTTCGGTGGGTATGTGGATGGCCAGCAAGTGGCGTTCGCCAGGGTCATCACCGATTACACGGATTTTGCCTACCTGCGCGACGTGTTTGTGCTGCCGCCATACCAGGGGCGCGGATATGGCAAGCAGTTGGTGGCCGCCGTGCTCGGCGATGTACGCTTGCGCGATGTCGCCTGGATGCTGGCGACCGATGACGCGCATGGCCTGTATGCGGGCTTTGGTTTTGCGCCACTGGACGCGCCGCAAAAATACATGCGCCGCTCCGCGCCTCAATAATTATCAAAACAACCTTTATATGTCAAGAAAACAATTAACATTATTGTACCAAATAATGTTGCATTGATAATGACATCATGTCATTATGCGCGCTCTGCGGCGTGCGCAGCGGTGCGTTGCTGATGCTGTGCTTTGCCGTCGCCCTCGGGCGCGGGCAAAGGTGGTGAGCGGTCCGATTGGTCGTCCCTGGCACGTTTTCTCGTCACTTTAAAGGAATACATCATGAAACAATATGGCGCCGAGTTTCTCGGCACGTTCTGGCTGGTCCTGGGCGGTTGCGGCAGCGCCGTGCTGGCCGCCGCCTTTCCCGGTCTTGGCATCGGTTTTGCTGGCGTAGCGCTGGCGTTTGGCCTGACGGTACTGACCATGGCCTACGCCATCGGCCACATCTCGGGTTGCCACCTGAATCCAGCTGTATCGATCGGCCTGTGGGCCGGCGGCCGCTTTCCTGCCAAGCAACTGTTGCCATACATCATTGCGCAAGTGCTGGGCGCCATCGTGGCCGGCGGCGTGCTGTACGTGATCGCCAGCGGCCAGGCCGGCTTCGATGTCAGCAAGGGCTTTGCCTCGAACGGCTTCGGCGCCCATTCGCCGGGCGGTTATTCGATGCAGTCGGCGCTGGTCATTGAAATCGTGCTGACGATGTTCTTCCTGATCGTCATCCTGGGTGCCACCGACAAGCGCGCGCCGGCCGGTTTCGCCCCGCTGCCGATCGGCCTGGCGCTGACCCTGATCCACCTGATCAGCATCCCCGTCACGAATACCTCCGTCAACCCGGCGCGCAGCACGGGCGTGGCACTGTACGTGGGCGACTGGGCCACCAGCCAGCTGTGGCTGTTCTGGCTGGCACCCATCATCGGCGCCTTGCTGGGCGCGCTGGCCTACCGCTTGATTGCCGGTGAAAAAGAGTAGGTCGGCTTAGCCCGCAGGGCGTAAGCCGACAATTGCCGGCAAACCACTTGACGAAAGCAGCCTGCGGGCTGCTTTTTTCGCTTAATCGGCGGCGCGCCACTCGCTCAGGTAGTGCTGCGGCGTACGGCCCAGGATACGGCGGAACATGGCGCTGAAGGCGCTGGGGCTGGCGTAGCCCAGCGCATAGGCGATGGCCGCCACGCCTTCGCCCCGGTCCAGGCGGCAGAAGGCCTCGGCCAGGTGGACTTGCTGCAGCCATTGGCGGTAGTGCAAGCCCGTTTCCTTGGGGAATAAACGGATCAGGGTGCGCGCGCTGGCGCCCGCGTCCTGCGCCCAGTCCTCGATGCTGCGCCGGCTGCCGGGCGCGTCCATGATGGCCGAGCAGACGGCCACCAGGCGGCGGTCGCGCGGCCAGGGTATGGCGAGGGGCACGGTGTCGGCCGCCGTCAGTTCCGACAGGATCAGGTGCGCCAGCCAGTCGCCGCGCCCCGCCAGCGCATATTCGATCGGTTCTGCCAGCAAGGCCAGGATCAGCTCGCGCAACAGCCGGCTCACTTCCAGCACCTTGCAATTATTACCATATTGGGCCGCTACCTGCGCATCGATGTACACGGTGCGCATGCTCAGTTCGCTCAAGATGTGGACTTCATGCATGACACCCACGGGTATCAGCAGGGCGCGCCGGGGCGGCAATATCCATACGCCGTGCTCGGTCGAGACGCGCATCACGCCTTGCGTCGCATACAGCAATTGCGCCCGCACGTGGTTGTGCGGCGCCGTGTAGTCGCCCGCAACATATTGCCTGGACATGGCCGTCACGGGGCGCGGCACATGCTGGTAATCGTGCGAGCTGGTGTTGCGGCTGAAAGGCACGCCATCTGGGTGGGTCTGGACAGGTTGCTGGGTGTACATGTGGGGCGTTGGCTTGTCTCTTGCTTGTCACTTGGGCGACGATTATTGGAAGTTATCAGTTCAGCGACCATACTATACTGGCTTCTTTGCCGGGCCGCCCGCCGTGCCCGATTATTGCGGATGACACATGCACACAAGCACACCTGCCCCAGCATTGGCCACGCCCGTGCCGGCGGCGCCCTCGCTTCATCGTTCCCAACAACAATCCGGTCTGGCCATGCACATCCTGGGCGCCGTCGCCTTCGTGCATTTGCTCAATGACTTGATCCAGGCATTATTGCCGTCGATTTACCCGATGCTGAAAGCCGAGTTTTCACTCAGTTTTACCCAGGTCGGCCTCATAACCCTGACGTTCCAGTGCACGGCCTCCTTGCTGCAACCCTGGATCGGTTTGTATACGGACCGCCGTCCGATGCCGTTCCTGTTGCCGGTCGGCATGTGCTTTACCCTCGCCGGCGTGCTGATGCTGTCCATCGTCTCGACCTTTCCGACCCTGCTGATCGCCGCTGGCCTGATCGGCGTCGGTTCCTCCACTTTCCACCCGGAAGCGTCGCGCGTGGCGCGCATGGCCTCGGGCGGGCGCTACGGCTTTGCCCAGTCCCTGTTCCAGGTGGGCGGCAATGTCGGCTCCGCCCTGGGGCCGCTGCTGGCGGCGGCCGTCATCGTGAACCGTGGCCACGGTAATATCGCCTGGTTCAGCCTGCTGGCAGTGCTGGCCATCGGCGTGCTGTACAAGGTCAGCCACTGGTATAGCGGCCACCTGGCCAGCTTCAAGCCGAAGGCGGGTGGCCATGGACCTAAGCTGTCGCGCAACAAGGTGGCGGGCGCGCTGGGCGTGCTGGCCCTGCTGGTGTTCTCGAAGTACATCTACATGGCCAGCCTGTCGAGCTATTACACCTTTTACCTGATCGACAAGTTCCACCTGTCGCTCGGCGATGCCCAGCTCTACCTGTTCCTTTTCCTCGCCGCAGTAGCGGCCGGCACTTTCATGGGCGGCCCCATCGGCGACCGCATCGGCCGCAAGCGCGTGATCTGGATTTCCATCCTGGGCGCCGCGCCATTTACCCTGTTGCTGCCGTATGTCGACCTGTTCTGGACGGCCGTCTTGACGGTGATCATCGGTTTCGTGATTTCGTCCGCATTTTCCGCCATCGTCGTCTTCGCGCAGGAACTGGTGCCGGGCAAGGTGGGCATGATCGCGGGGATTTTCTTTGGCCTGATGTTCGGCGTGTCGGGCATCGCCGCCGCAGCCATGGGCCATTTGGCCGACGTGTCGGGCATCGCCTATGTGTATAAAATCTGTTCCTACCTGCCGCTGCTGGGCATATTGACAGTGCTGCTGCCGCATATCGAGCAGGCGAGAAAATAAGCCAGCGTCGCGGGAGGGCTTGACGGCCCGCCCGCGCGCATGCGATATTGCCCCCATGATCTCTTCCATCCTCCATACAGTCCTTGCATACCGCGCCGCCGCTGCGCTGTGTCCATGTACCTGGCTTCGCGAGGATGCGGCCCGGCGCCGTTAAACTTTTTACTCCTCATTCCGATGGCCACAGTGTTGAAAAACCTGTGGCCATTTTCTTTTTCCGCAACGCGCATGAAAGTCCCGCATGACACTTCATTTGTACGACACGTATAGCCGCAGCCTGCGGCCCTTCGAAAGCATCACCCCGGGCAAGGCGGGCTTGTACGCTTGCGGCCCCACCGTCTACGATTACGCGCACATCGGCAACCTGCGCACCTATCTGTTCGTCGACGGCTTGCGCCGCGCGCTTGAGTTCAATGGCTTGCAGGTGCGCCACGTGATGAACATCACGGACGTGGGCCATTTGACGTCGGATGCGGACAGCGGCGACGACAAGATCGAGGCGCGCAGCGCCCGCAGCGGCAAGTCCGCCTGGGACATCACTGCCGAATTTACCCGCGCGTTCGAGGGCGATCTGGGCCAGTTGAATATCCTGCCGCCCACCGTCTGGTGCCGCGCCACGGAGCACATCGCGGAGCAGATCGCCTTCATTCTCGACCTGGAAGCGAAGGGCTATACCTACCGCACGGACGACGGCATCTATTTCGACACGACGCGCCAGGACAGTTATGGAAAACTGGCGTGCCTGAAGCGCGACGGCCTGCAGGCGGGCAAGCGCGTGGAGCTGGGCGATAAGCGCGATGTCTGCGACTTCGCGTTGTGGAAGTTCAGCGGCGTGCCGGGCCAGCGCCAGATGGAGTGGGACAGCCCGTGGGGCCTTGGTTTCCCGGGCTGGCATATTGAGTGCTCGGCCATGGCGGAAAAGCACCTTGGGACGTATTTCGACATCCATTGCGGCGGCGAAGACCACGTGGCCGTCCACCACAGCAACGAGATCGCGCAAACGGAGGCGCGCCACGGCACGCGCCTGGCCAATTTCTGGCTGCATGGCGCTTTCCTCAAGACCCAGGATGCGAAGATGTCGAAATCCTCGGGCGACTTTTTGCGCCTGCAAAGCCTGGTGGAGCAGGGAGTCGATCCGCTGGCCTACCGCTACCTGTGCCTGGGCGCCCACTACCGCAGCAGCCTCAATTTCACGGACGACGCCTTGCGCGCCGCCGCCAGCGGTCTGGCGCGCCTGCGCGCTACCGTGCATGGCCTTGGCGCGGCGCAGAGCGAGGCTGATCCTGCGTGGCTGGCGCGTTTCGCGGCGCAGCTCAACGATGACCTGAATTATCCACGGGCGCTGGCCGTGGCCTGGGAACTGCTGAAAAGCGAGTTGCCGGACGCCGTGAAAAAGGCCACCATGGCCCGCTTCGATGCGGCGCTGGGACTCGATCTGCTGGCCTGGCAACCGGTACAGGTGGCGGTGCCGCGGCAGGTGCAGGCGTGGATGGCGGAAAGGGCTATCGCCCGCGCGCAGCGCCAGTGGGCCGAGGCTGACCGCTTGCGCGCACTGGCGCGCGCGGCCGGCTATGACATTGACGATACGCCACAGGGCCAGCAGGCGCGCCTCTTGTGACGATGCTATCTGTGCCAGTGCGGCATAATGGCCGCCTGATGAAACGGGAGATGCCGTGAAGCGTCGTTTGCTATTGCTGAGTGCTTGCCTGGCCTTCTCCTGCGCGCAGGCGGCCAGCCCGGGCAAGGAAACCACGGCCCTGTTCACCTATGGCGGCTTTTATACCTCGCTGGGCAAGCGCACGAAAGGCGATCCTGCCGAATGGTATTCGAATGTGATCTTTGAAAAGATGGACAAGGCTGCGCTGGGTGTGCGCAAGGTTTGCCGGGAGGGGCGCGATGGCTGAAGCGGACGCCTTTCCGGCCGCATACGCCGGCACCTTGGCGCAGCTGTTGCCCGCGCTGTCCGCAGGCCAGCCGCACGCGCCGTCGGCACCGTTTGACGTGCATCAGGATGGCAGGCTGCTGCGCATTCCCGTGCGTACGTATTACCAGCGCGAGCAGCTGCTGGTCTGTACGCAGCTGGCAGGCGACGCGGGCGTGCTCGCCCTGTGCCTGGGCACGCGCCACCATGACGGCCATTTACGGGAAGCCTGTTTAAGACAGCTGCTGCTGCAGGAGCGGGCGTGGACGGTGCCGTTCGTCGTGCAGCTGTGCGGCGAATACGTGCTGGAGATTATCGCGGCAATTGGCGCGGCGCTGCCGGCCTGGAATACCGATGCGCTGGCGCGCTATCTGCGGGAGAATCCCGCATATGTGGAGACACTGGAGCGGCGCGCCGTCAGCTACTGGAACTGCTACTACCGCAGGCGCTACCCCGCATGGGAAGACTATCCGGGATGCAGGGCCATGGCGGCCCTGCGTGCCTTGCAGGCGCTTACGCCTCGATAAAGCGCATCTTGAAGCTGCGGCCCTTGATATTGCCGAAGTCGCGGCCCAAGGAGTTGCCGGCGTTGAGGCGCTTGAAGGCCGCTTCGGCCACCTTGCGGTCCAGCGCCACGTAGGTCATGAACTCGAACACGTTGATCTTGCCCACTTGCTCCTTGGTGAGGCCCGCGTCTCCCGTCAGCGCGCCCAGCAAATCGCCCGGACGCAGCTTGTCCTTCTTGCCGCCCATGATGCACAGGGTGACCATGGGCGCCGGCAGCGCCTCCATCCCGTCATCTTCCGCCAGTTCCTTCAGGTCGTGCCATTCGGCGGCGCTGTTCTGGTACTGCTCGATCAGCTTGACCCATTTTTTCTCGTTCGGCGCGCACAGCGACAGGGCCAGGCCCTTCTTGCTGCCGCGGCCCGTGCGGCCGATGCGGTGGATGTGCACTTCCGTGTCTTTCGACACGTCGACGTTGATCACCGCGCCCAGGTCGGAAATATCGAGGCCGCGCGCGGCGACGTCGGTGGCCACCAGCACGGAGCAGCTGCGGTTGGCGAACAGCACGAGGATTTCATCGCGCTCGCGCTGTTCCAGCTCGCCGTACAGTGCCAGCGCGGAAAAGCCTTGCTGGCGCAGTTCCTCGGCCAGTTCGCGGCAATGCACCTTGGTGTTGCAGAAGGCCAGGGTGGATTCCGGCTTGAAGTGTTTGAGCAGCTTGCCGACGGCGCTATTGCGCTCGTCGAAGCCGATTTCATAGAAACGCTGCTCGATCTTGTCGTTGTCGTGCTGCGCCTCGACCGTCACTTCCAGGGGATTGACGAGGAAAGACGCCGTGGCGCGGCGGATGTCTTCCGGGTACGTGGCCGAGAACAGCAGGGTCTGGCGGCGCGCCGGGCAGGCGCTGACGATGCCGGCGATTTCCTCGTAAAAGCCCATGTCCGTCATGCGGTCGGCTTCATCGAGCACCAGTGTCTGCACGTGGTTCAGATTGATGGTGCCGCGGCCCAGGTGGTCGCGCATGCGGCCCGGCGTGCCGACGACGATGTGGGCGCCGTGTTCCAGCGAGGCGATTTGCGGGCGCATCGGCGCGCCGCCCGTCAGGGTCAGGATCTTGATGTTGCCAGCCGCGCGGGCCAGGCGGCGCAGCTCATTGGCCACCTGGTCGGCCAGTTCGCGCGTCGGGCACAGCACCAGGCCTTGCACGGCAAACCAGGCCGGATTGAGCTTGTGCAGGATGCCGATGCCAAAGGCGGCCGTCTTGCCGCTGCCCGTTTTCGCCTGGGCGATGAGGTCGCGGCCATCGAGCACCGCCGGCAGGCTTTGCGCCTGGATGGTGGTCATCTCGTGGTAGCCGAGCGAGTCCAGGTTGGCCAAAAAGGCGGGCGTCAGCGGCAGGCTGGAAAAGGCGGTAGTAGTGGCGTTCATAGGGCGGGACCGGGTAAAAAGCAGGTGGATGGGCACAGTCTACAGGCGTTCAACGCCCTTGTGCGGATGGTGATGGAAGCTGGCGGCAAACGGCCGCCAGCGTTGGGGTTTCAGTTGTCAGGCGCCCAGATAGGCAAGCCGGTAAGATCAAGGCCGGCGTCGCGCGTCCATACGGGCAGGCCCGTGGCGTCGGTCGGCTCCAGCAATTCGAGCTGCACCTGCTTCAAAGCCACCTTGCGCGCGCGCGTGCGGCGCTGTGGCTCTGGCGCCGGCTCTGGCGCCTCGTGCGCTGGCGGCGGGCCGAAACCGGGCAAGTCGATGGTGGCGTTGTCTTTTTTATCTCTCATTTCTGAACCTCTGGTCCCTGGCCGCGAAAAATGGCGCCGGGGAGCGGGCAAAAAGCTGTCCGCTGTGTGAATACTCTGTGCATCTCGTCCACAAAACAAAAGCCCGGCTACTGGAGTCGGGCTCATTGTTGGAACAACCGTTAGGAATACCTATCCTCCGGATTTAAGTGCGGCACGCAGTGTATCACAGGCGTGCTGCACCGTGTGGGGCGCCATTGTGTAATCAGCGGAAGCTCAGCGCTCCTGTGAGGTCACCCGGCGGCAGCGCGCCGCGTGACGCAAACGCGTCGTTGCGCAGCTTCAGGCCTTCGAGCAGCGGCAGGTCGTGCAGGCGCGTGATCAGGCGCAGGATCGACGTCGTGTCATAGAAACTGTGGTCGACGGCGCCTTTCTTCGCATAGGGCGAGACGACGATGGCGGGAATGCGCGTGCCCGGACCCCAGCGGTCACCTTTTGGAGGCGCCACGTGATCCCACCAGCCGCCGTTTTCATCGAACGTGATCACCACGATCATGTCCTTCCACTGCGGCGATTCCTTCAGATGCTGGATGACGTTGGCCACGTGCTGATCGCCCGATTCGATGTCCGAGTAGCCCGCATGCAGGTTCAGATTGCCCTGCGGCTTGTAGAAGGTCACGGCCGGCAGCTTGCCCGCCACGGCGGCGGCGAGGAATTTGTTCGAAATCGGGCTGTCGCCCGTGCCGCCATCGCGCAGGTGCTCGGCGCGCGCGGCGGTGCCGGGGGCGAACTGCTTGAAGTAGTTCAGCGGCTGGTGATGGAACTGGAAGTTCGGCTTGCTGCCGCCGCCTTTGTGGTCGAGCGCCGCTTGCCAGCCGCCGCCATACCACGCCCAGCTGACGCCCTTGCGCGACAGCAGGTCGCCGATGGTGTCATAGGTTTGCGGCGGCAGGGTGTTGGCGTCCGCCGGGTCGGCATGCAGCGGGTCGCCGTCGAAGGCGGGGCGGACATAGCTGGGCTGATATGGCGGCGCCATGGTGTTGACGGCATAGCCGTCCGGCGTGAGGGCGCCGTCGTTCACGTACTTAGGCTTGCCATCGAGCGCGGAGGCGGGGCACTCGGGGGAGATCGCCAGGCGCACGCCTTGCGGGCCGTCGGACAGCACGGCGATCTTTTTCTTCGCCGCCGTCTCGGCCGCGTTGAAATATTCGTTGGCGCGCCCCGTCACGAGGAACTGGTGGTTCATATAGGAGCCGCCGAAGGCCGCCATGAAGAAGTTGTCGCACAGGGTGTACTGCTCGGCGATTTGCCACAGGTTCAGGTTTTTCGACGTTTCGCCGTAATGGCCCATCACCAGGCCGCCGCTGTCGGCCCACGCGGCAAAGCCGTCGTTCTTGCCGCCGTTGATCTGCATCTGGTTATTATAGAAGCGGTGCACCAGGTCGCGCGTGATGATGCTCTCTGGCAGGGGCTTGCCGGCCGCGTCGCTCAATTTGTAGGGGGCGTTGGGCAGGCCGGAAATCTGGTCTTCCTTGATCAGGTAATCGATGCCGCCGATATTTTGCTGGTTCGGCACCAGGCCGCCCCAGATTTTCGGCAGGGTGGCCAGCGGCTTGCCGTCGCGGTCCAGCTGCTGCGCCTGTTCGGCCGTGACGGCGGACAAGGGCGCGCTGGTGCCGGGGAAGTTGGCAAACAGGTTGTTGAAGCTGCGGTTTTCCAGGTAGATCACTACGACGTTCTTGACGTGCGCCTTGAGTTTCGCGTCGAGCGAACCCTTGGCGATGGTCTTCCTGGCTGGCGCGGCGTCGGCCAGCGCCGGCAGGCTGGCGGCCAGGCCGACTGCGGAAGCGGCCTGAAAAATGCGCCGGCGCGAGGGATTGGCGGGTTGGTCGGCCGGATCGGCTGGCAGGGCGGGGGCGAGGTCCTTCACACATTCTCCTTGGGTGTTTCTATGGGCACGGGCGGTGGCGGCAATGGCCGGCAACGCCCGTGAAGCGGGAAAATTGTATCACCGGCCCTGCGCCCCTGTGAAACATTCAGCCCGGCCCTGGGCCTAGAACTGGTAGCGGACCTTCAGCGCTACCTTGCGCGCCGGGCCATACATGCCTGAGTACCACCAGTCCGATACGGACGCCGTGTACTGCTTGTCGAACAGGTTGGCCACGTTCACGGTGGCAGAGAGCTTGTCGCTGACGTCGTAGCGCGCCATCACGCTGGCCACCGAGTACGCCTTCTGTTCCCAGTGCAGGGTACTGTTGATCTGCCACGCGTCGATGTCGGAATACACGCGGCTTTGCCAGTTCATGCCGCCGCCCACCGTCAGGCGATTCAGCTCGCCCGGCAGGCGGTAGGTGGTCCACAACTTCACCAGGTGGCGCGGGAAGGTGGTCAGGATGGCCTTGCCGGTATTGTTTTCCGTCTGGCTGTACGACCACGAGGCCGAGATGTTCCAGTCCGGCGTCAGTGCGCCCGTCGCTTCCAGGTCCACGCCCTGGGTCCTGGCGCCCTTGATGGCGCGGTTGGCGGGATTGTTCGTGCCAGGCACGGTGTAGCCCGGGTCCGATTCGGCCAGGTTGCTCTGGCGGATCTGGTACAGCGCGGCAGCCGTGTTCAGGCGGCCATCGAGCCAGCCGCTCTTGACTCCCGCTTCCAAGGTCTTGCCCTCGCGCGGCGCCAGCAGCTTGCCGTAGCGGTCTTGCTGGGCTTGCGGCTGATAGATAGTGGAATAACTGGCGTAGGCGCTGTGCGTGGCGTCGATATCGAACACCAGGCCGCCATACGGCGTGAAGACGCGGCTCTCCGAGGCCGGGGATGCGCTGAAAAATGGCACGGCAGGCGCATCCGAGATGTAATTCTCGCTGTAGCGCAGCACCTTCGCGCCGGCGATCAGTTTCAGGCGCTCGGAGAGATTGAGGCGCGTGGCGGCATACGCGCTGATCTGGCGGCGCGTACTGTCGTAGGTGACGAAGGTATCGCCAAACACGGGTGTTGCCGTGCGATTCCAGCGGTACAGATTGGCGGGCGTGCGCTGGATGCTCTTGTCGAAGCGGCCATCCGTCGTGCTTTGAAATTCGCTGTAGTCCATGCCCAGCACCAGTTCGTGCTGGCGGCCGAAGGCGCTGAACGGTCCGCGCACATTGACGTCCACGCTGTTGACCTGGAGCTGGTAATCGCGGTAGTCGGCGCTCAAGCGCAGGCCATCGCCCGTGGCCTGGTCGGGGAAGCCATCGCTCACGTTCAGGTAGACGGCGCGCTCTTCCTGCGACGACTGCACGCGGTTGGCCGAGACTTTCAATTTCCAGTCGTTTGCCAGCGCGTGTTCCAGGGTGGCGAAGATGTCGCTCGAATTGGTGCCGAAGCGATTCGATGTGGCCGCCGGGCTGAAAGAGCGGGGCAGGTCCGTCATTGCGCCATTGCTGTAGAACAGGGGAAAGCCCAGGTAGGATAAGGATCCATTCGAGCGCTTGCGCTGGTGCGTGATGCCGGCCGTCAGCTTCGTGTCGCTGGAGATATCCGCCTCGATCACGCCATACATCACTTTCTTGTCGCGGCCGTAGCCGTCGATGATGCTGTCGCCTTCCTCGTACAGCGTCACCAGGCGGCCGCGCACCGTGCGCGCTTCGTTCAGCGGACCCGAGATGTCGGCCATGGCGCGCCGCTCAGCGTAGGAACCCAGCTCACCCTCGACGGAGGCCTGAAACTGCGCCGTCGGCTTCTTGCGTACCATGTTGATGGCGCCCGAGGCATCGCCCGCGCCCGTCATCAGGCCCGAGGCGCCGCGCAGCACTTCGATGCGGTCGTACAGCGCCATGTCGGCCAGACTTTGCGACGGTATCGCATTGAGGCCCAGGTTTTCCGAATGCGTGCTGACGCCATCGAGCTGGTAATTGGTGATCGAATAGCCGCGCGAAGTAAAGCCCGTGCGCTCGCTGCCCAGCGAGAACAGGGTGATGCCCGGCGTTTGTGCCATGACCTGCGCGATGGTGTTCAGGCCCTGGTCCTGCATGCGCTGCTGCGTGATGATGCTGACCGACTGGGGCGTTTCCCTGATCGACAGGCCCAGCGGCGTAGCCGTGGCGATCGGCAGGGTGGAAACATACGCGCCCGAGCCTTCGGTGGCATCCTGCTGCGCCTTGACCGATACTTCCGGCATCATCGACAGCGCCTCGCCGCCCGTCGCCGTATCGGTCGGGCGCAGCACAAAGCTGCCGTTGGTGCTGCGCTCGGCCTTCAGGCCCGTGCCGCGCAGCACGCCGTTCAGCGCAGCGTGCACGTCGTGGCGGCCCGCGAGGCCAGCCGACGTCTTGCCGCGCGTCTGCTCAGGGGTAAAACTGAGGATGACCCTGGACTGGCTGGCGACCTGGCGCAGCGCCGCTGCCAGGTCGCCGGCCGGCACCTGGAAATCCTGGGAGTCCTGGCTGGCCGATGGCGCTGCGGCGCTTTCCTGCGCCAGGGCTGGCGCCTGGGCGTTCAGCAGCAGGGCCGAGCCGATGAAGACGAGTTGGATGGCATACGCCATGGGCTTGATGCGCGGCTTGGAATGAATGGCAGGAGACATGGTTACCTTGTGGTGTAGTCGTCAAAAAAGAACGTTGCCTACACAGGTCACGCGAGAATCGAAAGCGGGTACTTTTTTTTCGTCGGCGTCAAAATAAAGCTTCAGCGCGGCTGGCGCGCCTCGACCTGCACCCAGTAGCGCGTGCGCAGGCGCACGTCCACCGGCAGGGAGTCGGGCAGCGACAGCAGCACGGCGTCGAGATCGGCCAGCGGGAAGACGCCGGAGATGCGCAGGCCAGCGACGGCGTCGTCGCAGCCCAGCAAGCCGTGGCGGTAGCGGCTCAATTCATGCAGGAAGTCGCGCAGCGGCATGGCGTCGGCCAGCAGCAAGCCCTGGCGCCATGCCCAAGTGTCGGGCGAGACGGCGTGCGCGGGCAAGAGCTGCCGCGCCGTCATGCCGCCGCCCTGGCCCGCGCGGATAAGCAGATTGCCCTCGCCATGGCGCGGCATCAGCCGGACGGCGCCTTCCTCGACGGCGACCAGGGTGCTGCCATCGGCCTGGCGCACCGAGTAACGCGTGCCCAACGCCTGTGCGTGGCCTTGCGCGGTTTCGACGAGGAAGGGGCGGTAGGGCAGGCCCGTTTCGCGGGCCGTGGCGATGAAGACTTCGCCTTGCACCAGTTGCAACAGGCGCTGCGTGCCCGTGTAGCGGATGTTCACGGCGCTGCTGCTGTTCAGGTGCACACGGCTGCCGTCGGGCAGGGTCAGCTCGCGGCGTTCGCCCACGCCGGTGGACAGGTCGGCCAGCGCGGCGCGGGCCATGTCGGGCGCGTAGGGGGAGCGCGCGCCGAACCAGCCCGTGAGGCCGATGGCCGATACCCACGCCAGCAGTTGCAGGCTGCTGCGGCGCGAGATGGAACGCGAGATGGGACTTGGCAGCAGCGCCTTGCGGCTGGCCTGCGCATCGAGTGCCCGCAAGCTGCCGCTGACGCTTTCGATGTGTTTCCACGCCCGTTCATGGTCGGGGTGCGCCTGGCGCCACTGCTGCCACGCCGCTTTTTCCGCCGGCGTGGTGGCGCCGCTCATCAGGGTGGCCAGCCATTCGGCCGCCTGCATGGCGATGGCCAAGTCGATGGGCTGGCCCTGCGCGTAGACGGTGGCGCCGCGCATCTCAGGGCGCGGCAAAATCGGGTACGGCAAAAAAGCACAGCAGATTGGCCTTGCTCAGGTATTTTTTGACGGAATGCGTGGTGGTGCCCAGTTCGGCAGCGATCTCGGCATAGGTCATGCCGTCCAGGTGGGCCAGCAGGAAGGCGGCCTTGGCCTTGGCGGAGAGCTGGTCCAGCGCGCGGTCGATCAATTGCAGCGATTCGAGCAGCATGGACATCGCTTCCGGCGAGGGCGTGCAGGCTTGCGGCTGGTGCAGCAGGGCGTCGAGGTAAGCCCGTTCGAGCGCTTCGCGCCGGCAGTGATTGGCCAGCAGGCGCCTGGCGATGGTGGCCAGGAAGGGGCGCGGCTGCGCGATCCCGGCACTGCTGCGCGCAAGGAATATCTTGATGAAGGTATCTTGCGCCAGGTCGCCCGCCAGCCCCGCATCGTGCAGACGGCGCTTCAGCCAGTGCAGCAGCCAGGAGTGGTGCTCGGCATACAGGGCCTGGAAATCGGACGGCGGGGAAGGGGCGGACAGCATGCGTACAGGACGTCTTAATCTAAATGAGAATTGTTCTCATAATAACGTAGCGGCGCACGCCAGGCAATCAGGAAAACGTGGCGTTGCTGAAATGCGACTGCGCGCCCGGGCCGCGCGGCGTCGGATTCGCGCTATCGCACGGCAGATGTAAAAGTTTCCTTGGCGCAAGCTTTCATGTGAGAAAATGCGGGCTGTCGATGTGGTGCGGAGCGAAAAATGATGTGGATGGTTGGCGGTGCCCTGATTCTTTTGGTCGCCAGATTCTTATGGTTGGCCTTTTTCCATCGGGTCAACGCGATGTCGCGCCAGGCGGAATTGATGAACTGGCTCGACATCGGCCGGGTGTCGAATGCCGATGGCGGCAAGGATATTTTGTTGGCGAGAAATGAGCGCGGCGCCCGGATCGACTGGCGCACGGGCGAGGTCTGGCTGATGAATCCCAAGGTGGCCGAGCCCTTTGCCGATTTCCTCGCCGTCGAGCGTTGGCTCACCCTGCGCGACATGCCGGCGGCGGACAAGCCGGCCACCGCCCCTCCTGCGCCAGCGGAGCCGGAACCCGAAGCGGCGCCGGACGCCGGGCCCGTGCGCGATACCTTGCCGGCCTTCCAGCAAAAGGTCGACGCTTGCCTGGCCAAGGCGGAAGGTGGCCAGGAATTGCTGGAAACGAAGCAGGCTTTCGAGGCGGGTAGCGAGCCTTATCTCGCGGCGTCGACGGAATTGAGCAAGACCGCGCTGGAGTTCGAAGTGTCGCCAGCGATGGTGGCCACGTTTCATATCAGCGCCTTTGCCGCCCTGGCCGAAACGGCGGGAGCCGACAAGCTGGAACGGGTGGCGGCCAGCCTGCATGCGGCGGCCAGGCAGATCAGGGCCAGCGTCACCGCGTAAGTCATCGCGCAAATAAGGGCGAAACCAGGCCTGGAATGAAAAAACCGCTGCATCCCTTGCAGGAGTCAGCGGTTTTTATGTATTGGTTGCGGGGACAGGATTTGAACCTGTGACCTTCGGGTTATGAGCCCGACGAGCTGCCAGACTGCTCCACCCCGCAGGCGAATTATAACCGAGTTTGTTGCATTGCGAAAGGAGCCGATCGGCACGGAATGTATTTGCTTTGCATGATGGTCGCGGACATAGCGCGCCGCAATGGAAAAAACCGCTGCATCCCTTGCAGGAGTCAGCGGTTTTTATGTATTGGTTGCGGGGACAGGATTTGAACCTGTGACCTTCGGGTTATGAGCCCGACGAGCTGCCAGACTGCTCCAC
>NZ_JBNYXT010000005.1:150774-249468 GCF_051380795.1 Janthinobacterium leeuwenhoeki
CCCGCAGGCGAATTATAGCGGGGTTTGCTGCAATGCGCAATGGCCTTGCAGCAGATCTGTAATCAGGCTGCCGCCAGGCGCCACAGCGACGTGATTTCCTTCGAACGGGCCGCGTGCAGGCTGTCCGTCGCATCCTGCGCGCGCGGGTGCGTGGGTTTGACGTCCAGGCGGTCGATGACTTTCAAGCCCGCTTGCGCTATCCATTCCAGCAATTGCGCGCGCGGGCGCAGACCCAGGTGCTCGGCCAGGTCGGACAGGATCAGCCAGCCTTCGCCATTTGCTTCCAGATGCTCGGCCAGGCCGGCGAGGAAACCGCGCAGCATGCGACTGTCCGGATCGTAGACGGCGTACTCGATCGGCGAGCTGGGGCGAGCCGGCAGCCACGGCGGATTGCACACGACGAGCGGCGCACGTCCCGCAGGGAACAGGTCGGCCTGCACCACGTCGACCTTGTCGTGCAAGTCGAGGCGGGCCAGGTTTTCGCGCGCGCAGGACAGGGCGCGCGGGTCCTGGTCGGTGGCGACGATGCGTTGGACGCCGCGCTGCGCCAGCACGGCGGCCAGCACGCCCGTGCCGGTGCCGATATCGAAGGCCAGGCTGGCGCGCGCGGGCAGTGGCGCTTCCGCCACCAGGCCCACGTACTCGCCGCGGATGGGCGCGAACACGCCGTAATGGGGGTGGATGCGCTGGCCCAGGGCCGGCAGTTCCACGCCCGTGCGGCGCCATTCGTGCGCGCCGATCAGACCCAGCAGCTCGCGCAGCGAGGCGACGAACGGCTCTTCGCCGCGGCCATAGGCTTCATTGCAAGCCAGTTTCACATCCGGTGCGCGGCGCAGCGGAATCGTGTAGTCGGCATCGAAAGGCAGCAGCAGCATGGCCAGGGTGCGGGCGCGCTGCGACTGGGCCTGGCGGTGCAGGTGGAAGGCTTCCGTTGCGGACGGTTCCGGTTTTACGAGCTTGGCGGCCTTGGCTTTTTTGCTGGGCTTGTCGTTCTTGTGGTCGGCGCGCCGCGCCAGCGCCTGCAGCAGCTGGCGCGCGTTCTGGAAGTCGCCGCGCCACAGCATGGCCGTGCCTTCGCAGGCCAGGCGGTAGGCCTGGTCGGCCGTCGTGCGGTCATCGGCGATGACGACGCGCTTGGGTGGCGGCATGCCGCTTTCCGAGCGCCAGCGGGCCGAATGCTCGGCGCCGTTTTCGCTCCAGTGGATCTGCGGATGAACGGTAGGTGAAGAAGTGTCGGACATGGGATTCAATCGATAGAAGGGGGCGCGCGGCATGGTCGCCTGCGCAGGCCGTCTTCCATTATACGTCGCTGGCGGTGCTGTTTGCCGTGTCCGTGCCGTAGGCGAGTGCCAGCGCGCGGGCGCGCGCCTGCTCTTCCTTGTCGGCTTTGGCCGTTGTGTCCGGCTGCACCAGCTTGAGCAAGCGCAAGCTCAGGCTGCCCGCCAGCTCGCCATCCTTGCCGCTGGCGCTGGCGCCATCGGACGCGCCCTGATACAGATTGCTTTGCAATTGCTGGCCCAGCAGCTTGAACAGGTCGTGCAGATTGCCGCCGAAGTGGGTGGCGGGCAACTCCTTGGCGGGCAGGGCGGCGTCATCGGCGGAGCTTGCTTCCTCGGCTGCCTCTTGCGTTTGCTCAAGGACGCCCGCGCTGATGTTCGATTGATATTGCACTTCCACTTCGAAGTCGAAGGTCTGCCCATCGGCCGTGGTGATCTTGCCCTTGCCGATGAAATGCGCGTTTTCATCGAGGCTGAAGGCGGCCGCGCGGCTGCTGCCTTTGGTGTCCGAGACGCTGGCGCTGCCACTGCTGAAGCTGGCTCCCGCCTGCAGGTCGACCGAATCGAAGGCGACAGTGGCGCCGTCGCCGAACAGCTGGCGCGTCATGCTGCTCAGAAAATTTTGCGCCACGTCGATGGTCGCGTTGCCCAGCGCGTCCGTGCGTTGTTCCAGTCCCTTGGCCGACAGATCCAGGCCATTTTTCGACAGGGCCACCACGTCTTGCGTGGTGCGCTGCATCAGGGGCGAAGCGGCCAGCCCCGTGGCGCCGCTGCCCGTGCGGGACGGCTGCTGGCCAGCCAGCGTATTCGAGGCGGGTTGACGGCTGGCAAGGGCGGGAAGCTGGGACATGGTCGGTTCAAATGGGGAAGATATACGAATTAACGGCAAGTTCTTCCCATTCTTTAACCATTAGTGGTGGTGCGACCAGCTACCGTCTGCCGACTCCAGGTAGGACTTGACGGCATCGGCCTGGCCCGTGGCGTGACGCTTGAGTTCGCCGCATGCGCAAATGCCCTGATACGGCTGGATATGCGAGCAGGCGGAGACTTTTTGCAGGAAGACCTGCATGGATTTGTGACATTTTACGCACTTGAAGGTGAGGCTGCGGGCGGCTTTCATGGGTTTCCTTGAACTGTTGCGGGGCGTAGAGGGCATCTACGCGAAGGCGGCGATTTTAACGCACTCCGGCCATCGTTACACGTTGTTGCATCTGCGCCACGCGCACGTCAACTGAATCCGCGCCATGACGTTGAACGTATATAGGAGGTCGTCTGACCGCCATTGAAGAGGTAGCACCATGGACAAGCATGACAAGGAAAAGCCTGTACAGCCCGCCAAGGAGCTGGTCAGGAAGTGGCTGAAAGCGGAATTGGAACAGCGCCGGCCCCCGCCCGACCCGGAGCAGATCCGCCGCGAACTGGGCTGGGACTTGCTCAGGCTGGGACGGGAACCTCTACCGCGCTGACGCCCTTGCCACGCCGTTAGCGCACCGTCACTACGCTCTTGCCGCCGGACCCCGGCTGCACGAGGATGCGGGTGGCGATGCGCTCCGTCATTTCCTGCACGTGCGAGATGACGCCCACCTTGCGACCCATCGCCTGCAAGCCGTCGAGCGCATCCATGGCCACGCGCAGGGTTTCCGTATCGAGGCTGCCGAAGCCCTCGTCGATGAACAGCGATTCCACGCGCACGCGGTTCGAGGACAGCGAGGCCAGGCCCAGCGCCAGGGCCAGCGAGACGAGGAACGATTCGCCGCCCGATAGCGAGTGCACGGAGCGCAGTTCGCCGCCCATGTCCTGGTCGCGCACCATCAGGCCCAGCGACGGATTGTTCGGGTTGTCGATGCGTTCGAGCTGGTAGCGGCGCGCCAGGTGGTTCAGGTGTGCGTTGGCATAGCCGAGCAGCACTTCCAGCGTGAATTGCTGCGCATAGTTGCGAAATTTCTTGCCGTCGGCCGAACCGATCAATTCATTCAGGCTGGCCCAGCGCCGCTCGATGACGGCCTGCGCCTCGATTTGCGCCAGCATCGCTTGCGCGCTGTGGCGCCTGGCGTCGTCCTGCGCGATGGTCAGGCGTAATCGCGTCGCCTCCTGGTTGGCTGCCTGGCGCTCGGCGCCAAGCGCGTCGAGTGCCGAATGCAGCGCGGCTACGTCCATTTCCAGTGCCTGCGGCGGTTGCTGCACATGCGCTTCCAGTTGCTGCCGGCGTTCGGCCAGCACGGACAAGGCCGCCGTGTGGCGGTCGGCGATCACTTGCAGGGCATCGCGCTCGGCGCGCATGGCTTCCGGCGCGATGGACAGGTGCGCGCGCAAGCTGGCGATGTCGGCGGGCGCGTGAGCAGGGTGGGCGTGCTGGAACTGGCGCAGCCAGTCGTGCAGGGATGCCGTGGCGCCGACTTCCTGCTCACGCAAGGCGGCCATGCGCTGCGCCAGCTGCGCGCACGCTTCTTCCAGGCGCGTGCGCTGCTGGCTGGCCGACTGCGCCGCCGTTTGCTGCTGCGTCAGCAGCTCTTTGGCTGCAGCGATGGCGTCTGCCAGGCTGCGTTCCACTTCGGCCACGCTCTGGCCTTGCCATAGCGCGTTGCGCTCCGCTTGCAGTGTCGTGCGCTGTTTGTCGGCGGCGGCAAAGGCGGCGTGGGTCTCCTGCACCGTTTGCTGCGCCTTGCCAGCGGCCAGCAGCGCCGCTTCCAGCTGCGCGGCCAGGGTCGCCAGCGCGTGGCCGCGCTTGTCCTGGTCCGCCTGCTGTTTCAGCCACTGCCGGCTTTCCGTTTCGCGCGCCGCGCGGAAGTCGGCGGGTCCGGCGCGCCAGTTGTCTTTCCAGCCTTCGGCGCCTTCCACGTCGGCAAACGCGGTATCGAGCTGCGCCAGCAAGCCGTCGAGCGCGCCGCGCGACGTTTCTGCCTTGTCCTGGCCGGCCGCCTGCTGCGCCTGCAACTGCGCCAGCCGTGTCTGCGTTTCGGCGACGGCGGCCGTCAGGCGCGCGTGTTCGGTGCCGGCCAGTTCGTGCGCCGCCTGCGCTTGGTCGCGCCGCGCGCTGGCATGGCGCAGCGCCGCCTCCTGTTGCGCCAGCGCCTGCAGGGCTGCCGCATTGGCCGCCAGCTGCTGCGCGAACCAGTCCGCGCGCTGGTGTTCCGGCGGCAGATGCAGGGTGTCGGCATTCGGCTGCCATTGCGCGTGCAAGTTGTCGATGACAGGCGGCAGGGCGGCCAGTTCGGCATCCGTTTGCGCCTGTTCGCGCGCCGTCGCGGCCAGCGCCGCCCTGTGCGTGGCCAGTTGCTCCAGATTGCCGCGCGCCTGTGCGCGGCAAGCCAGGACGTCATCCTGCAAGCTGGCCAGCATCGCCTGCAAGGCGTCGTCGGCGTGGCTGTACGGGTGTTCCAGCGCGCCGCAGACGGGGCAGGGCTGCTCGTCTTGCAAGGTGGCGCGCAGCTGCTCCACGCTGGCCGCGCATGCCGCTTCCGCGCCTTTCAAGGATTTTTCCGCCTGCGCCAGGCGCGCTTCCAGCAGCGCTGTTTGTGCCGCATGCGCCGCCAGCGCCGTGTTTTCCGTGTGCGCGGCCTGCGCCAGTTGCGTAGCCCTGGCTTGCCAATGCGCCAGCGCCTGCTGCTGGCGTGCCAGCTCCGTCCACGTCTTTTCCGCCGTAGTCAACTGGCGTGCATGCTCTTCCAGCTGGCCGCGCTGTTCCTGCAGCAGCTGCCCGTCGATGGCCTGCACGGCGGCCAGCGCCTCGCGCCGCTGCGCATCGTGCTCGGCGAGGGTGGCGGCAGCGGCCGTCAATGCGGCTTGTGCCTCGCGGCCCGCGTTGCCTGCCGCGCGCACCAGTTGCGCCGCTTCGGCTACCTTGGCGTCGGCCGCATCGGCTTGCGCGGCCACCTGGCCGGCCTGGGCGAACAACTGGTCCGACAATTGCCACGACGTGGCCAGCGCCTGCCAGTGCTGGTGCGATGTCAGCCACTGGCGTCCCGTTTCCTGCTCCACCTGCATGGCGTGCTGGCGCTGCTGCAGATCGTGCAAGGTGGCGCGCGCCGTTTCGTTGGCCTGGTCTGCCGCCAGTGCCCCCTCCCTGGCCTGGTGGTGCGCCGGCAAGTGGGCTGCAATGCTGGCATCGAGCGCCTTGGCTTGATCGAGCAGGGGGGCCGCGTCGCGCTGCGCCGCTTCCCTGGCTTGCAAGGCCGCTGTCGCCAGCAGCAATGCTTGCGCCAGTTGCGATTCGCTGGCCACGGCCTGCGCCGCCTGCAGGCGCGACGCTTCCAGCGCGGCGCCGCTGCTGGCGATGTCGTTCGCCAGGCGCGCCACGTCGTCGATCAGGGGCCGCGCCGGCTGCAGCAATTCCCACTGCGCCAGCGCCGCACGGCGCTCTTCGGCAGCGGCGCGCTCAAAGGCGGCGCTATCGAGCGTCTCTTGCGCCGCCGTCACCTGGCTTTGCAGCTTGTGCGTCTCCTGATGCCAGCGCTGCTGCAGTTCCAGCACCGCCTTGCGCAAGTCGATGGTGTGCAGGGTGCTCTCGGCCGCCCCGCTTGACGCCTCGGTCTCGGCGCGTTCTTCCGGCGACAATGGCCGCTGGTCGGCCAGTTTTTCGCCCAGGCGCTCAAGCACCTGCTTTTCCTTCTTCGCCCGCTCGAAGGCGCGCACGGAAATGTCGGTATAGATGCTGCTGCCCGTCAGGGTTTCCAGCAACTCTCCCCGTTCATTGTCTTCCGTCTTGAGGAAGGTGGAAAACTCGTTTTGCGCCAGCAGCACGGCGCGGGTGAATTGGTCGAAGGACAGGCCGATGCGCTTTTCGATTTCTTCCTTGACTTCCGTCTTGGTGCCGCCGATGGGCTGCAGCGCGGGCAGCTGGTGCAAGCTCATGGCGGTCGCCTGCAGCGCCCCTTCGGCCCGGGTGCGCGAGCGGCGCACGCTCCAGCGCGCACGGTAACTCGCGCCATCGTTGCCGACGAAGTCCACTTGCGCGTAACCGTCCGGCGTGCCGCGGCGCAGCAGGGTGCGCGTATCCTGGGCGTTGACGGTTTCCTTACCCACGTCGGGCAGGGCGCTGCCCCGGCCCAGTACTTTCAGCAGGCGTGGCGTGGCGTCGTACAGGGACAGGCACAGGGCGTCGAGCAGGGTGCTCTTGCCCGCGCCCGTGGGGCCGCTGATGGCGAACAGGCCGGAAGACGCCAGCGGCTCCTGCTGGAAGTCGACTTCAAATTCGCCGGCCAGCGAGGCCAGGTTCTTACCGCTGATTTTCAGGATTTTCATGGTTCTTCAGGAGCGAAAAGGTCAGGCGCCGGGCAGCAGCAGTTCGGCCAGGGCCGACAGTTGTTCGGGCGGTGCGGGCCGGCCGTATTTTTGCAGGTACAGGCGGCGGAAGATGTCGTCCGGCTGCAGTTGGCCCAATTGGTCGAGGGTCATGTTCTCGGGCGCGCTGCTGCGCGCGGCGCTCGACGTTTCGATCTTCGCCAGGCGCACATGCTTGCCGTCGAGGGCCGTTTCGATGCGCGTGCGCAGGCCCGGCTCGGGCGCGTCGAGGCGCACGCGCACTTCCAGGAAGGGCTGCGCTTCGGGTGGCGCGGCGGGCACGTCGAGGGCGGCCAGCTGCGCCAGCACCTCGTCTATCGGCGCCGGCGTGGCGGGCACGCGCAAGAGTGGCACGGCGCGCGGCACCTCGATGGCGCGCACCGACTGCAGCGTTTCGCCGTCGATATCGAGGCACAGCACCTGGTGGCGATAGTTCACTTCCGCGAACGACAGGGGTATCGGGCTGCCGCAGTAGCGGATGTGTTCTTGCCCGCCCACGGCCTGCGCCTTGTGCAAATGGCCCAGCGCCGCATAGGCGATGGCGGCGTCAAAAATCCCCGATGGCAGCATCTCGGTGCCGCCGATGACGATGCGGCGCTCGGAATCGTTGGACATTTCGCCACCCACCATGTGGCAATGGCCCATGGCAAGGATGGCTTGCCCCGGCTGGCGGCGCGCCAGCGCCAGGTCCGCCAGCTGGCGGTACAGCAGGGCGATGCCGCCCAGGTAGGCATCCTGGGTATCGCCGGCCGGCAGTTTCGGTACGTCGCCGGGGCGCAGGAAGGGCACGGTCAGGCACCAGGCTTGCACTTGCCCATCGCGGCCGGTGAGCGGCAGCAGCAGGCGCTCCAGGTCAATGTCGCCATCCTCTCCGCGCAACAAATGTCCGATCACGTGCGTGCCGTGCGCGGCCAGCAGGGGGCCGGGCGCTTCCAGCCGTCCGGCCGAATCGTGGTTGCCGGCGACGATGACCAGCTGCAGCGCGGGCAGGCGCGCGCGCGCCTGCTGCAGGAATACATACAACTGTTTTTGCGAGGCTGCCGACGGGTTGGCGTTGTCGAACACGTCGCCGGCGACGAGCAGCACGTCGACCTGTTCGGCCACGAGCGTGTCGAGCAGCCAGTCGAGGAAGCGCTGGTGTTCGTAGCCCCGTTCAAAATTGTGCAGGGTCTGGCCCAGATGCCAGTCGGAAGTGTGCAGCAGGCGCATGGTGTGGCAAGGGTAGGGAAGACAGGCGCCAATATAGCAGGTATGGCGCCAAGCGCCAGCGGCTGGATCAAACCACTGCAGCACCCGCGCGATAAGTGTTCCTGCCATCCTGCTTGGCCTGGTACAGCAGCACGTCGGCCCGCTGCAGCAGCACGGCAGGGGGGATGTCTTCGTCGCGGTAGAAGGCCAGGCCGATGCTGGCGGAAATGCGCACGCTGATGCCATCAAGGTCGAACGGCTGCTGCATGGCGGCGACGATTTTTTCCGCCAGTACGACCGCGTCGTCGGGCCGGGTGATCTGTTCCATGATGATGGTGAATTCGTCGCCGCCCAGGCGGGCGATGATGTCGGTTGCGCGCATGGTCTGCGTCAGGCGCTGGGCGAAGGCGCGCAGCAGGGCGTCGCCGGTGCCGTGGCCATGCGTGTCGTTGACGGGCTTGAAGCGGTCGATATCCATGTACATGACGGCCATCAGGTGCTGCTGCCGGCGGCTCGCGTGCATGGCGTCGCTGAGTTTTTGCTGGAAGCCGGCGCGGTTCGACAATCCCGTCAGCGCATCGACCTGGGCCAGCTGCAGCAAACGCTGTTTTTCGCGCTTTTACACGGTGATATCCTGGCGCATCACGTGAAAGCCCACCACCTGCAGCTTGTCTTCGCCGATCTGCGGAATGTAGATCACTTCCATGCAGCGCTCGATGCCCTCCTTGTCGTCTTCTTCCTCGAAGCTCAGGGTTTCGCCGGCCAGCACTCTTTCGATATACGGCGCCACCGTGCGGTAGCGCGCCTCGCCCACCGTGCCGCGCACGCTCTTGCCCAGTGCCTGCTGGCCCGTCAGGCCGAATTCGCGTTCGTAGGCGATGTTCAGGAAGCGGTAGACCTGGTCGGCGTCGATATACGCGATCATGGCCGGCAAGGTATCGGCGATGGTGCGCAGGCGCGCTTCGCTTTCCAGCAGCGCCACTTCCGATTCGCGCAAGGTGGTGATGTCATCCAGGCTGCCCACGTAGCCTTCGATCCGGCCGTCGATGAGGATGGGGGCAATCTTGACGGAGACCCAGACCAGCCTGCCGTCGCGCTGCAGGCAGCGCAGGGTGGACTGGAACGGCGCATGGCTGCGCGTGAGCTGTTCCAGCGCCACGTGCATCAGCGGATAGTCGGCCGGGTGCAGGGCGCTGGTCCAGCCGGCGCCCAGGGCGGCCGCGCGCGGCAGGCCCGTGATCGATTCGAAGGTGCGGTTGACGTAGGTGCAGCGGCGCTGGCGGTCCAGGCGCACCAGCCCGAGCGGCGAGGCGTCGTTGACGGCGGCCAGCTCGGCCTGTTTCTGGCGCAGTTCCAGCTCCTGCTGGCGGCGCTGCGAGATATCCTCGGCGATGCACAGGATATGTTCGATCTGCTGGCGCTCGTCGAACACGGGCACGGAGACGGCGCGCAAGTAGCGCAGGCTGCCGTCAAGCAGGCGCAGCGGTTTTTCCGTATGGTCGATGACGCCGCGCTCGGCCAGGATGGCGCGGTCGTCCTCGGCGTCGAGCAGGCCGAAGCCGGGCGGGAAGGCCTGGCAATCGGTCTTGCCGATGACGTCGGCGGCCAGGTGGCCGGTGATATCCTCGGCCGCCTTGTTCCACACTTCCATCTGGCCGAAGTTTTCCGGGCGCGCACTTTTCACGTAGACCAGCACGGGCAAATGGTCGATCAGCGACTGCAGGAAGCTGCGGTTGTCCTGCAGCGCCAGTTCGTCCTGCTTGCGCGCGCTGATGTCGCGCGAGGTGACGGCCACGCCGTCGGTAATCGGCACCACCTGGTGGCGCAGCCAGCGCGTGTCGCCCGAGGCCAGTGTCAGCTCGAATTCGTCCTCCAGCGGCTGGCCCGTTTCCATCACCCGCACGAAGCGCTTGAAAAAGCGCTCGCCGCGCAGCAGCGGCACCTGCGACAGCACGCGCTGGCCCAGCAGTTCGGAGCGTGGTTTGCCCAGCATGGCGGCGGCCCGCTCGTTGACGTCGGCGAAGATGAAGTCTTCCACCGGTTTGCCCGGCACCAGGCTGAGACTGTACAGGCGGCGGGCAAGGCGTTGCAGGGATATTGTTATCGCTATCACGGGCGCTTGCAGGCTAGGGTCATAGAAAAGGTGAAGGGCGGCGTGGCGCGCATCATAGCCGAAATATGCTGACCTGCGCGCTGCCTGCCGCCCCAGCGTCTGTTCGTCGTCTGTCGCTGGTCTTATTTTGCGTTAAATCAAGTAGTTGTGGTGCCACGCACGCTAAAAAAAGCACGCCGGCGGCGACACGGGCGGGCGGCGTGGCAGAAAAAGTACAAATGCGCCGCCATCCTCATTAAAATGAGCGCTTCTACCTCCCATATCGAAAGTTGTCATGCAGAGTAAAAAGCCCGACGCGGCAAGACTGGACAAGATCGTGGCCGAAGCGCGCCGCGCCGCCGACCAGCGCGAGAGCGGCTACCGCGAGCGCTCGCTGAAGATGTACCCGTGGGTATGCGGCCGCTGCATGCGCGAGTTTACGCGCGCCAACGTGCAGCAGCTGACGGTGCACCACCGCGACCATAACCACGACAATAATCCGCCCGATGGCAGCAACTGGGAACTGCTGTGCCTGTATTGCCACGACAATGAACACTCGCGCTACCTGGAGGCGGACCGTGGCGCCGGCCTGCTGTCGGCCGAGGTGGCGCCCGCCACGCACAATCCGTTCGCCGCGCTGGCTGGCCTGATCAAGAAAAAGGACTGAGCGGGCCGCGCCGCTTTCCCATGCGCATCCTGCTGACCGAAGACGACCCGCAACTGGGCCGCGCCACGCAGATCGGCCTGGAACAGGGCGGCTACGCCGTCGACTGGGTCACGAGCGCGGAACACGCGCACACGGCCGTGCGCCTGCACGATTATGGCTGCATCCTGCTCGACCTGGGCTTGCCGGGGCAGGATGGCATGCAGGCGCTGGGCGTGCTGCGCGACAATGGCTACAGCGGCGCCGTGCTGGTCGTCACGGCGCGTGACCAGGTGGGCGAGCGCATTGCCGGGCTCGACGCGGGCGCCGACGATTTTTTAGTGAAACCGTTCGACCTGGATGAGCTGGCTGCGCGCATCCGCAGCGCCTGCCGCCGTGCCGCCGGCCGCCTGCGCGCATCCGCAGCGCCTGCCGCCGTGCCGCCGGCCGCCTGCGCGAAAACCTCGTGCACGGCGACCTGGTGCTCGATATCGCGCACCGGCAGGTGACGCAAGGGGGATTGCCCGTGATGTTAACGGTGAAGGAATTTCGCATCCTGCAACTGCTGCTGGAACACGGCGGCCGGGTGCTGAGCCGGGAACAGCTGGAGAAAAACTTGTACAGCTGGGGTGACGAAGTGGAAAGCAATGCCGTGCAAGTGCATATCCACCACCTGCGCAAGAAGCTGGGGCGGGACTTGATCCGCACCGTGCATGCGATCGGTTATTGCATCGACAAGCCCAAGGTAGTTTGACGCAGGCGGCCCGCAGGCCGCCCGCTGGATCAGAAATCGACAGTGGCTGACAGCCACAGACGGCGTCCGTCCAGGCTGTTGACATAGCGGTTGGCGTAGGTTAATGCCGGAGCGCGGTAAGGCTGGTAGTCGATAAAGTCTTTGTTGAACAGGTTGTACACGGCCGCGTTGAGGGTGACGCGCTGGTTCAGCCGGTAGCTGCTGCCCAGGTGCAACATGGTATAGCCCTTGTAGTCGCCCAGCGCGGCCTTGGCGGCGCGTGTGGAAGCCGAGGTACCCGGATCGCGGAAGCGCTCGCTGCGGTACTCGGCGCGCAGCCAGCCGTTCCACTCGCGCGAAATATCCCACGAGAGGCGCGCGTTGACGGCGTGCTTGGGCGTGTCGCTCAGGGGCTTGCCCGCGTTGCTGCCGCTCTTCTGTTCGCTTTCCGTGTAGGTGTAGTTGGCGCTGGCCGACAGCGTCTTGCCCAACGGGAAACGCGTGTTCAGCTCGACGCCGCGTGTGACGGCCTCATCCACGTTGACCGACTGGCCAAACGCATCGACGTTGGGCCAGTTGCCGAAGCTGACGCAGCCGGGACGGTTCGGCGACGGACGGTAATCGCAGTTGACGAGGCCCGTGCCCGTCGTGATCTTGTCCTTGAATGTATTGTTGAACAGGGAACCGCTGGCGGTCCAGCCGGCCAGGTTGTCGAAATACGCGCCGATTTCCGTCGTCGTGCTCGTTTCCGGCTTCAGGTTCGGACTGCCGACGAGGGGGATCGTGCCCTGGCCGCCGAAACCGTTGATACCTGGCGACAATTGTTCCACACGCGGCGTCTTGTAGCCCTTGCTGACGCCGCCCTTGACGGTCCAGCTCGGCGCTGCGTTCCACACGGCATACGCGCGGGGGCTGGTCTGGCCGCCAAAGATGCTGTGATCGTCATAGCGGGCGCCGAAGGTCAGCGCGACGTTGTCCAGCACCTGCCATTCGTCTTCCACGAACAGGGCTTTTTGCGTGAATTCGAATTTCTTTGGCGCCACGCCGTCCGTCATTTCCGCTTTCCACCATTGCGCGCCGATGGTGGCCATGTGTTTGCCCAAAGGCATGACCAATTTGGTGTCGAAGACCTGGCTTTCCACTTCCAAGGTGCGCGCGCTGCCGGCGACGGCGCCCGGCGTACCCGGCGGAATCGTGCGGCCCAGGGTTACCGTCTGGTTCACCATGTAGCTGCTGTCGAGCGTGCCGAAGCCGAAGCGGCCCGTGTGCGACAGGGTCCACTGGTCGCGCTTGTACTTCTGCTCGGGGCCGTAGCCGCCCTGCAAGCCCAAGGTGCCCAGTTGCTTCTTCGAATTGTCGTAGGTCTGGCGGCCCGCGTCCGCGTCGAGGATGACGGTGTGGTAGCGGTTCGGCGTGAAGGCCAGGCGCGCGCCAAAGTTGTCTATGTCCGCACGCACGGGGTTGGCGCCCATGCTGGCGGAAACTTGCTCGCCGGCCGCGTTGGGGACGCGGATGTCGGCCGCGGCGCGGCGCTGCTTGCTGCCGCGCAGGGATAGGCCCAGCAGGTCGGTGGCGAGGGGGCCGCTCAGGTAGTAGCGGCCACTTTTCACGTCGCCAAAGTCCGATTCCTGCTGCAAGGTGTAGTCGGCCGAGACGGAACCCATCCATTGCTTGCCCACCTTGCGCGTGATGATGTTGATCACGCCGCCCATGGCGTCCGAGCCGTACAGGGTCGACATGGGGCCGCGGATGATTTCGATGCGCTCGATGGCGGCCAGCGGCGGCATGAAGCTCGTCTGCGTGCCGCCGAAACCGTTCGGCGTGACATTGCCTGCCGCGTTCTGGCGGCGCCCGTCGATCAGCACCAGGGTGTAGTCGCTGGGCATGCCGCGGATGCTGATGTTCATGCCGCCCGTCTTGTCGCCCGCCGCGCCCACGTCGATGCCTTCCACGCTTTCCAGTGCCTGCGTCAGGTTGCCGAAGCGCTCCTTCGACAGCTCTTCGCGCGTCAGCACCGTGATCGAGGCCGGCGCCTGCCTGATATCCTGTTCGAAACCGGAGGCGGAGACCACTACTTCCGGCAGGCTGGCAGGCGCGCCCGGCTGTGCGTGAGCCGGCAGGCAGGACAGGGCGGCCAAGGCCAGGGCCAGGGTGGTGGGACGCGGCAGGCGCGCGCGGCGGGGGCTGTTGGACATGCAAACTCCTGGAGGGTTGATGAATTATCGGTCTGTATTGTTGAGGTAATGGGAATCGTGAAAGCAATAAGAATCATTTACAATTGCAATCATGGCTACCCAAAAAATATTTCGCTCCGGATCTTGCGCAGAAGTTCTTAAGAGATTCTTAAGGGCTGGCGGCGGCGTGAAAACCTGGTCGCTGCGGCGCACCCTGCTGGCCGTCCTGCTGGGCCTGACCCTGGCCCTGTGGGTGGGCAGCGCCGCCATCGTGTACCTGGAAGCGCGCCGCGAAAGCCAGGAATTGTTCGACCAGTCGCTGATCGAGACGGGCCATCTGCTGCTGTCGCTGGTGGCAAAGGATGCGCGCGAACATGGCTTGACGGGGCCCATCGATGTGCCGCTGCGTGGGCATCCGAATCCCCACCAGTATTTGCTGTTCAAGGTGCGCGACGCGCAGCAGCGCGTCTTGTACCGCAACGACGCGGCGTCCGATATCGCCCTGTCGCGCAGCGCGCCGGACGGTCTTTCCTGGACCAGCATCGCCGGCCAGCGCTGGCGTCTGTTTTCGCTGTGGGATGCGCAGCGCAGCCTGCAACTGCTGGTGGCCGAGCCGACCAGCCACCGCGACGACATCAGCCGCGGCTTCTTTTACCGCATCGCGCTGTTCGGCCTGCTGCTGGTGGCGCTGGCCACCATCGCCATCTGGTGGAGCATCCACCGCGTGTTTCGCGTGCTGCAGGCGTGCGCCGATGAAGTGTCGGCGCGCACGCCCGATGAGCTGGCCGACGTCAGGCTCGCTGGCGCGCCCGCTGAACTGCACCCGCTGCTGCTGGAAATCAACCGTCTGTTCGGCAGAGTGCGGCAAAGCCGCGACAACGAGCAGCGCTTCACGGCCGATGCGGCGCACGAGCTGCGCACACCGCTGGCCGCCATCAAGACCAATTTGCAAGTGCTGCAGCGGGCCCGCAGCGAGGCTGAACGCGAGGAATTCATTGCAGCCCTGGGAGCCAGCGTGGAGCGCGCCACGCGCCTCGTCAACCAGTTGCTGGCGCTGGCGCAGCTGGACCCGCATTCGGGCGCGGCGGCCGATTTGCGCGCGGGAGACCTGGCCCGTTTGCTGGCCGGGCAGGCCTCGCAGTGGCAGGCGCTGGCCGCGCCGTACCGGCTGTCGCTGAGCGTGGTCATGGCGCCGGCGCCCTGCTTGCTGCATGCGGACAGCCTGCAGATGTTGCTGCGTAACCTGGTCGAGAATGCGCTGCGCTACACGCCGGCGCCCGGCTTGGTCGTCATCAGTTGCGGCGTGGAAGCGGGGCGCAGCTACCTGCGCGTGGCCGATACGGGCCCGGGCATCGCCGAGCAATTGCATGAGCGCGTGTTCGAGCGTTTTGTGCGTCTCGTGGGCGTGGACTGCGGGCAGTTGCCCGGCAGCGGCCTGGGCCTGTCCATCGTGCGCAGCATCGCCGAGCGGCATGACGCGCACATCATCCTCGGCACCGGCTTGCAGGGCAGGGGGCTGGCGGTGGAGGTCGTGTTTCCCGCAGCCTAGCGTGGCCAGCGGCCGCGCGATCCGATAGCGATAAAACGCACAAGGCGTGTGCAGAATGCGGTATCTTTCTGTTATGCACAGCCCACACCAGCCCACTCCTTTCGATCCCCCCTCCTTATCGCTGCCCGCCGCGCGCGCCTTGCACCTGGCCGCGCAGGGTTTGCTGCAGGCACGCCGCAAGAAGGCCGCCAAGGCCGACGTGCTGGCCGCCGTGCGGCAGATGGGCGTGCTGCAGATCGACACCATCCATGTGGTGGCGCGCAGCCCTTACCTGGTGCTGTGGAGCCGGCTGGGCGACTATCCGCAGCCGTGGCTGGAGCAATTGCTGGCCGAGGGCGCGCTGTTCGAATACTGGGCGCATGAAGCCTGCTTCGTGCCCATCGAAGACTATGGCCTGTACCGCCACCGCATGCTGGACCCGGCCGCCATGGGCTGGAAATACTCCGTCAAATGGATGGCCGAGCAGGGCGAGGCCGTGGCTGCCGTGCTCGAACATATCCGCGTCAACGGCGCCGCGCGCTCCGCTGATTTCGAGCGCACGGATGGCCAGGCGGGCGGCTGGTGGAGCTGGAAGCCGGAAAAGCGCTCGCTCGAAGTGCTGTTTACCTCGGGCGTGCTGATGATCGCCAAGCGCCACAATTTTCAGCGCTATTACGACCTGGCCGAACGCGTTTTACCCGGCTGGCACGATGGCTTGCTGCCGCCCGAAGAGCAGGTGCGCCGGCGCCTGCTGCTGGCCAGCGTGAAGGCGCTGGGCCTGGCGCGGGCCAGCTGGATCAGCGACTACTTCCGCACCAAACAGTCGCGCGCCAGTCTGGCGCACGATTTGCAGGCACTGGTGGATGAGGGCGCGCTGCTGCGCTGCACGGTCGATGGCTGGATTGACGCCGTCTACGTGCATGCGGAACATGGGCAATTGGCGCGCGACGCGGCCGCCGGCAAGCTGGCGCCCAGCCTGACGACGATACTCTCGCCGTTCGACCCCGTCGTGTGGGACCGGCGCCGCGCCCTGGAATTGTTCGGCTTTGACTACCGGCTCGAATGCTATACGCCTGCTGAAAAACGCCGGTATGGCTATTTTACGCTGCCGATCTTGCGCCGCGGCGCGCTGGTAGGGCGCCTGGACGCCAAGGCGCACCGCGCGCAGGGGCGTTTCGAGATCAAGTCGCTGGCGCTGGAAGAGGGCGTGCGCGTGAGTGCCCGCCTGGTGCAGGACGTGGCCGGCGCCGTGCAGCGGCTGGCGCTCTGGCATGCCTGCCCGGATATTGATATTGCGCAGGCGCAGCCGGCGCTATTTGGCGCGCAGCTGGCCGATGCGCTGCACGACGGCGGCGCTGCCGCAAGGCGGGCCGCATGATGCTGCCGCCGGCTCCTGCCCACCTGCTCGATGCCGATGGCGTGCCATGTTTTGGCCGCTACACGGGGCAATTGAACGCCTTCGACTGGGCCGCGCTGGCGCCGCCGCACGCGCGCGGCGCCCTCTGGCGCTTGTTCCACCACAAGCGCTGGCATTACGTGGCCCTGTCCACGCCGACCCTGTTCTGCGGCGTGGCCATCGTCGACCTGGGCTGGACCAGCACGGCCTTCGCGTATGCCTTCGACCGCCACAAGGGCAAGATCGTGGCGGCCTTTTCGCAGGATGGTATCCCCGGCCTGTGCGCATCGGTGGCGCCGCATGCGGGTGCCAGCAGCCGTTTCCGCTTCTTCTCGCAAGTGATCTCCATCGAGGCGCAGCCACAGCAGCGCTACCGTTTGCGGCTCGATTGCGGCCATTTCGGCATCGATGCGGAATTCGGCCCGCCCGTGGCGCCCACCTTGCTGGCCGTGGGGCCCGTGGGCGAGGGCGGCAGCGTGCATGCCACGCAAAAGTCGGGCGGCCTGCCCCTGTGGGGCACGGTGCGCTGCGGCGCCATGGGCTACAGCTTGGACGACGGTGTGGCCAGCTTCGATTATTCGAACGGCTTGCTGGCGCGCGAGACGGAATGGCGCTGGGCTTCGGCGCACAGCCTGGACCTGGGTTTCAATCTGCAGGCCGGCTATTTCGGCGCGCATGAAAACGCGCTGTGGCTCGATGGCCAGCTTTACGGGCTGGGGCGCGCGCATTTCGACTTCAATCCCGACAACCCGCTGGCGCCGTGGCATGTGTGGACGGACGACGATTTGCTGGACCTGCACTTCAAGCCCGAGGGCGCACGGCGCGAGGATAAAAACCTGTGGCTCGCCGCCAGCCGCTATATCCAGCCCATCGGCACGTTCAGCGGCTGGGTGCGCGCCAGCGCGGAGTCTCCCAAGCGCATCGTGGCGCAGCTGGCGGGGGTGACGGAAAGCCACCGCTCGCGCTGGTAGGCGCGTGCGGTTTTTTCGTGAAACGCTTTGCAAAGTCAAATTTTTTTGGCAACGCATCCTATACACTGGGGCGTTACCAAGTAAGCCGCTCCGGCAAACCATGAGGCCAGAACATGAGTATCCGTAATCTCGACAAGCTGTTCAAGCCGGCCTCGGTGGCCCTGATCGGCGCCACGGCGCGCGAGCGCAAGCTGGGCGCCATTGCCCTCTACAACCTGCTGGGCGGCGGCTACCAGGGTGACATTTGGCCCGTCAATCCCAAGTATGACGAGCTGATGGGCCTGAAATGCTACCGCAAGCTGGCGCACTTGCCCAAGGCGCCGGACCTGGCCATCATCTGCACGCCGCCCGCCACCATCACGGCCCTGATCCGCGAACTGGGCGCGCTGGGCACGCGCGCGGCCATCGTCATGACGTCGGGCCTCGATCCCGTGCGCGAGCAGTCGCTGCGCCTGGCCATGCTGAAGGCAGCAAAGCCGCACCTGCTGCGTATCCTCGGCCCCAACAGCATGGGGCTGCTGGTGCCGAAGCTGGGCTTGAACGCCAGCTTCGCCCATGTGGGCGCGACGAGCGGCAAGATCGCCTTCGTGTCGCAATCGGGGGCGCTGGTATCGGGCGTGCTCGATTGGGCCAACGCGCACGGCGTGGGCTTTTCCAAGTTCATTTCGTTGGGCGCCGGCTATGACATCGATTTCGGCGACCTGCTCGACTACCTGGCCGGCGACATCGACACGGCCGCCATCCTGCTGTACATGGAAGATATCCAGGCGGCGCGCAAATTCATGTCGGCCGCGCGGGCCGCCGCGCGCAGCAAGCCCGTCATTGTGCTGAAGGCGGGGCGCGAGGCGGAAGGCGCGGCCATGGCGGCCTGGCATACGGGCGCGCTGGCCGGTTCCGACGCCGTGTATGACGCTGCCATCCGCCGCGCCGGCATGCTGCGCGTGTATTCGGCCGAAGAGCTCTTCGATGCCGTGGAAACCCTCACGCACATTCGCTCGCAACGCGGCGAGCGCCTGGCGATTTTGTGCAATGGCGGCGGCCTGGGCGTGATGGCCACCGATGCGCTGGTGAGTAGCGGCGGCAAGCTTGCCGAGCTGTCACCCGATACCGTTATCGCGCTGGAAAAGGCGCTGCCACGGGGCTGGTCGCACGACAATCCCGTGGGCCTGCCCGGCGACGCGGCCGTGCAGCGCTATGCCGACGCCATCAAGCCGCTGCTCGACGAGCCGCAGGCGGACGCCTTGCTGCTGCTGCACGCGCCCACGGCCATGGTCTCGTCGATCGACATCGCCGAAGCCGTCACGCCGCTGATCAAGGCCACCTCGCGCACGGTGCTGTCGTGCCTGCTGGGCGGCACCACCGTGGCGCCCGCGCGCCAGGTCTTCAACCGGGCCGGCATTCCCACCTACGACACGCCGGAAAAGGCCGTGCATGGCTTCATGCAAATCGTGCAGTACCGGCGCAATCAGGAAACCCTGATGCAGGTGCCGGCGCAGCTGCCCATGTCGGCCACGCCGCGCCGCGCCCGCGTGCGCGAAATCGTCGCCGCCGCGCTGGCGGCTGGCCAGACGGTGCTGGGCGAATGCCGCTCGAAAGAAATCCTGGCCGCTTACGGCATTCCCGTGGCGATGACGCGCATGGCGGCCGACGTGGAAGAGGCGCTGGCCGTGGCGGCGGACATCGGCTATCCGGTGGCGCTGAAAATTCATTCGCCCGACATCGCCCACAAATCCGACGTGGGCGGCGTGGCGCTCGACCTGGACACACCCGACATCCTGCGCACGGCCGCTGCTGCCATGCTCAAGCGCGTGCGCCGCATGCGCCCCGATGCGCTGATCGACGGCTTCACGGTGCAGCAGATGGCGCGCCGGCCGCAATCGCATGAATTGATCGTTGGCGTGACCACCGACGCCGCCTTCGGCCCCGTGATATTGGTGGGGCAGGGCGGCATCGCCGTGGAAGTGACGGCCGACCATGCCATCGGCCTGCCGCCGCTGAACATGGTGCTGGCGCGCGACATGCTGGCGCGCACGCGCGTGTCGAAACTGCTGGCCGGCTACCGCAACCAGCCGCCGGCCGATATCGACGCCATCTGCTACACCCTGATCCAGGTGGCCGAACTGGTGGCCGACATCGGCGAGCTGGCCGAACTCGACATCAATCCGCTGGTGGCCGATGCCGACGGCGTGATCGCCCTCGACGCGCGCATCCGTCTAGAACCGGGCCAGAAGAGCGACCGCCTGGCCATTCGCCCGTATCCGCAAGAGCTGGAAGAGCAGGTGACGTGGATGGGACTATCCATTTTGCTGCGCCCCATCCGCCCGGAAGACGCACCGCAGCACCTGGACTTGTTCAATGCGCTGGACCCGGACGACGTGCGCCTGCGCTTTTTCACTTCCATGCGCGAACTGCCCGTGTCGCAGCTGGCGCGCCTGACGCAGATCGATTACGACCGCGCCATGGCCTTCATCGCCACGCACACGGGGCCGGACGGCAAGCCGGAAACCCTGGGCGTGGTGCGCGCCGTGGCCGACCCGGACAATATCCACGCCGACTTCGCCATCGCCGTGCGCTCGGCCCTGAAAGGCAAGGGCCTGGGCCACATCCTGTTTGAAAAGCTGGTCGACTACTTCCGCAGCCGCGGTACGGAAGCGCTGGTGGGCGAGGCGATGGCGCGCAACAAGGGCATGCAGCGGCTGGTGAAAAGTTTTGGCGGCGAGGTCACGCCGTCGGAAGAGCCTGGCGTCGTCAACCTGCATATCGGCCTGCGCGAGTCCTGAAAAAAGCGCAGCGCGCTCGCCGCGGGTTTGTGCAGGATCAAACCGACCCCTGTCGGTAGTCTTTACACTTTCACTTCCAGGATCAGACATCCAGCGCGTTTTCGGGAGTGAGTGCATGCTTACGGCAACATATATATTGGTTTCCCTGTCGGTGGAACAGGCCAGCATCCGCATGAGCTTGTTAGCTTTTCAAAAGTACATGCATGTGCAGCTGCGCCATCAGAGCAGGCTCAGCCTGGCGCAGCTGCAGTATGCGGGCGACTGGCTGAACCGGCTGTACCAGGGTGCTTACTGGCGCAAGGTGGAGATGTATCTGATCCCCGCCATCCGCCAGGCGGCGCCGCATGCGGACGGCCTGTTGGATGAAATCAATGGCTTGAACCACGCGGCACTGGAAAGCATCAATGTCGTGCAGCAGCGCGCCGGTGCCGCCATCGACCATTCCGAATTGCAGGCCGAGCAGCTGCGCGCCGCCATCGACGCCTTTTGCGCGGCCCTGCTGCTGCGCCTGGAAAAAGAAGAGCACGAGCTGTTCGCGCTGGCGCGCAAGGTGATTGTGGGCGAAGCGTGGTTTGCCATCGCTTACCAGTTCCTCGCCCACGATGCGCGCGCGCAGGAAGCGCGCCGTGGCAAGGCGCAGGTGCTGCCCTTTGTTTTGCCTGTGCCTTTGCCGGCGCCGGATGCGCCCGACGGCGCCGCCAACACCAGCGACAACGCGGCCGCTGTCGCTGCGGACGCCGCGCCTGCCATTCCGCCCCCGCTGTGCGCGCAGGCTTGAACGGGGAGCGAGCGCCCACACTATCTCCCGTTTGCGCCTGGGGCGCCGCCCTGATTTTGCGCTGGCGCTTTCATGGGGGAAATGCGATGTTACTCACTATGTTACTCATTTAGTAAGTTGTACATACCTGTCCGATGCAATACCCCGGGCTTTGTTATGATGGTGGTTTTGATCCACGCGAAACCCGTCATGTTCGAATTTCTCTTCAAGCGTTCTGCCAGCAAGACTGCCGTCCCCGATCCTGTCGTGGCAGAACAGGCCGCCGCCTCGGCGCAGAGCGCATCGCGCCGCGCCGAACAGGTTGCGCGTGCCCATGCCGTGGCGGGCGACGAAGCCGCCGCCGTTGAATTCATTGTGTCCAGCGAATTTGCCGATGCCCGTTTGATCGCGGCCGAACACGTCCATGCCTTGCCCCTGCTGGAAAAAGTCCACCACGCCATGCGCAACACGGATCGCCGCGTGGCCAAGCTGATGCAGGGCCGCATCGACCTGATCCGTCATCAGGCTGCCGAGATGCAACGCGCCCAGGCCAGCATAACCACGGCCCAGCGCCTGTTGAACGATGAAAAGCTGAGCCCGAACCTGGTAGCGGAGTTGGACCGCCAATGGCAAGTCATCAAGGCAACGCCCGAGCTGGCGACCGCCTTTAGCGCCGCGCGGGCCGCCCTGGCCGCCCGCCTGGAAGCGCAAGTGGTGCTGCAGCGCGCCGTGATCGATGCCGTGGCCGCCGCGCGGGCCCTGGCTGCCAGCGGCCAGTCCGCCGTCGAACTGGCGCAGGCGCTGGCCCGCCTGGATGCGCAACATGCGCAGCATGCGCAATCGCCCGAGCGCGCTTCCTTGCCGAAACACCTGGAAAGCGATTTTCTCCAGGCGCGCGAACAGGCGCAATCCGCCCTGCAATCCCTGCAGCAACACCAGGCCGCGTTCGATGCGCGCCAGGCCGCGCTGGCCGAATGGCAGGCGCAGGACGCCGGCACGCTCGATGCAGACAGCTTGAAACGCGCGTGGCAAGCCCTGCCGCGCCTGCCCGAATCGACCTTGTCCGACAGCTTGCAGCAGCAATTTGCTGCCCTGCTGGCCAGCGCGCCGGCGCCCGTGCAGGCGGCAGCGCCAGAGGCCGCAGCGGCCCATGCCGAATCAGCGCCGCGCAAGCCGCGCCAGGAGCATGCTCCCGTCTCGAAGGAAGCGACGCAGCAGTTCTTCAAGACGCTCGACGCCATGGAAGCGGCCCTGCAGGATGGGCTGTTGCACGTGGCTTCCGAGCACGACAAGACTTTGCGCGATAGCCAGCACGGCCGTTTGACGCCTGCGCAAGCGGACCGCCTGGCGCATGTGCGCGCGCAATTCAAGCAATTGGCGGACTGGGCGCGCTGGGGCGGCAATGTGTCGCGCGAGGAACTGGTCAAGGCGGGCGAGGAATTGCCGGCGCAACAATTACCGATGGCCGAGCTGGCCAAGAAAGTGGGTAGCCTGCGCGAGCGCTGGAAGTCGCTCGATACCCTGTCCGGCCCGGCACCGAAATCCCTGTGGGAGCGTTTCGACGCGGCTTGCAGCGTGGCGTATGCGCCGGCGGCCCAGCATTTCAAGCAACTGGCTGAAGAGCGCCACGGCAATGCGGCCAAGGCCCAGGAACTGATCGCGGAAACGGTAGCCCTGGCGGCCGAAGAGAGTACCGACTGGAAATACGTTGCTTCCGCCTCGCAGCGCTTGCGCCAGGCGTGGACGCGCCTGGGCACCATCGACCGCAAGGAAAAGAAACGCCTGGACGCCGAGTTCGGCGCCGCGCTGGACGCCCTGTCGAAGCCGCTGGACACGCAGCGCCAGATCGAGACGGCGCGCCGCGAACAATTGATCGTCGAAGTGGGCTTGCTCAAGCCATCCGAGCGCAACACGGTCGACATGCTGAAAGCCTTGCAGGATAAATGGCAGGAGCTGGCGAAAGCCCTGCCGCTGGAGCGCCGTGCGGAACAGGCGCTGTGGCAGCGCTTCCGCGCCGCCTGCGACGATATCTTTGCCAAGCGCAAGGAAACGGCCCACGCGGCCGACCACGAGCGCCGCGAACATCTGCATGCGCGTGAGGCGCTGTGCGCCGCGCTGGAAACGGCCGTCGTGCCCGAGGGTGATGACAAGAGCCGCACCGCCTTCATCCACCATTTGCTGCGCGACACGCGCGCCGCCTGGAACGCCACGGGCCCCGTGCCGCGCGCCAGCGAAGCGAAGATCGAGCAGCGCTACCAGGCGGCTGTCGCCGGCGTGCAAGCGCAAGCGGACGCCATCGCCGAACGGGCCGGCGCGGCCCAGGCCAACGCCTTGCGCGACAAGCTGCGCCTGGTGCAAGCGCTGGAAGCCGCGCTGGCTGAGGGAGACGCTGGCGCGGATGCGGCAGCTTGGGCTCAGCGCTGGAGCGCCTTGCCAGCGCTGGACACGCAATATGAACGCAGCCTGCAGCAGCGCTTCGCCGCCGCCCAGGCTGCGCTGGGCGAGGGCAGTGCCGCTTACGTGCAGCAATTGCAGGCCCAGCAGGAGCGCTTGCTGGAGGAAGTGTTGCGCCTGGAAATCGTCGCCGGCGTTGACAGCGGCGCCGAATTTGCCCGCGACCGCCTGAAAATGCAGGTGGAAGTGCTGCAATCGTCGCTCAAATCCGGCCAGAAGCCGCTCACGCAAGTGTCGCAGCTGATGCAGCTGTGCGCGATCGCCGCTACTACCGATGCGCGCACGGCCAGCCGCATCGAAACCTTGCTGCGCCGCATAGGAGGCAACGTCAAATGAGTACAACCGTGCGCGTCCAGCACGCCGATTTTGACTTGAGTCAAGAAATCGCACAATTGCGTGCAGGCAACCCCAAGGTGGGCGCCGTCGTCGGCTTCGTCGGCACGGTGCGCGACATGAACGAAGGGCTGGACGTGGCCGCCATGGAGCTCGAGCACTATCCGGGCATGACGGAAAAGTCCATCGAAGCCATCGTAACGCAGGCGGGGGAGCGCTGGCCCATGCTTGGTGCGTTGGTGATCCACCGCGTAGGACCCCTGCTGCCGCAGGAGCAGATCGTGCTGGTGGCGGTCTCGTCCGCCCACCGGGGCGAGGCCTTCGCCGCCTGCGAGTTCATCATCGACTACCTGAAGACGCAAGCGCCGTTCTGGAAGAAGGAAGACACGCCGGAAGGCGCGCGCTGGGTCGATGCGCGCGACAGCGACGAGACGGCGCTGGACAAATGGACGGCAAAAGCAAGCTCCATTTGAATCGGACGCGCCCCACACGGTAGCATTTGCCCAAGTGCATCGGTTATCTCCTTTGTGTATGCTTGAAAAGTACTGCCTCACCCCAATTTGGTTAACAACTAATTAACCGGGAGCGCTTTTCATGCGACAAGACAAACTCACTACCAAATTACAGGAAGCCCTGGCCGATGCGCAAAGCTTGGCCGTGGGCAACGACAACCCCTATATCGAACCAGTCCACCTGCTGACGGCCCTGTTGAACCAGGACGACGGCGGCGCCCGCTCGCTCTTGCAGCGGGCTGGCGTCAACGTGGGCGGCCTGTCCAAGGCCCTGGGCGCCTCGATCGAACGCTTGCCGAAAGTCTCCGGCACGGGTGGCGACGTGCAGGTCAGCCGCGAATTCGTGGCCCTCTTGAACCTGGCCGACAAGGAATCGCAAAAGGCGGGCGACCAATTCGTGTCCAGTGAAATGGTCTTGCTGGCCATGACGGACGACAAGTCCGACTGCGGCAAGCTGGCGCGTGAAAACGGCCTGACCCGCAAGGCCCTGGCATCGGCTATCGACGCCGTGCGCGGTGGCAACAAGGTCGACTCGCAAGAGGCCGAAGGCCAGCGCGAAGCGCTGAAAAAATACACGCTGGACCTGACGGAACGGGCCCGTAAGGGCAAGCTCGACCCTGTGATCGGGCGCGACGATGAAATCCGCCGCACCATCCAGATCCTGCAGCGCCGCAGCAAGAACAACCCCGTGCTGATCGGCGAACCGGGCGTCGGCAAGACGGCCATCGTCGAAGGCCTGGCGCAGCGCATCGTCAATGGCGAAGTGCCCGAGTCCTTGAAAGGCAAGCGCGTACTCTCGCTGGACATGGCCGCCTTGCTGGCCGGCGCGAAGTTCCGCGGCGAATTCGAGGAGCGCCTGAAATCCGTGCTGAAAGAACTGGCCATGGATGAGGGGCAAACCATCGTCTTCATCGACGAGATGCACACCATGGTGGGCGCGGGCAAGGCCGAAGGTGCGATGGACGCCGGCAATATGCTGAAACCGGCGCTGGCGCGCGGCGAGCTGCACTGCGTGGGCGCCACCACCCTCGACGAGTACCGCAAGTACATCGAGAAGGATGCCGCGCTGGAACGCCGCTTCCAGAAAGTGCTCGTCGACGAGCCGACCGTGGAGGCGACGATCGCCATCCTGCGCGGCTTGCAGGACAAATATGCGCTGCACCACAAGGTGGAAATCACGGACGCGGCCATCATCGCCGCCGCTGAGTTGTCGCACCGCTACATCACGGACCGTTTCCTGCCCGACAAGGCGATCGACCTGATCGATGAAGCGGCGGCGAAGATCAAGATCGAGATCGATTCGAAGCCGGAAGTGATGGACAAGCTGGAACGCCGTCTGATCCAGCTGAAAATCGAGCGCGAAGCCGTCAAGAAGGAAAAAGACGAAGCGTCGTTGCGCCGCCTGGGCTTGATCGAGGAAGAAATCGTCAAGCTGCAGCGCGAATACAATGACTTCGAGGAAATCCTGAAGGCGGAAAAAGCCGTGGTGCAGGGCAGCACGCACATCAAGGAAGAGATCGAGCAAGTCAAGTTGCAGATGGAGCAGGCCACGCGCGAAAGTAACTGGCAAAAAGTGTCGGAATTGCAATACGGCAAGTTGCCGCAGCTGGAAGCCCAGCTCAAGCAGGCCGACAGCGGCATCCCGAAACGAGACCCCGACCAGCCGAAGCTGCTGCGCACGGAAGTGGGCGCCGAGGAAATCGCCGAAGTGGTGTCGCGCGCGACGGGCATACCCGTGTCGCGCATGATGCAGGGCGAGCGCGACAAGCTGCTGCACATCGAAGAGAAGCTGCATGAGCGCGTCGTGGGCCAGGATGAAGCGATCACGGCCGTGGCTGACGCCATCCGCCGCTCGCGCGCCGGCCTCTCCGACCCGAATCGTCCCTATGGCTCCTTCATGTTCCTGGGGCCGACGGGCGTGGGCAAGACCGAGCTGAGCAAGGCGCTGGCGACCTTCCTGTTCGATACGGAAGAATCGATGATCCGCATCGACATGAGCGAATTCATGGAGAAGCATTCCGTGGCCCGATTGATCGGCGCGCCGCCCGGCTATGTGGGCTATGACGAGGGCGGCTACCTGACGGAAGCCGTGCGCCGCAAGCCGTACAGCGTGATCCTGCTCGACGAAGTGGAAAAGGCGCATGCCGACGTCTTCAACGTGCTGCTGCAAGTGCTCGACGATGGACGCATGACGGACGGCCAGGGCCGCACGGTGGACTTCAAGAATACCGTCATCATCATGACCTCGAACCTGGGTTCGCATAAAATCCAGGCCATGGAAAGCGATGATCCCGGTGTCGTGAAGCTGGCCGTGATGGCCGAGGTACGCTCGCACTTCCGTCCCGAGTTCGTCAACCGTATCGACGAAATCGTCGTGTTCCACGGCCTCGACGAGAAAAACATCGGCGCGATCGCGAAGATCCAGCTGAAGATCCTCGAAGAACGCCTGGCGCGCATGGACATGCAGCTGAGCTTGACGGACGCAGCTTTGCAGCAAATCGCCGAAGCGGGCTACGACCCGGTGTATGGCGCCCGTCCGTTGAAACGGGCGATCCAGCAGCAGATCGAAAATCCGCTGTCGAAGCTGATACTGGAAGGCAAGTTTGGCCCGAAAGACGAGATCCGCATCGACGCCCAGAACGGCAACCTGGTGTTTGCGGGCGCGCAAGTGGGGCTGGACAAGGTGTAATTTTTACCCCAACGGCGAAAGGCCGGGGTCGGACCCTCAGGGTCCGACCCCGGTGTTTGCGGTGGGGGTTGATTTAGCAGTAATAAGCAAGGGCGCGATCGGGCTAGACCTGATCGTGCCCTTCTTGCTATCATCGTCACTATTTTCTGACTAATTCCGGAGGCGGTACGATGGCAAACACATGGCAAGCAGGGCGGCGCATTGGAGCGGGATTGGCCTTGGCGGCGGCCGTACTGGCCTTGCCTGCGCACGCCCAGGAAGAAAAAGTCCTGAACATCTATAACTGGTCGGACTATATCGGAGACGATACGATCAAGAATTTTGAAAAGGAAACGGGCATCAAGGTGCGCTACGACGTTTTCGACAATAACGAAATCCTCAATGCGAAACTGGTGGCGGGCAAGTCCGGCTATGACATCGTCGTGCCGACGGCCCAGTGGGCGCGCCTGCAGATCGATGCGGGCCTGCTGCGCAAACTCGACAAGAGCAAGCTGACGAACCTGGGCAACCTGGACCCGAACCTGCAGGCGAAGCTGTCGAAGATCGACCCGAACAACGATTACCTGGTCGACTGGCTGTGGGGCTACACGACGGTGGGCATCAACGTCAACAAGGTCAAGGCGGCGCTGGGCGGCATGCCCATGCCTGACAACGCCTGGGACCTGATCTTCGACCCGAAATACGCGGCAAAGCTGAAATCGTGCGGCGTCTCCTTCCTCGACTCGCCGTCGGAAGTGCTGCCGGCCGCGCTGCAATACCTGGGCAAGCCCGCGTATTCGAAAACGGCCGCCGACTACCAGGAAGCGGGCAAGGCGCTGCAAGCGATCCGTCCTTACGTGACGCTGTTCAGCTCGTCCGGTTACATCAATGACATGGCCAATGGCTCCGTCTGCGTGGCGCTGGGCTGGTCGGGCGACATCAATATCGCGCGCCAGCGCGCCATCGATGCGAAAAACGGCAATGTGATCCAGGTGCTGGTGCCGAAGACGGCGGCCCTGATGTTCGACACCATGGCCATTCCGGCCGACGCGCCGCATCCGAACAATGCGCACCTGTTCATCAACTACATTTTGCGTCCGCAAGTGCATGCCAGCCTGAGCAACAAGGTGTTCTACGCGAATCCGAATCCGGCCAGCATCAAGTATGTACGCAAGGACATCGGCGAGAACAAGGCCATCTTCCTGTCGGACGCCGACAAGCAGCGCATGGCCGCACCGGAAGCGACCACGGCCGATATCCGCCGATTGATGACGCGCATCTATACGAAGTTCAAAACGGGAGTGTAAATATAATGATGGCGCGAGGGACGGGCTGGTGGCCGTCGCTGGCGCCATGCGATAGTGCCAAGGTGAACACTACTCGTGGTAGCGGTCCATCAGCTTGTGGTGACTGCCGCGCATTTCTTCGATCAGTTCAAAGGCGACGAAGCCGATGATGGCGGCGAAGATGGCGATGAAGAGAAAAACGAGGAAGGTTAACATGGTCTTTCAGCCGCCGTTGGACGGCTGTCCGCTGGGTTGCTCAAGGTGCCAGAGCAGCGCTCCGACACGTAGTTGATGCCATTAAACTCTAGCAGATCGGCAGCGCTTTACAAGGCTGCCGAGTTGTAATTCCCACTAGTATTTGTCCCAGCGCACTTTTTGCGCATTTCCCTATTTCACCACAAGGTCATGCGCCATCACCGCCTTGAGATAAACGCTGATCGGGTCGCCTGGTTCGCGTTGCGAGAACCACCACGCGCTGGCCTTGCGCATTTCCCATTCCTGCTCTTCTCCCGTCAGCAGCAGGGCGGCCGCCTGGCCCAGGGTGGGCTGGTGGCCGACGATGAGCACGGTTTCCTTGCCGCCTGGCCAGTTGGCCGCCTTGATGATATCTTCCGCCTCGGCGCCGGGCGCCAGTTCCGGCATCAGCTTGAACTTGCGGCCCAGTGCTTCCGCCGTTTGCAGGGTACGCAAGGCGGGGCTGACGAGGATACGGCAATTTTCAGGTAGTTGCGAAGCGAGCCATTCGCCCATGCGGCGCGCCTGCTTCTGGCCTTTGATGGTCAGGGCCCGTTCGAGGTCGGGAACGCCCGGCTCGGCTTCTGCGTGTCGCCACAAGATGAGATCCATGCTGTACTCCTGTGTAGAATTGCTTATTCGCCGACCTCCGCGCCCGGCGTGCCCAGTGTATGCATCAAATACTGCTGGGCGCTGAACGGCGATTGCTTGCCGCGTGGCTTACGGCGCGCGTAGTGGCCCGTCGGCTCCAGTTCCCATGCATTTGTATTATCCTTCAAATACGGGTTCAGGCCCTCGGCGATCACGCGCCGCTTCAGCGCCCGGTCCAGTACGGGGAAAGCCACTTCCACCCGGCGGAACAGGTTGCGGCTCATCCAGTCGGCGCTGGCCAGGTAGACATCGTGCGCCAGGTCGTTGCGGAAATAGTAGATGCGGCTGTGTTCGAGGAAGCGGCCGATCACGGAGCGCACCTTGATGTTTTCCGACAAGCCAGGCACGCCCGGCTTCAGGGTGCAGGCGCCGCGCACGATCAGGTCGATCTTCACGCCATCGGTCGAGGCCGCATACAGGGCGCGGATCACGGATTCATCGACGAGCGCGTTGACTTTCACGATGATGCGCCCGCGCCGGCCTGAGCGGGCGATCTTCGCCTCGTTGCGGATGGCCTTGATGATTTCGCTTTGCAGGCCGAACGGCGCCAGCCACAAATGGTTCAGATTGTGCGGCTTGGTCAGGCTGGTCAGGTGGATGAAGACTTCATTGACTTCCACGGCCAGGTCCTGGTTGGCCGTCAGCAAGCCGAAATCCGTGTACAGCTTGGTGGTGGTGGGATGATAGTTGCCGGTGCCCAAGTGGGCGTAGAAGCGTAGCGCACCGTCTTCGCGGCGGATGACGAGCGCCACCTTGGCATGGGTTTTCAGTCCCACCACGCCATACACGACTTGCGCGCCCGCCTGTTCCAGCTTGTCGGCCCAGTTGATATTGGCTTCTTCGTCGAAGCGCGCCATCAATTCCACGATGACGGTCACTTCCTTGCCCATCTTCGCCGCCGTAATGAGCGACTCCATCAAGTCCGAGTTCATGCCCGTGCGGTAGATCGTCTGCTTGATGGCGACGACCGAAGGATCGTAGGCGGCGCTGCGGATGAAGTCGATCACCGTCTGGAACGACTGGTAAGGATGGTGCAGCAGGATGTCGTGCTTGGTCAGCGCTGCAAAGATGTCGTTGCCGATGGCTTTATGGGCCAGACCGGGGAAAAACGGCGGGAAGCGCAGCTCGGGTTGCTTGACGTGGTCGATCATTTCCGACAGGCGCACCAGGTTCACGGGGCCGTTGACGCGGTAGAGCCGGCTTTGATCCAGGCTGAACTGGTCAAGCAGGAACTGCGACAATTCTGGCGGGCAATTGCGCGCCACTTCCAGGCGCACCGAGGTGCCGAACTGGCGACCCACCAGTTCGCCCTTCAGGGCCTGGCGCAGGTTCTTGACTTCGTCCTCATCCACCCACAGGTCGCTGTCGCGCGTGACGCGGAATTGCGAATAGGCGATCACTTCGCGCCCGGCGAACAGGTCCGAGATGTGCGCATGGATGACGGACGACAATAAACAGAAGGACACGCCATCGCCAGAAATCTCGTCCGGCAGCCTGATGACGCGTGGCAAGACGCGGGGCGCCTTGACAATGGCGATCGCCGTGCCGCGGCCGAACGCATCCTTGCCGCTCAGCGAGACGATGAAATTGAGACTTTTATTCACCACTTGCGGGAAGGGGTGGGCCGGGTCGAGGCCGATCGGCGTCAGCAGGGGACGCACTTCGCGGTCGAAATACTGCTTGACCCACGCGCGCTGCGCCTCGTTGCGGTCGCTGTCGCGCAGCAAATGCACGCCCGCTTCGCGCAGGGCCGGCAAGACGTCGCTATTCAATATCTCGTACTGGCGTTCCACCAGAGCATGGCATTCCTTGCCGATGCGCTCCAGGTTGGCCGCCAGGGCAGGGTGGCCGGCCAGCGTACCGCCGATGCTGCCGGCAGCCAGCAGGCTGGCCACGCGCACCTCGAAGAACTCATCCATGTTACTGCTGACGATGCACAGGTAGCGCAGGCGCTCGAGCAGCGGAATGTTCGGATCTTCCGCCTGGGCCATCACGCGCCGGTTGAAAGTCAGTTGCGACAGCTCGCGGTCAAGCAGGATGCCCGATTTGGTCACTTCCGTGTGCAGTTCAGGTTTCATATTCTTTTGTCTTTGCAGATAGTTAATTCTAGCCGTATTTCATCATGTATGACGCGTTGTGAGTGTAATCATGAAATATGACATAAGCGTGACATATACTGTCATAAATCGGCGCTCGTCCTGTCATTTTTCGCGGAGGAAACGGCGATCTCCCGGGCGTAGGCAAATATTTCATGAAATTTGGCGCATGTCATAAAGCTGTCATATTCGCTTGCTAGACTGCGCAGCATTCAACCGGGACTTTGAGCCCTAACAACCCTGAGGACTTGATATGCAAATGAAGCAAATGTTCAAATTTATCGTCGTGGGTGCTTCGGCAGCGATGGCATTTTCTTCCGCTTCCGTCATGGCGGCAGATATGACAGGTGCTGGTGCAACCTTCCCGTACCCTATCTACGCCAAATGGGCTGAAAGCTACAAAGCCAACACCGGTAACGGTCTGAACTACCAGTCCGTCGGTTCCGGCGCTGGCATCAAGCAAATCAAGGCCAAGACTGTTGAATTCGGCGCCTCGGACATGCCTTTGAAGGCGGAAGAGCTGGAAGAAGCGGGCCTGATGCAGTTCCCGGCCATCATGGGCGGCGTGGTCACCATCGTCAACCTGGACGGCGTGAAGCCAGGCCAGCTGAAAATGACGGGCAAGGTCGTTGCCGACATCTACCTGGGCAAGATCACCAAGTGGAGCGCGCCTGAAATCGCTGCACTGAACAGTGGCGTCAAGCTGCCAGACACGGAAATCACCGTGGTGCACCGCGCCGACGGTTCGGGCACGTCTTTCCTGTTCACCGACTTCCTGTCGAAAACCAACCCGGAATTCAAATCGAAAATCGGCGCTGGCTCGGCTGTGAAATGGGCCGTGGGCGTGGGTGGCAAGGGTAACGAAGGCGTCGCCGCCAACGTACAGCGTATCAAGGGTTCGATCGGCTACGTCGAGTGGGCATACGCCAAGAAAAACAAGATGTCGCACACCCAGCTGCAAAACAAGGATGGCAACTTCCTGCAGCCTGACGACGAGAACTTCAAGGCAGCAGCCGCTTCGGCACCTTGGACGCAAACCCCGGGCTTCGGCGTGGTCCTGACCGACCAGGCTGGCAAGAACAGCTGGCCTATCACCGGCGTGTCGTTCATCCTGATGCACAAAGTCCAGGCTGACGCAGCCAAGGCAAAAGAAGTCCTGAAATTCTTCGACTGGGCCTACAAGAACGGCGGCGCCGCTGCCGTTGAACTGGACTACGTGCCGATGCCGGCATCGGTCGTGAAACTGGTGCAGGAGTCGTGGAAAGCCAATTTGAAAGATGCATCGGGCAAAGCGATCTATTAATTCGATAGCTTGACCAGATAAGTACCCATCCTTGTCCCCGCCAGCAGCACGGCGGGGCAGGGAGTTAGCCAGGACCGCCCGCAAGCCCTTGCAGGCGTTCCTGGCTAAAAGAGCAAGATAAAAATAGCAGTACCTGCAGTACCACCCATATGGCACACTATGAGCGCACAATCAACCTCCTCCACGATCCCCATGCCAGGCGGCACCATGACCGATTCCATCAGTCACGCGCAAATGCTTTCCACCATGCGCAAGCAGCGCTTCCAGGATTTTCTGTTCCACAAGGTGACGATGTTGTTCGCCCTGTCGGTGCTGATCGTTCTGGTCGGCATCATCATTTCGCTGATCATGGAATCGATACCGGCCTTCAAGACCTTCGGCCTGCATTTCATCGTGTCGGCAGAATGGGACCCCGTCAATGACCAGTATGGCGCCCTGATTCCCATCATCGGCACCCTGGTGACGTCCGTCATCGCCTTGCTGATTGCCTTTCCCGTCAGCTTCGGCATCGCCCTGTTCCTCACGGAAATCTGCCCGGCCTGGCTGCGCCGCCCGCTGGGCACGGCTGTCGAGCTGCTGGCCGGCGTGCCATCGATCATCTACGGCATCTGGGGCCTGTTCGTGTTCGCGCCCCTGTTTGCCGACCACGTCCAGCCCATCCTGAAAGCCACCCTGGGCAATGTACCCGTCATTGGCCCCTTGTTCAGCGGCCCCATGATGGGCATCGGCTTGCTGACGGCCGGCCTGGTGCTGGCCATCATGATCATCCCCTTCATCGCTTCCGTGATGCGCGACGTGTTCGAGATCGTCCCTGCCGTGCTGAAGGAATCCGCTTACGGCCTGGGCTGCACGCGCTGGGAAGTGGTGCGCAAGATCGTCTTGCCATACACCAAAACCGGCGTCGTCGGCGGCGTCATGCTGGGCCTGGGACGCGCACTGGGCGAAACCATGGCCGTCACCTTCGTCATCGGTAACGCGAATAAACTGTCGTGGTCGCTGTTTGCCGCCGGTAACAGCATCACCTCCTTGCTGGCCAATGAATTCGGCGAAGCGCAATCCGAGCTGCATGTGTCTTCCCTGTTCTCGCTGGCCCTGATCCTGTTTGTCATCACCTTTATCGTCTTATCCGCCGCCAAGCTGATGCTGGCTGGCATGTCCCGCAAGGAAGGCACGAAATGAGCCAGCTCAGCCAAGTTAGCACCCACGATGTTTCGGCCAAGCCGGCCATGAACCCCGTCTACCGCAAGCGCCTGCTGATGCACCGCATCGGCATCGCCCTGTCGGTGGCCGCCATGGCCCTGGGCCTGGCCGTGCTGGTGTGGATCCTGTTCACCCTGGTGATCAAGGGTTTTGGCGCCCTGTCCGTCGACTTGTTCACGCAGACGACGCCGGCTCCCGGCAGCGAAGGTGGCGGCCTGATCAATGCCATCGTCGGTAGCGCCCTGATGGTGGGCCTGGCGACTGTCGTCAGCACCCCGATCGGCATCCTGGCCGGCATCTACCTGGCCGAATACGGCGAAGAAAACAAGCTGGCGCAAGTGACGCGCTTCGTCACCGACATCATGCTGTCGGCGCCATCGATCGTCATCGGCCTGTTCGTGTACGCGCTGTATGTTTCTCAGGTAAAACATTTCTCAGGTTATGCCGGCGCCATCGCGCTGTCGCTGATTGCCGTGCCGGTGGTGGTGCGCACGACGGACAATATGCTGCGCCTGGTACCGAACAGCCTGCTGGAAGCCGCGTTTGCCCTCGGTGCGCCGCGCTGGAAGGTCGCCACCCTGGTACGCTTGCGCGCCGTCAAGGCCGGCGTCATCACCGGCGTTCTGCTGGCATTGGCCCGCATCGCTGGCGAAACGGCGCCGCTGCTGTTCACGGCCCTGAATAACCAGTTCCAAAGCTTCAACATGAATGCGCCTATGGCCAACTTGCCATCCGTCATCGCATCGTTTGCAATGAGCCCGTACGATAACTGGCGCTCGCTGGCCTGGGGCGGCGCACTGCTGATCACCTTCAGCGTGCTGGCCTTGAATATCCTGTCGCGCACCGTGTTCAGCCAAAAAGTCCCTAATTAAACAGATACCGAGCGAAGCGAACCCATATGAATACGCAAATGAATCCAGCACAAGACCTGGCACCAAAGAAAAAAACCATCGAAATTTCGGGCCTGAACTTTTTTTACGGCAAAACGCAAAGCTTGCATAACGTCAACCTGGACATCCACGAGAAAAAGGTCACGGCCTTCATCGGCCCGTCCGGTTGCGGCAAATCAACCCTGCTGCGCACCTTGAACCGCATGTATGACCTGTATCCGGGCCAGCGCGCGGAAGGCTCCATCCTGTACCGCGGTCGCAACGTGCTCGACGCCGACCAGGACGTCAACATGCTGCGCGCCAAGGTTGGCATGGTATTCCAGAAGCCGACGCCGTTCCCCATGTCCGTATACGACAACATCGCCTTCGGCGTGCGCCTGTATGAAGACCTGTCGAAAGGCGAAATGGACGAGCGCGTCGAGTGGGCCCTGAAAAAGGCCGCGCTGTGGGGCGAAGTCAAGGACAAGCTGTCGAAGAGTGGCCTGTCGCTGTCGGGCGGCCAGCAGCAGCGTCTGTGCATCGCGCGCGGCGTGGCCGTGAAGCCGGACGTCCTGCTGCTCGATGAGCCGACCTCGGCGCTGGACCCGATCTCGACGTCGAAGGTGGAAGAGCTGATCAGCGAACTGAAACAGGATTACACGATCGCCATCGTGACGCACAATATGCAACAGGCGGCGCGTTGCTCCGACTACACGGCCTATATGTACCTGGGCGAGCTGGTGGAATTCGGCGAAACGGACCAGATCTTCATGAATCCGGCACGCAAGGAAACGCAGGATTACATCACGGGCCGCTTCGGCTGATCCGCCCAGCATAACGACATACAAGACAACTGAATACGGAGAGACGGCATGATAGGCGAACATTCATCCAAGCAATACGACAACGAACTCGAAGCGATCCGCTCGAAAGTGCTCTTGATGGGCGGCATCGTTGAAACCCAGTTCCTCGACGCGATGACGTGCTTTCGCATCGGCAATCCGGAACGCGCCGACCGCGTGATGCGCGAAGACGACGTCGTCAACCAGCTGGAAGTGTCGCTGGACGATGCCTGCAGCCATTTGATCGTGCGCCGCCAGCCGGCCGCCAACGATTTGCGCACCATCATGGCCACCATCAAGGTGATTACCGACCTCGAACGCGTAGGCGACGAAGCGACCAAAATCGCCCGCGTGGCGAAAAATCTGCACAAGCGCGGCAACGCCGTCGTCAACCATTACGAGATGGTACGCGGCATTGCCAACACGGCCACCGACATGCTGCACGACGCCCTGGACGCATTCGCGCGCAACGATGGCAAGCAGGCCTTACAATTAATCGCACAAGATGCCATCATCGACCATGAGTTTCGGTCTATCATGCGCAACCTGATCACCTTTATGATGGAAGACCCGCGCACGATTTCGGCGGCGCTCGATACACTGTGGGTGGCCAAGGCCATCGAACGGATCGGCGACCATGCGAAAAACATCGCCGAATACGTGATTTACGTGGTTGAAGGCAAGGATATCCGCCACACCAAGTTGGCTGCTCCCGCCATTTCCGAGGAGCTCCCTGAGTAAGCTTTATGGCATCTGATAAAACTACGGTATTGATTGTTGAAGATGAGCCGGCCATCGTTGAACTGGTGACCTATTCGTTGCGCGAATCTGGCTGGAATTGCTGTTCTGTACAAAATGTCGCCGATGCCTGGGAATTCATCCAGCACCGCACGCCGCACCTGGTCCTGCTGGACTGGATGTTGCCGGACCAGACGGGCTTGCGCCTGCTGTCGCGCATCCGCGCCGACCGCAATTTCGCCGCCATTCCCGTCATCATGCTTACCGCCAAGAGCATGGAAGAAGACAAGCTGGCCGGCTTGAACAGCGGGGCCGACGATTACGTCACCAAGCCGTTCTCGCCGCGCGAGCTGCTGGCGCGCGCCAAGGCCTTGCTGCGACGCAAGAGTCCCGAACACGCGCAGGCGCCCATGCGCGCCGGTAACGTGGCCCTGGATCCCGTCAGCTGCACCGTGATGATGGATGAACAGAAGATCGATATCGGCCATGCCGAATACAAGCTGCTGAAATTCCTGCTGGCCCATCCGGAGCGCGTGTTTTCGCGCAGCCAGCTGCTCGACAAGGTGTGGGGCGACCATGTGGTGATCGAGGAACGCACGGTCGACGTCCACGTATTGCGCTTGCGCAAAGCCTTGAAAGAGGCGGAAAGCCTGATCAAGACGGTGCGCAGCGTCGGCTACATGTTGTCTGAAAAGTAAAGCCTGACTCTATGAATCCGAAATTGCTGTTCTGGGTACCGGCCGCCTTGCGCATGGTGCTGGCGCTGCTGGGCGTGGCCGTCGTCTGGTATCTGTTCGGCGCCACGTATGCGCTGGGCATCGCCTTCGTGCTGATGGCCATGATGGTGTTCGTGCAGCTGTCGTATCTGTTCCAGCTGAGTAACTGGCTGGACAATCCGCAAAGCGCCAAGCTGCCCGACGGCTGGGGCGCCTGGACCAGCATCTTCGCGCGCCTGTACCGCATGCGCCGCGACGACGAGAAAAACCAGGCCGAGCTGACGGAATGGCTGGCGCGTTTCCGCCAGGCTATGCACCTGCTGCCTGACGGCGTCGTCATCATGGACGACGTACTGTTCCTCGAATGGTGCAATCCTGCCGCCGAGAAACACTTGGGCCTCACGCACGAGCGCGACAAGGGCATGCGCGTGACTAACCTGATCCGCAGCCCCGAGTTCATGGATTACATCATTCTGGGCCGCTACGACCAGCCGCTGACGATCACCTTCCGTAACCGCAAGCTGATCGTGCAGATCATCCCGTTCGAAAACCGCCGCCAGATTCTCGTCACGCACGACGTGACGGAGACGGAACGCATCGAAATGATGCGCCGCGACTTCATCGCCAATGCCTCGCACGAACTGCGCACGCCGCTGACGGTCATCGTGGGCTTCCTGGAAATCGCTTCCGCCGAGCTGGACCTGGACGCCGCCACGCGCGCCGCCCACCTCAAGCTGATGACGGAGCAGGGCCACCGCATGCAGCATCTGATCGAGGACATGCTGACCCTGTCGCGCCTGGAATCGGTCGACTATCCGCTGCGCCCCGAGCCGGTGGATATCAAAAAGCTCATGCAGCAAGTCTTGCGCGACGCCAAAGGCCTGTCGGCCGGCAAGCACGAGATCAAGATGGAATGCAACGGTCCTGACGTGCTGGGCAGCTACGACGAGCTGTACAGCGCGTTTGGCAACCTGGCTTCGAACGCCGTGCGCTACACGCCGGCCGGCGGCAGCATCACCCTGCGCTGGCAGGATGGCCCGGCCGGACCGCAATTCATCGCGCAAGATACGGGCATCGGCATCAGCCCCGAGCATATCTCGCGCCTGACGGAACGCTTCTACCGCGTCGACAAGAGCCGCTCGCGCGAAACCCAGGGCACGGGCCTGGGCCTGGCCATCGTCAAGCACGTGCTGCTGCGCCACGGGGGCACCCTGGCCATCCAGTCCGTGGCCGACAAGGGCAGCAGTTTTATCGTCAGCATGCCAAAATCCGTCGTCACGCCGCTGCAGGGCGAGTTGCTGGTCAAGTAGGCGAGGGGGCACGCAGCCCCTTGTTTCCTGTGCGACTAGTGCGATGTTGGCATAAGTCGTTACAATCAGGCCATGACTTTACTCAACGCCTCTTTTCGCCACGCCAGCGCGCAGCAACTGGCCCAGTCGCTGCAAGCGGCGCGCCAGGATACGCTTTCCCTGTTCGACTGTTACGTCACTGCCGGGCTGGACGTGGTGGCCGGCTTGCCCCGCCATCCGCGCCTCAATCCGCCCTTATGGCAACTCGCGCAGATCGCCTGGTTTGCCGAGTGGTTCATCCTGCGCGAAGCCGCTTCCAGCCATCCGGCCGACGCCATTTACAACTCTCTGCTGACGCGCGGCGACGACTTGTTCGATGCCAACATGGTGGCGCACCGCGTGCGCTGGACGCTGGAACTGCCCAGCCCGGGCGCCGTGAAAACGTATTGCCGCGAAGTACTCGACAGGGTTCTGGATAAACTCTCGCGCGAAGCCAATGTCGACAGCGCCCTGGCGCCGTACCGGCTGGCGCTGGCGCATGAAGACTTGTGTGGCGAGGAAATGCTGGCCGGCTTGCAATGGCTGGGCCTGGAAGCGCCGGAATCCCTGGCGGGCAGTCCGGCCTTGCCGCCAGGCGCGGGGGAGATTGCCTTTCCTGGCGGCTCCATCGAACTGGGCTCGCCGCGTGGGGCCGGTTTTGCCTTCGACAATGAATCGCCGCCCCATAGCTGCTACGTGGCGCCGTTTTCCATCGATGCTTGCGCCGTATCCAACGCCCAGTTTGCCGACTTTGTCGCCGACGGCGGCTACCAGAACCGCCAGTTCTGGAGCGCGGCCGGTAGCGCCTGGCTGATGCAGCAGGAGCGCTCGTCGCCCCTGTACTGGCTGCGTGAAGCGACGCAGTGGCGCACCATGCGTTTTGGCCAGCGCACGACCTTGCCGCCGAATGAAGCCGTGCGCCACATCAACTTGTATGAAGCGCAAGCGTATTGCGCCTGGGCGGGGCGCCGCCTGGCGACCGAGGCGGAATGGGAGTATGCTGCGCTGTCCGGCCATCCCCGTTTTCACTGGGGACAGGTGTGGGAGTGGACGGCGACGCCGTTCGAACCATATCCAGGCTTTGCGGTGGATGCCTGGCGCGAATACTCGGCGCCGTATTTCATGCAGCACCAGGTGCTGCGCGGCGCCGCCTTCGCCACGCCGCCGCGTCTGCATTCGGCCCGCATGCGCGCCTTCCATGCGCCCGAACGGGGCGACATCTTTGCCGGCCTGCGCACCTGCGCCTGGTAACGGCGCAAAGAGTAGCAACCTTTTCAGGAATTCTTTTGAGTACAGATAACGCCCCGCAGTTCATTCCCAAACGCATCACGCCCACGCCGGAGCAGGTCGCCATCCAGACGGCGCAAAAGAAAGTGGTGCTGATCGACGCCAATGCCGGCGCGGCCAAGACGACGACCTTGGCCCTGCGCCTGGCCGAGGCGCTGCACCGGGGCCGCGCGCCCGAACGCATGCTGGCCCTCGTGTTCACGGAAGCGGCGCGCGTGGCCCTGCGTCAGCGCCTGCTGGAAGTGGGCGTGCCGCTCGGCGTCGTCAAGCGCCTGAGCGTCGATACCTTCGACGCCTTTGCCGCCAAGGTGCTGCTGCAGCTGGAAAACATGCAGGTGGCATCCATGCGCAGCGATGAAGAGCTGCGTCCCGTGGCCTGGGAAGCACTGGAAGTGGTCTCCGAGAAGTACGCTGACCGTTATCCGCTGGAAATCAACACGACCAACGGGGCGATTGCCGAATTCCTGAAGTTGCAGTTGCGTACCAAGGCGCGCCTGGATTTTCAGAATCCTGACTTCGAGAGCAATTCCCTGGACGACAAGCTGGAACTGCTGGGCATGTCGCGCACGCATTATCTGTGGCTGCGCGAATACGAGGGCTTGCGCGGCGCCGACACGGGCGACATCCAGTTCCGCGCGCCATTCGATGCCACCTACGACCTGGTGCGCATGCTCGATGGCGACGAGCCGTTGCGCCAGCAGTTGCCCGCCTTCCAGATCATCGTGGCCGATGAATTGCACGATTTGAACGAAGCGTCGTTCCGCCTGCTGACCATGCTGATACGCCGTGGCAACGCGTTTTTCTGCGGCGCCGGCGACAAGGATCAAGTCATCTATACCTGGTCGGGCGCCGACCACCGCTTCTTGCGCCAGCGCTTCGAGCAGGAATTCCCCGCCTTGCAGCGCCTGCCGTTGACGGCATCCTACCGCTACGGCCCGCAACTGGCGCAGGCCGTGGGCGTGCTGAAAAACAAGGCCAGCGTGTCGGCCCTGTCGCGCGCCACCCACGTCGACGTGCTGGAATATGACCATGCGCAGCCGCAAGCGTGCAGCGCCCAGCTGATCGCCGCGCTCGAACACGCGCATGCGGGCACGACGGCCATTTTGCTGCGTGACCGCGACCAGGCCATCCGCGTGGAAACGGCGCTGTTCCAGAGCGGCATCGCGTATGGCCTGGTGGACATGAACAGCTATCTGCTGAGCCTGGAAGTGCTGATGTTGCGCGGCATGGTCGCCATCGCCCGCAAGGATTTACATGCGATCAAGAGTGGTCCGCGCCGTGGCGACATCCTCGAAGCCCTGGTGGCCTTCGCGGAAATCCCTTTCACGCGCACGGAATTGCAGCAAGCCAAGGCCGACGTGGCCAACTATCCGGACTTGCTGGAAGGCTTCTTGACGAACCAGCTGGCCAAGTCGCACAACCAGGACAAGGCGGCGCTGACCCTGGCCGCCGTCGACTACCTGCGCGCGCTGCCCGCCGACGCCCTGGCGGGCGATGCCCTGCAGCACATCTTCGGCCTGATGCAGCTGGAACAGACGGCGCGCCGCATCTATGTCGACCCGGCGCAGGCGCGGGTTGTGGCCCGCTCCCTGCACGGTTTTATTGCCGTGTGCCGTGAAGCGGGCGTGGCGCTGGGCGGCTTTGCCGGCTGGCTGGGCGAGATGGAAGAGGCTGTGACGGTCTCGACCGGCAAGGCCAAACTGGTGATCGCCTGCATCGACCAGATCAAGGGTCTCGAATACAACCACGTGATTTTGCCCTACCTGGCCGTCGATGAATTCCCGCGCAGCAAGACCGACCCGCTGGAAGAAGAAAACCGTTTCTATGTGGCCGCCACCCGCGCACGCGACAGGCTCACCTTGCTGACGCCGCAAGATCCCGCCTACCAGAGCCGCTACATCGCCGCCCTGCAGCTTAAACAGAAGATTGTTGCGCCAAAATCATAGATCTTTTGCTGCGCGGCTACTTTTTGCGAAAGACGAAAGCGGGCATACTGGGCTGGTGTGATTGACAGCAATCTAAGCAGACGGGAGCAACTATGAAGGTATTTTTGACAGGCGCAGCAGGTTTCATCGGCAGTTCCATCGCGGCAGGCCTCGTGCGCGCCGGCCACCAAGTGACGGGTCTGGTGCGCAAACCGGAGCAGGTGGCCGAGCTGCACACCATCGGCGTGCAAGCCATCGTCGGCACGCTCAATGATCGCGCCGTGCTCATCGAGCAGGCGAGGGCGGCGGACGCCGTCATCAATGCGGCCAGTAGCGACCACCGGGCTGCCGTCGAAGCCATCCTCGACGCGCTGGCTGGCACGAACAAGCCCTTCCTCCACACCAGCGGCTCGTCCATCGTCGGCGACGCCTCGGGCGGCGAGGGCACTGAGCAGATTTATTACGAAGACAAGCTGCCGGCGCCCACGGCCGACAAGGCGGCCCGGGTCGCCATCGATGACCTGGTATTGGCCAGCGCAGGCCAGGGCGTGCGCGCCAGTGTGCTGTGCAACACCCTGATCTATGGCCACGGCGCCTTGCCGCGCGACAGCGTGCAGTTGCCACGTCTGCTGAAACAGGCGCGCAAGAGCGGCATCGTGCGCCACGTGGGCCCGGGCCGCAATAGTTGGTCGAACGTGCATATCGACGACGTCGTCAGCCTGTACTTGCTGGCGCTGGACAAGTCGCCGGCCGGCACGTTTTATTTTGTCGAGTCGGGCGAAGCGGCTTTCCGCGACATGACGGCCGCCATCGCCCAGGCATTGCAGCTGGGCCCCGCGCAGGATTGGCCGTTGCCCGAGGCCATTGCCGAGTGGGGTTATGAGATGGCGTCCTACGGCCTCGGCTCCAACAGCCGCGTGCGCGGCGCACGGGCGCGCACCCTGCTGGGCTGGCAACCGCAGCGGTCATCCGTGCTGGAATGGATCAAGCACGATATGCTCCAACCGCCGCACGCCAACGCCGTTTGATACAGCTCAGCAAAACCTCATCAGTGTGCGCTAGCGAACGGTGCTATGTGACGATCAGGAGTATGATGGCTTTGCTGGGTTGAGACGCACTGCCGTGAAGTTGGCGGCATGTTCGATCTTCCTGCAGGTCAGCCGGTCGCCTCAAAGATCGGCACCAGATTTCTGCCCGCGTTTGCGCCCTGCGCCACGCGGCTGTGCACTGCGAGCACCTTTGAGGCCGGCGCTAGCTGGTCTTGCCTGTCGTTTCCGCCGCTGCGCCATTCACCGCTGCCTGTCCGCCATTCGCCGAAGCGGTGTTTTCCCCTCCCCGAAATCCGCGTATCTTTACGATCAACCAACTCAAAGGGGGGACCGTGAAACCTGAACCAGCTTATAGCCGCCGTACCCAGTTGCTGTGGGGCGTGCTGCTGATCGCCATCGGCGCCATCATCCTGCTGGACCGGCTCGATGTGATCTATCTCCACGATTACTATTCACTATGGCATTATTGGCCAGTGATACTGGCCGTCTTCGGCCTGAACAAGCTGCTCACGCCCGTCTCCTCCAAGCAGGTGCTGAGTGGCTTGTGGCTGATCTTTTTTGCCGCCTGGTGGTATGCGTCGTATGAAGAACTGTGGAACTTGAATTTCTACAATAGCTGGCCGGCCTTGCTGATCGCCTGGGGTGTCGGCCTCGTGCTGGAACCGCTGTTGAACAAACATTTTATTGCCTACCGGGAGTCCGAGCATGAAAAATAGACCGCCGCCGCACTCGCCATCGCAGATCGTGCTGGGCGTCATCGTCATCGGCCTGGGGTTGCTGTTCCTGCTCGATAACCTCGGTTTCATCAATGTGCGCTATACCTTCCGTTTCTGGCCCACCATCCTCATCATTCTCGGCTTGCTGAAAATATCGCAAAGCCATACCCGCTCCGGCTACATCCTCGGCGGCGTGATGGTCTTGCTGGGCCTGAGCTGGACCTTGAAAGCCATGGGCTTGTTCTATATCAACTGGAGCATGCTGTGGCCGCTGCTCATCATTGCCGCCGGCGTGGCCGTGGTGTCGAAATCCCTGCCCGGCGCGCAGCAGCGGCAGCGACGCCGTCACTTTGCCGCGCCGCCCGATGCTAGCGCTGCGCCTGACGCATTCGGCCAGCCCAGGAATGGCGGCGTGTCGCTGGACAAGGAAGCAGTATCGGCAGCGCCCGGCGCCAGCGGCCAGGCGGACGACGACAGTATCATCGAAGTGACGGCCATCCTCGGTGGTTATGTGCGGCGCGTATCGTCGCAGCGCTTCAGGGGCGGCGATATCAATGTCATCATGGCCGGCTGCGAAATCGATTTGCGCCAGGCCTCGATCGAAGGCGAAGCCGTGCTCAACGTATTTGCCCTGTGCGGCGGCGTCACCATCAAGATTCCGCCCGACTGGAGCGTCGTGCTGCAGGGCACGCCCATCCTCGGCGGCTTCGAAGAAAAGACCATCGTGCCGCCGAACCAGGCCAAGCGTTTGTACGTGACGGGTTACGCCATCATGGGCGGCCTGGAAATCCGCAACTAGGCGCGCATGTCGGGGCCCTTGTCGAAGCGGCGCGGCGCCGTGGTCGTATTCCTGGTCTGCATCGCGCTGGGCCTGGCCCTGGCCTTTATCCTGGCCAGGGTGGCCCACGCTCCCCGCTTCAATGCCGTTCTGCTGGTGGTGCCCGCCACGCTCGTGTATGCGATCGGTTCGGGTTTTTCCGCGTTTTACCTGTGCCGCGCTTACCCCTTGCACGCCCGCCACCCGCTCGCCATCGCCGGCGTGATGGGTGTTGCGGCCCTGTTCGCGGGCTTGCTGTGGGCTACCCTGCTGCAATTTTTGAACAGCGTCAGCCTGTTGCTGGAGCTGCGCTGGCTGGGCGTGAACCTGACGCAATCGCTGCTGGCCCTGTTCTTCGGCCTGGGTGTGCTGCTGTATTGCCTGGCTGCCGCCGTGCATTATCTGTTGCTGGAATTCGTGCGCGCCAGGATGGCCGAGCAGCGGGGGCTGGAAGCACAACTGACGGCGCAGGAAGCGCAATTGCGCATGCTGCGCACGCAGATCGATCCGCATTTCCTGTTCAATAGCCTGAACTCCATCAGCGCCTTGACGTCCATCAATGCGGCGGGTGCGCGCCAGATGACGGTGCAATTGGCCAGTTTCTTTCGCCAGAGCCTGAGCCTGGAAGCGCACAAGCACATCACCGTGGAACAGGAGCTGGTGCTGATCCGCCATTTTCTCGCCATCGAGCAAGTGCGCTTCGGAGAGCGCCTGCAAGTGGCGGAAGCCATCGACGCCGCAGCGCTGGCATGTCTGCTGCCGCCCATGCTGATACAGCCGCTGGTGGAAAATGCCGTCAAGCATGGCATCTGCGGCTTGACGGAGGGTGGCCTGATCGCTATCGAGGTTCGGCGCGCTGGCAGCCTGCTGCAGATCGCCGTGCGTAACCCGGTTGATACGGATCAAGGGTCTGCGCGCGGCAATGGCGTGGGCCTGGAGAATGTGCGCCAGCGCCTGGCCGGCGCGTATGGCCACGAGGCCAGCGTGCACTGGGACCGGCGCGATGGCCATTTCGAGGTGATGATTTCCATGCCGGCGCAGACCGGCGACACGGAGGAAGCATGATGCAGGCAAGAATGCGGGTCGCCATCATCGATGACGAATTGCTGGCGCGCAGCGTGTTGCGCGAATACCTGGCGCGCCATGACGATATCGACATCGTCGCCGAGTGCGCCAATGGCTTCGAAGCCGTCAAGGCCATCGCGGACCTGGAACCGGAACTGGTGTTTCTCGACATCCAGATGCCGCGCCTGGATGGTTTTGAAGTGGCGGAACTGATCGGCGCGAAGACAAAGCTGATCTTTGTCACGGCCTACGACCAGTACGCCTTGAAAGCGTTCGAATGCCATGCACTGGACTATCTGCTCAAACCGTTCAGCGAACAGCGCTTCGAGCAGGCGCTGGCCCATGCGCGCGCCAGCCGCAGCACGCACGAGACGGTGCTGACGCTGGCGCGCGAGGCGGCCACGCGCGCCGCCCCGCTGGACCGCGTGCTGATACGCGACGGCGCCAAGGTCCACGTGATCGCCAGTGCGCGCATCGACTACATCGAGGCGCAGGATGATTACATCAGCATCCGTTCCGAAGGCAAGTCCTACCTGAAAAGCCAGAGACTGTCGCAGCTGGAAACCCAGCTCGATCCTGCCAAGTTCCTGCGCGTGCACAGGTCGTATCTGCTCAATATCGACGGCATCCGCCGCATCGAGGCGGCCACCAAAGACAGCCACGTGGCCATCTTGCGCGACGATACGCGGATACCCGTGAGCAAGGCGGGCTACCAGAAGCTCAAGATATTAGTTGGCTAGCTGTACATCCCACCAGGAGGGCAAGAGCTGGCGGATTTCCGGCCGGGAAAAACGGTCGTCGATCAGGTACACGACACCCCTGTCCGACTGCGTGCGGATGACCCTGCCGGCCGCCTGCACCACCTTTTGCATGCCCGGATACAGATATGTGTAGTCGTAGCCGGCGCCGAAGATGTCGCCCATGCGCTGGCGGATCTGCTCGTTGACGGGATTGATCTGCGGCAAACCGAGGGTGGCGATGAAGGCGCCGATCAGGCGCGCGCCGGGCAAGTCGATGCCTTCGCCAAATGCACCGCCCAGCACGGCAAAGCCGATGCCGCGCGTGTCCAGGCCGAAACGGCCCAAAAATTGCGCGCGGGCAGTATCGTCCATGCGGCGCGGCTGCTGCCAGAGGGGCACGTCCGGGGAATGCTGGGCGAATAAGTGGGCCGTCTTTTCCATGTAGTCGAAGCTGCTGAAGAAGGCCAGGTAGTTGCCTGGCGTCTCCGCATACTGGCGCGCCATCAGCTGGGCGATGGGCAGCAAGGACGCGGCGCGGTGCTGGTAGCGCGTGGAAATGGTATCGGCCACGCGCACGGACAATTGTTCCGCCTGGAACGGGGACTCCACGTCGACCCAGGCCGTGTCTGCCGGCATGCCCAGGGTGTCGCTGTAGTAATTCCATGGACTCAGGGTGGCGGAAAACAGGGCCGTGCTGTGGCTGGCCGCGAAACGTTCTTTCAGAAATGGGGCAGGGACGATGTTGCGGATGCAGACGGTGGAGCCGGTGTCCGTTTTGCTGACGTCGAACAGCGAATGCGTGCCGAAACTCTCTGCCAGGCGGTTGATCAGCAGCACGTCAAAGTAAAAGCGCTGCAAGTCTTCGTCCAGCGCGGCCGCATGCTCGGCCAGGTAGTCGCCGATGGCCGTGGCCACGCCTTGCAGGGCGCCAAAGAATTTGTCCGGCAAGGCGGCATGCACGTGGTAATCGCCATCCTGCTCCTTCAACAGGGCCGTCCACTGGCGCGCGAGGCGATCCAGCGGCTTTTTCAAGGCTTCGGGCGCGAACTTGCGCAGCATTTTCAGGTCGATCTGCGCCAGTTCGGCCGAATACATGCTGCGCGCGCGCGACACCATATTGTGCGCCTCGTCGACCAGCACATTGACTTTCCAGTCGTGGGCCAGGGTCATGCCGTACAGCATGGCGCTGAGGTCAAAGTAATAATTGTAGTCGCCGATGACGACATCGCTCCAGCGCGCCAATTCCATGCTCAGGTAGTAGGGGCAGATACCCTGCTGCAAGGCGATGGCGCGCACGGCTTCCTTGTTCAGGATCAAACCGCTGGCCAGCGCCACCTCGCGCGCCAGCGGCAAGCGGTCGTAAAAACCCTTGGCCAGCGGGCATGATGCGCCGTGGCAGGCCTTGTCAGGATGTTCGCAGGCGCTGCTCTTGGCGCTCAGTTCCAGCACGCGCAGGGGCAGCAGCGGTGCACTGTCCTTCAGGATGGCGCAGGCGTCGAGCGCCATTTGCCGGCCCGGTACCTTGGCGGCGAGGAAAAACAGTTTATCCAGGCCATGCGCGGCCGTGGCTTTCAACATGGGAAACAGGCTGCCCACCGTCTTGCCGATGCCCGTGGGCGCCTGCGCCAGCAAGCCGCAGCCACGGCTGCTGGCCTTGTACATGGCTACGGCCAGCTGGCGCTGTCCCGGGCGAAAATCCGCATGGGGAAAGGCCATGCTGCTGAGCTGCGCATCGCGGCTGGCCCGGTGCGCCATTTCCTGCTCGGCCCAGTCGAGGAACAGGGCGCAATGCTGCTCGAAGAACAGACGCAGCGCTTCGGCCGTGCATTCCTCATGCATGAGGGTTTCCTTCTGGCTCACGATATCGAAATACACGAGCGCCACGCGCAGCATGGGCAAGTTCAGTTGCTGGCACAGCAAATGGCCGTAGATGCGCGCCTGCGCCCAGTGCAGCTGGCGATGGTTGGCGGGCATGGCGTCGAGCTCGCCCCTGTAAGTCTTGATTTCTTCCAGCTGGCGCCGCGCCGGGTCGTAGCCATCGGCGCGGCCCCGCACGTGCAAGGGGCCGAAGTCGCCACACAGGCTGATTTCGCGCTGGTAATCGTCATCGCGCCGGCCCGTCACGGTAGCGTGACCGGCCATGCCTTCCTGCGCCGTGGGTGAGGGCGTAAAACGCAAGTCCAGGTCGCCTACCTTGGCCGTGAATTCGCACAGGGCGCGCACGGCGATCGTGTACTTCACGCGCTAGCCTCCCATTGCAGGTAGCACACGCTGACGGGCATGGCGTGTTCGGCGCAATACGCGATCCAGCGCAGCTGGTTGTCTTGCAGGCGATCGCCGGGCCCCTTGACTTCGATCATGCGGTAGCGCTGTTCGGTCGGCCAGAACTGGATCAGGTCGGGAAAGCCGCTGCGGTTGCTTTTGATATCGAGCAAGATGCGCTCGAACGCCTTCTTCAAATGAAAGGCCGGGATGCAGGTCAGCGCCAGGTCCAGCAAGCCATCGTCCAGCACGTCCCAGCTGACAAACGGCGAGACGATGCCGTGCTTGGCGGTCAGCGTGGCGCGGATGGCGGTGTGGTAGCTGCCGTCGTCCAGTTGCGCCAGGCAGGCGGCAAAGTCCAGGCTGCGGCGCTGGTAAAAATCGGCGCTGTGCAAGTCGGCCGGCCCCCTGTGAAACGGGTGGAAGAAGGCGCCCGGCATGGCCTTGAAGATGGCGGGCCAGCACAGCAGGCCGAACAGCGAGTTGATCAGGGTGTTTTCCACGTAATACACGGGCGCGTCATCCTGCATCAGATGTTGCTGCACCACGCCTTCCACGTAGCACGCTTGCGCCGGATACGGTAGCCGCAGGTCGATGCGCTCCACGGCGGCCGCCCCGTTGGCCACCTGTTTTGCGTGGCCCAGCTTGCGCCGCAAACGGGGCGCCATGCGCAGCAGCAATTGCTGTTCCGCTTCGCTTTCCGGCGCGGCCAGGGCGATCAGCAGGCGCTCGTAGGCAGCTTGCGGCTGTTCATCTTTTTCCAGCACGCGGATGGCGCGGCCCCGCGCACCGGGATAGCGGCAATCGGCGTAGGCGCGGTAGGCGGCTGGCCAGTCCTGGCATTTCTCCAGGTGCTGGGCGATCTGGAAGCGCAGTTTTTCGCGCCGGCTGGACAGCCAGGTATTGTCCTCGGACAAGGGCAGCGTAGCCAGTTCCTGCAGCACCTCGTTGGCCGGGGCGCTGTCGTTGTAGCGTTCGCGGCACTGGTGCAGCACTTCATAGTGCTCGATATCCTGGCGCGTGCGAAAACCGCGCGATTGCGGCGAAAATTCCACTTTTTCGTATTGATACACGCCGAGGTCGGACAGCACGAATTCCGACCAGTCCTGGTGATAATTGCCAAAGTAAATCAGGCGCAGGCGGTCGCACAGCGCTTGCTGGCCGATGCGGTACAGCACGTCGCTGGACGCCGGATACCATGCGGAAAACGCTCGATCTTCCGCATGCTGCTCGCGCAAGGCGTCCAGTTGTTCCGCCTTGCGCGCCGCTTTCAAGGGCGCGGCAAGGTCGAAGGCCTGGGCGATTTCCCCTTTCAGCAGTTGTTCGAACAGTTCATCGAGCGCAATGACGGGATCGGCGACCACCCAGCCCGTGGCCAGCAAAGGCAGGGCGGCCGCGCGCGTGTCGCCGATTTCCGGGTAATTGAGTTTGCTGGCGCGAAACAGACAACCCTTGCGCATGACGAGACGCACGAACAGGGCGCGCGATGGCTGCGGCAGTGCGCCGAATGCTGCGATGAACCGCGTTTCTTCGGCACTCAGCAGATCGGCGTAACGCGCGGCTATCCAGTTCAGCACATCCTGGAAATTATCCAGATAGTACAAGGGATTTTCCAGGACTCTCAACATGGGGGCAATAGGGCAAAGGGATTAATTTTACTGTGTTTATATACAGTTTAAACCTTCAGCCGCCGCTTGCCCAGCGAATTATGTTCAGCCAGCCGTGCTGTAGGCAAAACAGCTGTCAAACTTTTCGTAGGCAATCAGTTCTTTGCGCAGGCTGGCCAGCTCGAGATCGGTCAGCAAGCCCCGGTGCGCTTCCTTTCTGCCCTTCGGCAGCAGCACGTCGTAATCGATAATGTCCCTGGCCAGCAGCGTTTGCAGGATCTGCGCCTGTTCCGACGAGAGGTAGCGCGCATGCGTGCCCAGGGTTTTTGCCAGTTGATCCCTGAACTCCTCGTCGCTGACCTCGTTGTAAGTATCCTGGTCGGCCATGCTGCTCAACAACATGTGAAACAGGAAGTCCTGCAGGTTTTTCGCCAGATACTGGGCTTCATTCTGGTCGTGCCACAGCAGCACGATGGGCATCTCGCCGTCCTGCTGGCCGGATACGAAAAAGCAGTAGTGGTCGCCGGCGCCCGTTTGCGCGAACGGGATGAAGCGCAGGGCAGGATCGATCTGCCGGTAGTCGTCGGGATCGGCCAGTTCTTCCATGGCTGCCGCTACGGCCTTGATGCTCAGCAACTCGAAATCGTCCGCGTGCAGCAGCAGGGTGGGCCGGTCTGTCAAGGTGGGATACACCAGCTTGTACCAGTCGGGGCCATATTCACCCACGGCCAGCATGCCGTCGCGCTCCAGTTGAAGATACAGTGGAGGATAGGTGAAGCCGTGTTGCTGTTCAATTTCTGACAGTGTCATGTTTGCCCTGTTAAACGTGATTCATGGGGGCATGATAGCCGAGGCGGTGGCGCGCACGGTACGCGTCATGGCGGCAATGCCTGGCATAATTAATAAACATTTTAGTTTACTTATGTGGCGTGCTCACGTAGTCTTGCCAGACCATATACATCGAGCCCGCATGAAAAACATCATCCTGATTTCCGCCGCCTGTTTGCTGGCACTGCTGTCGACCATCGGTGCCTCGCTGCCGTATCCTATCCTGCCGCCCCTGTTCGCCGCCGAGGCGCCGAATGCCTTTAACAATTTCCTCGGCTTGCCGTCGAAATTGCTGTTCGGCCTGGCGCTGACCATCAATCCGCTGGGCTTGCTGATCGGCTCTGCTCTGCTGGGCCCCTTGTCGGACCGCTATGGCCGCCGTCCCTTGCTGATGCGCACGGCCGTGGGCGCCGCCATTGGCCACGCCATCACGGCCTGGGCGCTGGTGATCCAGTCCTATCCGCTGTTCATCGTCGCCCGTTTCATCACGGGTTTGCTGGAGGGGAACGGCGCCGTGGCGCGCGCCATGCTGGCCGACCAATTGACGGGACCGCTGCGCCTGCGCGCCATGTCGTGGCTGAACGGCGCGTTTTACCTGGGCTGGCTGGTGGGCCCGATCCTGGCGGGCGCAACCTTGCATTGGGGCGTGACGGTGCCGTTCTGGATCGCCGCCGCCGCCCTGATGCTCGTCGCCGTGCTGGTGGCTGCCGGCTTGCCGCGCGAAACGCCTTCGCTATTGACGACGTCGTGGTGGCAAGTGGCGCGCGACCGCCATGCGCTGAACCTGCTGCGCCATGAGGAGCTGCGCACCCTGTTCATCGTGCAACTGGCGCTGACCTGCGGCGTGGCCAGCTTTTACGAGTTCTATCCGCTGTGGCTGGTCGAGACGGCCAATTACCATGCGCAGGAGATTGCCTGGGTGAATGTGGGCCTGTGCGGTACGATGACCATCACCTCGCTGCTGGCGGGCGGTCCCAGCCGCCATGCGCCCTTGCTGCGCGCCAGCTGGTATGCCTGCGGCGTGGCGCTGGCCGTAGGAATCTTGGCGATGGGCAATATCTGGGTGGGCATCGCCGCCATCGTGCTATTCGGCATTCCGAATGCGCTGTACAACACGGTGATCCAGGGCTGGTGCGCCGAACGCTTCAGCGCGCACGGGCAGGGCGCCGTGATGGGCTTGCTGGCCACCACCTTTTGCATCGCCAACATCGTCGTGGCCCTGAGCGGCTCGGTGCTGACCCTGATCGACACGCGGCTGATCCTCGTCGCGGGCGCCTTGTCCGCCGCCTGGGCCGCGTGGCGCATGGCAGCCTGGCGCCGCCAGCTGGACGGCGCCGTTGACGCCAAGGCCGTGGCATGAGCGCGAGCATGAACACGTCGGAGCAGACGCTGTTCCTGCTGAAGATGCGCGGGCCGCAGACGGCGCAGCAACTGGCGGCCTTGCTCGATATCACCTCCATGGGCGCGCGGCGCCAGCTCGAAGCGGCGCTGGAACGTGGCCTGGTGGCTTTCGAGGACGTGGCCGACAAGGTGGGACGTCCGTCGCGGCGCTGGGCACTGACGCAGCAGGGTCACGCGCGCTTTCCCGACCGCCATGCCGACCTGACCCTGGAATTGATAGCGCAAGTCAAAACCCTGTTCGGCGAGGTAGGCCTGGATAAACTGATCGGCGCGCGCGAACGCAGCAGCCAAGCCGCTTACGGCCAGCTGGTCGATCCTCGGCTTGATCTGGCGCAAAGAGTGGACAGCCTGGCGCGGGCGCGCGATGGCGAGGGTTACATGGCCCATGCGGAACCACAGGACGATGGCAGTGTCTTGCTGGTGGAAAACCATTGCCCGATCTGCGCAGCCGCCACGGCGTGCCAGAATTTCTGCCGCTCGGAGCTGGCCATCTTTCAGCGCGTATTGGGGGACGATTGCAAGGTGGAGCGCAGCGAGTATTTGCTGGAGGGGGGGAGGCGCTGCGTGTACCGGATCATGCCGGTGGATGTGTCGTCGGCCGGGTTGTAGGTCGGGTTAGCGCTGCGCGCGTAACCCGACATCACCATTGGCGCCAACAATGCGTCGGATTACGCCCGGCGTTGCCGCGCTAATCCGACCTACATCGCTTACTTTTTAGCAGCCTTCGGCTTGGCCGCAGGCGCCGCCTTGTCAGCCGCAGCTTGTGCGCCGGCGGTGGCTTGTTCCGTTGCCTGCGCCACTTGCGCGCTGGCCTTGGCGATCTGCTCTTCCACCGTCTTGACGGCCTGTTTCGTGGCCTTGGTGACTTGCTCGTAACCGAGGAAGGCGTTATCGATGGCGGCCTTGACGATGGCAACAGCGTTTTCCGAGCCTGGCGGCACGTTTTTCGTGACGTCGTAGATCAGGGCGCTCAAATTGCTTTTCGCTTCGGCCACGTGGGCTTCGGCGGCCGTGGTGAATTCCGTGTGAATTTCCTTGATGATGTCGTCGAGTTGCTGTTTGTACGCTTTCGCGCCGGCCACGCCCGGTTGCAGCTGGGCGGCGGCGGCGGCCATGGCGGCCTTCGGATCCTTGGCCTGGCTGATTTCCTTGCCGGCGGCAAGGCCATCCTCGATGCCGGACTTGGCGGTGGCCATGTTCAGCGCCAATACCTGTTCCACGCCTTGTACTGCCTTGGAGGTGAGGGTGTTGAAGGTCATCAGCTGGAATTCAAACAGGGCCTTGGTGGCCGATGCGAATTGTTCGGGATTCGTAAACATGTGGTCTCCTCGGTTTGAATAGATACGTTCTTATCGTTCCATACTCTTTCGACGCCGCAATGCCATCGCTTGATCTCAAGCCGGTGCCCCGTGTGGTCATGGCCCCATTATTTAACAAGCGCCGGTTTTTCGCAACGGCTATCTTTGTACGGCCCCGAGGCCAGTTCCCAGCCAAATCCCAGGGTCGACTGGGCGCACGCCAGGGTGCCGTCGATCTTGCTGCGCCATTTGTACCAGGGGGCAGGTCCAGCCATCGCGCAGGCGCACGCTGCCAGCAGGGTTGCAGCGGTCAGGTATTTCATGAGTGCTCCGAAAGAAATGCTTGCCGGCATTGTAGCGCGCCTGCCATTCAGGGGGCGGGCGCTTGCGGCGCCGCAGCGGGTAGCTGCAGGGTGAAGGTGGTGCCGCTGCCGGCGCCGGTGCTGCTGGTGGCGTCGATATGGCCGCCCAGCACGCCCGTAACGATGTTGTGCGCCACATGCAGGCCCAGACCAGAGCCGCCGGAACCGAGCTTGGTCGTGAAGAAGGGGTCGTAGACGTGCGCCAGGTCGTCGGCGGCGATGCCCACGCCCGTGTCGGCGATGGACAGGGTGATCGTCTGCCCGTCGTCGCTGCTGCGCGCCGTGATGGCGATGCTGCCGCCGCTGCGGCCCTCGAAGGCATGGCGCAGGCAGTTTTCCAGCAGATTGCTCAGTACCTGGCCCAGCGGACCCGGATAGCTGTCCATGGCCAGGCCGTCCGGCACGTCCTGCGTCAGGCTCAGGCCGGCGGCCTTGAGCTGCGTGGACAGGGGCAGCATCAGTTCGGCCACGAACTGGCGCAGCAGGAAGTGGCGCCGTTGCGAGCTGGCGCGGTCGACGGCGATCTGCTTGAAGCTCGAGACCAGGTCGGCGGCGCGCTGCAGGTTGCGCAGCATGATGGCGTCCGCCTCGCTGGCCTGGGTCAGGTAGGCGCCCAGTTCGGAGCGCCGCAAGCCACCCTGGAAGCTGGCCTGGATTTCGCGCGTGCGCTCGGCCATGGTGGTGGCCACCACCAGGCCGTTGCCGATCGGCGTATTGAGTTCGTGCGCGATGCCGGCCACCAGCGCGCCGAGCGCGGCCAGCTTGTCGCGGCGTACCAGTTCTTCCTGCGTGATGGATAGGTTTTCCAGCGCGGCGGCCAGTTCGAGGTTGGTTTGCTCCGAGTGTTCCTTGGCCTGCGTCAGGGCGGCCGTGCGTTCGGCCACCAGCTCTTCCAGGTGAGCGCGGTGGCGCTGCAGCTCGCGTTCGTGGCGCATGCGGCCAATGGCGATGCCGGCCAGGTCGGTGGCCGTGTCGATCAGTTCCAGGTCGCGCGCGTCGGGCTGGCGCACTTCGCGGTAGTACATGGCAAACGAGCCGAGCACTGCGCCATCCTGGCCGAAGATGGGGCGCGACCAGCAGGCGCGCAAGCCGAACGGCGCCGCCAGCTCGCGGTAGGGCGCCCACAGCGGATCGCGCATGATGTCGCTGACCACCACCGGTTCGCGCAGGAACATGGCTGTGCCGCAAGACCCCACGCCGGGGCCGATGGCCACGCCTTCGAGCAGCGCCATGTAGTCTGGCGGCAGGCTGGGGCCGGCCGCGCTGTGCATGTGGATGCCGTCATCGTCGAGCAGCATGATGGAGCAGAGCACGCCGCGCGACTGGCCTTCGATCAATAACAGTAAGTGGTCCAGGGTGGGGACCAGGGGGGCGCCCTTGGCGACCATTTCCAGCAGGGTGCTCTGGCCCGCGCGCATCGTTTCGGCGAGGTTGCGTTCGGTCAAGTCGATGATGCGCGCATGCACCAGCTGGCGGCCCGGCACGGACAGGCGCATCAGCCGGATTTCGCAGGCGATCGGGTGGCTGTCGCGGTGGCAGCAGCTGGCGCGGAAGACGACGATCTTGCCTTGCAAGGTATCGCGGATCTTTTCTTCCAGCAGTTGCGGCGAGGCGCGGCCATCGCCCTGATGTTGGGGAAACAGCGGCTCCATTCCGCCTTGCAGCAGTTCGGCCAGTGGCATGCCGAACAACTCTTCGGCCAGGTGGTTGGCGTCGATCAGCAGGCGGTTGTCGATATCGAACAGCAGCACGGCGTCGGGCGAGCCGGCCAGGATGGAGTGGTAATTGACTTCCAGCGTTTGCGGATGCACGGGCCGCGTAACGGCACGCGGCGCGGGCGCCTCGGCCTTGTGCAGCGCCAGTTCCATGAGGATTTTTTCCGCCACGTCGCGCGCATTGAAGGGCATCTTGATGTAGTCGCTGGCGCCGGCGCCCACGCTGCGGCCTTGCTCCTCGGCGCTGGGGGTGGCCGACATCAGCAGCAGGGGCACGCCGTGGCGTCCGCCCGCATTGCGCAGGCGCATGCAGGTGGCGCCGATATTCGTGCCCGCCAGGGCAGCGTCGAGCAGGATCAGGTCGGTGCCGCCGGCCGCCAGTTCCACGCCTTCGTCGATATCGCCTGCCAGTCCCGTGCCCAGGTTATGCCGGTCCAGCACATACAGCAGTTCGCGCACATCATTCGGCGAATTGCTGACCAGTAGCACATTGGCCCGGTCGGTGATGGAAGAAATCAACTGGTTCATGGTGTCGCGCCCTTACGCGTTTCATGGGCCTAGTATTACATCAAGGCAAGTAGGAGTAAACGATAATTCTTGATGGCCAAAAGCAATCTGTTCAAGCCGCTTTTTGCGCTGCCGGTGCCGCTTCCAGGGCCGCGCGCGCCTGTTCGATGCGCGGGTAATTATCCTCTATCCAGTCGACCAGCACGGCCAGGCGTTCGGCCGCCTCGCGTCCCAGCGGCGTGAGGCTGTACTCCACCTTGGGCGGTATCACCAGATACGCCTGGCGCAGCACGAAACCGTCGCCTGCCAGCGCTTCCAGGGTTTGCGCCAGCATTTTTTCGCTGACGCCGCCCACTTCACGGCGCAATGCGCTGAAGCGCCGCGTGCCGCTCAGCAGCAGTACCAGCACCAGCACGGCCCAGCGGCTGGTCAGGTGGCTGAGCACGACACGCGACGGGCAGGCCGCCGCCAGCAGGTGCGCGCCCTGGTTTTGCCGGGCGAGGGCGGCGCGCAAGTTGGCGCCGGGAGTGTCTGTGGACATGATAGTTGGCCTTCAAGTTCTAGGGGAAATTCATACTTACCAAAAGGTATGTACTTACAATAAGTAAGTAATAGTCCTATTATAGGTTTTTGCCACCCACCCTCCAAGGAAAAATCATGATCGTCATCACCGGCGCCACAGGCAATCTGGGCCAGCACGTCATCGCCAGCCTGCTCACATCCGTCCCCGCAGCCAACATCATCGCCGCCGTGCGCAACCCGGCCAAGGCCGCCAACCTGGTTGCGCTGGGCGTACAAGTGCGCCAGGCCGATTACAACGATGGCGCCAGCCTCGATGCGGCGTTCAAGGGCGCAAGGAAAATCCTGCTGATTTCGTCGAGCGAGGTGGGTCAGCGCGCGCAGCAGCACCAGAACGTCATCGATGCGGCCAAGCGGGCCGGCGTGTCTCTGCTGGCCTATACCAGCGTCTTGCGCGCCGACACGTCGCCGCTGGGCCTGGCCGCCGAGCACGTCATCACGGAAGCGGCCATTCGCGCAGCCAATCTGCCCTACACTTTCCTGCGCAACGGCTGGTACCTGGAAAACCATACGGAGCACCTGGCGCCCGTGCTCGAGCATGGCGTCGTGCTGGGCGCGGCGCAAAACGGGCGCTTCTCGTCCGCCGCGCGTCTGGATTACGCGGCCGCTGCCGCCGCCGTGCTGACGGCGGCCCAGCCGCAAGCCATTTATGAACTCGCTGGCGATCACGGCTTTACCCTGGCCGAGTACGCGGCCGAAGTGGCGCGCCAGTCGGGCAAGGCAATCGTCTACAAAGATTTGCCGCAGGCGGATTTCCAGGCGGCGCTGGTGAACGTGGGCGTGCCGGAAGGCTTTGCCGGCCTGCTGGCCGATTCCGATGCGGGCGTGGCCAAGGGTGGCCTGGAAGACAATGGCAAGCAATTGAGCGCGCTGATTGGCCGTCCGACGACGAGCCTGGCTGATGCCGTCAAGGTGGCGCTGGCCACATAAGGGGAGGGAGGGCGCCATAGGCGAGGGAAGTCGCATGGCGTTCTGAAATGAAAAAAGCCGCAAACTCATGAAAGTTTGCGGCTTTTTTGCGAATTAGGTAATGGTGCCCACGAAGGGACTCGAACCCCTACACCCGAAGGCACATGGACCTGAACCATGCGCGTCTACCAATTCCGCCACGTGGGCACTGATGCTGCTACTACTTGTATCTCACTACTATACTGCGGACTACAACGAAAACAACTCGTCGCTGGTGGTGCCCACGAAGGGACTCGAACCCCTACACCCGAAGGCACATGGACCTGAACCATGCGCGTCTACCAATTCCGCCACGTGGGCATTGTGCTGCTTGTTACTACTATCTTAGTACTGTACTGCGGATCACAACAATCGACAACTTGTTGCTGGTGGTGCCCACGAAGGGACTCGAACCCCTACACCCGAAGGCACATGGACCTGAACCATGCGCGTCTACCAATTCCGCCACGTGGGCATTGTTACTGCTTGCTGCTTGCCGCTGCGTGTTCTGCAGCGAGGACAAAATCATAAGGGCTGGCGCGGATTCGGTCAATCAACATTTTGCACTTTTCTTCAAGAAACATGTTTTTTCGCTTGAAAAGGGCTGCTCCCTATGAAAAAAGCTTAAATCTGCCTGTTTTTTCAGCGTTTCCCCGTGCAGATGGGCTGCCGTAGTGCTGCGGACTTGCAGGGGTAGGGGGGGGGGCTTTTCGCTGCGGAAATGAAAAAAGCCGCAAACTCGTGAAAGTTTGCGGCTTTTTTGCGAATTAGGTAATGGTGCCCACGAAGGGACTCGAACCCCTACACCCGAAGGCACATGGACCTGAACCATGCGCGTCTACCAATTCCGCCACGTGGGCACTGATACTACTGTGACTTATTACTTTTACTGCTAGCGTACTTGTTGAAAAATAACTTCACAACAATTCTGCTATTATAGCGACTTGAAGAGTTTTGCGCCAGATGAGCTTTCGCTCCATACTGCACATCAACCCTGTACCGCTTTCCTGCAACTGCATCCCCGTGAAGGTTTGTCGCTGCAAGAGACCAGGATTATAGAGCAATATTTGCCGAAGTCAAATGCATTGCGCAGCTTTTCTCCTTTTTTTCATCGGCGGGGCACTTGTTCGGTTTCCGCTACGCTGTCCGTTAGGCAAACCAAGGCGTCCTCCGGTACACTACCGGACATCACCGTGTCAATATTGACGGTGATGTCATCGGTCTTTGTTCTCCGTTTGATCACTGTCAATAACAACTATAGAAATACTTTTGAGCCAAAATACCCACACCATCCCCAGCCGGGAGGACATTCTCGGCATATTCCGCAGCGTCAACGCGCCTCTCGACCCGCAGTCTCTCGGGAAAACGCTGCAAGTGCATGCCGATTCCATGGATGTCCTGGTCCGTCGCCTGAAGGCGATGGAGCGCGACGGCCAGCTGAAGTCTGACGCCAGCGGTGTATTCAGCCTGGCCGACCAGAGCGCGCTGGTCGCCGGTCGCGTCACCAGCCACCGTGACGGCTTCGGTTTCGTCATTCCCGACGACGCCAGCGCCGACCTGTTCCTGCCTGAGAAAGAAATGCAGAAAGTACTGCATGGCGACAAGGTCATGGCGCGCATTGTCGGCACGGACCGCCGCGGCCGCCCTGAAGGCACGATCGTCGAAGTCACCTACCGCGCCAATAGCCACGTCATCGGCCGCCTGATTCAGGAAAACGGTACCTGGGTGGTGGCGCCGGAAGACCAGCGCATCGGCCAGGACATTCTCGTCACCGGCTCGGTGGGCAAGGCGAAGGCTGGCCAGATCGTCAGTGTCGAGCTGACCGAGCAACCGATGCGTTTCAAGCAGCCGGTCGGCAAGATCGTCGAAGTGCTGGGTGCGCTGGATGATCCCGGCATGGAAATTGAAATTGCCGTGCGCAAATTCAACGTGCCGCACATCTTCTCCGCCGCCGCCCTCAAGCAAGCTGAAAAACTGCCGTTCGAAGTGCGTGCCGCCGACTTGAAAGAGCGTGTCGACCTGCGCGACGTGCCACTCGTCACCATCGACGGCGAAGACGCGCGCGATTTCGACGATGCCGTATATTGTGAACCCGTCAAGATTGGCCGCGCCAACTGCTTCCGCCTGATCGTGGCGATTGCCGACGTCAGCCATTACGTGAAGCCGAACGACGCGCTCGATGCCGATGCGCTCGAACGCAGCACGTCCGTCTACTTCCCGCGCCGCGTGATCCCGATGCTGCCGGAAAAACTGTCGAATGGCTTGTGCTCGCTGAACCCGGCCGTCGACCGCTTGACCCTCGTCTGCGACGCCGTCGTCAGCGACAAGGGCGAGCTGAAGGCGTACCAGTTCTACCCGGCCGTGATCCATTCGGCCGCACGCCTCACGTATGACGAAGTCGCTGCCGTGCTGGGCAACACCAAGGGGCCCGAAGCGGCACGCCGCGCGGACATCCTGCCGCACCTGCAAAATCTGGAAGCCGTCTACCGCGCCTTGCTGAAGGCGCGTACGGAGCGTGGCGCCATCGATTTCGAGACGACGGAAACGTATATCGTCTGCAATAGCGCCGGCAAGATCGAAAAGATCATTCCCCGCACGCGCAACGAAGCGCACAAGATCATCGAAGAGTGCATGTTGGCGGCCAACGTCTGCGCGGCCGATTTGTTGCTGCGTAATAAGCATCCAGGCACCTACCGCATTCACGCCAGCCCGACCAAGGAAAAGCTCACGCAAGTGCGCACCTTCCTCAAGCAAGTCGGCCTGAACCTGACGGGCGGCGATACGCCGTCGGCATCCGATTATCAGACTCTGATGCAACAGATCAAGGCGCGTCCCGACGCTGCCCTGCTGCAAACGATGCTGCTGCGTTCGATGCAGCAAGCCGTCTACAGTCCGGACAATATCGGTCACTTCGGCCTGGCGTACGAGGCGTATGCCCACTTCACCAGCCCGATCCGCCGCTATCCCGACCTGCTGACGCACCGCGCCATCAAGGCCATTTTGCAAGGCAAGAAATACGAGCCTAAGCTGTCCGAGAAGACCGTGCTGAACACGAACGTGTCGAACGCCACGCGCAAGCAGCAGGCCAAGGACAAGGCCGACGGCAAACCGAAGAAGACGGACCTGACGATCTGGGACGCGCTGGGCGTGCATTGCTCGGCCAACGAGCGCCGCGCCGACGAAGCGTCGCGCGACGTCGAGGCGTGGCTGAAGTGCTACTTCATGCAAGACAAACTGGGCGAAGAATTCACCGGCACGATTACCGGCGTGACTACCTTCGGCGTCTTCGTGCAACTCGATACCCTGTTTGTCGAAGGCCTGGTGCATGTCACCGAGCTGGGCACCGACTACTTCCAGTACGACGATGCGCGCCATGAATTGCGCGGCGAACGCACGGGAAAACGTTATCAGCTGACCGACCGTCTGACGGTGCAAGTGGCGCGTGTCGACCTGGAAACGCGCAAGATCGACCTGCGCCTGGTCACCGATGCGGAACTGGCGGGCGAAGAAGCGCCAGCCAAGCAAGCTGGCGGCAAGCGCAAGGGCGAAAAGAAATCCATGGTCAAGCCCGGTCCTGCGACCGAGCAGCGCCATGAGATCAAAGCCGGCGCCAACACCGGCGGCAAGGCCGGCAATGGTTACGGCGGCCGTTCCAACGGCGCCAAGGCGCAAGCCAAGCCTGCAGCCAAGGCAGCCCTGAAGGAAGCCCCTAAGGCGGCAGCCCCCAAGGCAGCCGCGCCCAAGCGCAGCAATAAACCAGCCGCGGCACCCGCTGCGGCGGCACCACGTGCAGCAAAAACTGTATCAAAATCAAGCAAGAACAAGCGATAAAAGAAACGATAACACATGAAGAATAAAATGATTTTCGGCTTCCACGCCGTCACCTCGCGTTTGCGTCATGAAGCGTCGTCCGTGGAAGAAATTTTCGTCGATGCCAGCCGCGTTGATGGCCGCATGAAGGACATGATCGCCGCCGCCAAAGCGGCCAACGTGCGCGTCATGCCCGTCGACTCGTCGCGTCTGGACAAGATCGTCGGCACGCGCCGCCACCAGGGCGTGATCGCGTTTGCGTCGCAACTGTCGCTGGCGCGCAATCTCGATGAGCTGCTGGACGCCATCGACGGTCCGCCACTGCTGCTGATTCTCGATGGCATCACCGACCCGCACAACCTGGGCGCCTGCCTGCGCGTGGCCGACGGCGTCGGCGCACATGCCGTCATCGTGCCGAAAGACCGCGCCGTGGGCTTGAATGCCACGGCCGCCAAGGTCGCCAGCGGCGCCGCCGAAACCGTTCCGTACATCACCGTGACGAACCTGGCGCGCACCATGCGTGAACTCAAGGAACGCGGCATCTGGCTGATCGGCACTTCGGACGACGGCGAAAAAGGCTTGTACGAAGCCGATTTCACGGGCCCGACGGCCCTCGTCATGGGTTCCGAAGGCGAAGGCATGCGCCGTTTGACGCGCGACACCTGCGATATCCTCGTCAGCATCCCGATGTTCGGCTCCGTCGAGAGTCTGAACGTGTCCGTGGCATCGGGCGTGTGTCTCTACGAAGCCCGCCGCCAGCGGATTGCTTTAGAAGCTTAAGAACGTCCTGAACGTTTTGTAGTGCTTCCAAAAATCAGCCGCCGCCCTTGAGGCGGCGGTTGTTTATCTGCCTCTCCGGCAGCACGCCGCCGAATACGCTACCATTTGCGTCTTGTCTCTTACCTATTCAGAAATCCGTCTAATGTTCCACCACCTGCGCGAAGATATCAACAGCATCATTGAACGTGACCCCGCCGCCCGCAATGGCTGGGAGGTGCTGACCTGTTATCCGGGCTTGCACGCGATTGTCATGCATGGCTGGGCAAACTGGTGCTGGACGCGGCACATGAAGTGGGTGGGGCGCTTCATTTCATATATCGCCCGCATCATCACGGGCATCGAGATCCATCCGGGCGCGGTCATCGGCCGGCGCGTCTTCATCGACCATGGCTTCGGCGTGGTGATCGGCGAGACAGCCATCGTCGGCGACGATTGCACCATTTACCAGGGCGTGACTCTGGGCGGCACCTCGCTGCATAGCGGCAGCAAACGCCATCCGACCCTGGAGCGCGGCGTCATTGTCGGCGCCGGCGCCCAGGTGCTGGGCAGCTTCACGGTGGGCGAGTACGCCAAGGTGGGCTCGAACGCCGTGGTGCTCAAACCCGTGCCATCGGGCGCCACGGCTGTCGGCAATCCCGCACACATCGTGCAAAAGGATGTCAGCGCCCTGCGCGAGGGCAGCACGGCCCACCTGTTCGCCGCGTATGGCGTGACGCCCAATGGCGACGACCCGCTGTCGAAAGCCCTGCAAGGCTTGATCACGCATGCCGTGGCGCAGGAACAGCGCATCGAAACCATCCTCGTCACCCTGAAGGCGGCGGGCATCTGCTGCCAGGCTGTGCCTGAATGTGATAAATTCGATTCCGAGCAAATGAACAAGCTGGTTGACTAAGGATACAGGCATGACTACAGACGTAAACATCGCTGAAAACGCAGCAGAAAAAAGTAGCGACAATCCGAATCTGCTCGACCCCTTCGAGATCCGCGTGCTGGCCGTGCTGGCCGAAAAGGAAGCGCTGACGCCGGACAGCTACCCGCTCTCCCTGAATGCCCTGACCAACGGCTGCAATCAATTGTCCAGCCGCGACCCCGTCATGGCCCTCTCCGAAGAAACCGTCTACGACGTGCTGCAGCGTTTGATGCAACGCAAGTTCGTCAACGGCATTACGCAGGCCGGCGCACGGGTCGCCAAGTACGAACACCGCATGCGCATCAAGTGGTCGCTGGAGCAAGATAAACTGGCCATCCTGACGATATTGATGCTGCGCGGCTTGCAGACGGCGGGCGAAATCCGCAGCCGCAGTGGCCGCGTGCATGAATTCAAGTCGGTGGCGGAAGTGGAATCCGGCCTGCAGTTCCTGATCGACAAATACCCGCCGCTGGTGGCCAAGCTGGCTGTCGCCCCCGGCGCCAAGGAGCCGCGCTACGGCCACTTGCTGGGCGGCGAAGCAGCGCTGGCGCAGATCGAGACGGCCGCCGGTTTTGCGGGCGCCGTCAGCGCGCCGCAGCAGGGCAGCCGGGTGGCCCAGCTGGAACAGGAAGTGCTGCAATTGCGCAGCGACTTCGATGGCCTGGCGGCGCAGTTCGAGGCATTCCGCAAACAGTTCGAATAACGTCACTGCACGCATGACGTTTTCCTTCCTGTGCCGCTCCTGCGGCGAGACCCACACGGGCATGCCCAGCTTTGGCGCCAATGCGCCGTGGCTGTATGAGCAGATGGCGCCCGCCGAGCGCGAAGCGCGCTGCCAACTCGACAGCGACGCCTGCATCGTCGACGAAGCGCACTGCTTCGTGCGCGCCACCATCGACATCCCCGTGCATGGCTCGGAAGAGCCGTTCAGCTGGGGCGTGTGGGTGTCGCTGAGCGGCGAGAGCTTCGACGCCTGGGACGCCTGCTTCAATGACGCGCAGCGGGCGCACATCGGCCCCTTCTTCGGCTGGCTCAGCACACAGCTGCCCGTGTACCCGGATACCCTGAACCTGAAAACCCGCGTCCATCTGCGCGACGATGGCGTGCGCCCGTGCATCGAGCTGGAGCCGACGGGGCATCCGCTGGCCATCGAACAGCGCGACGGCATCACGGCAGAGCGGGTGGCCGAGCTGTATGCGCGGCTGGTGCATGGCGCGTGACAGGCCCGGCTTTGCAGCCGCTCCCTGTCAGTCCGGCCGCGTTTCCGGTATCATTCGGCATGAATAATATTTCCTTCCAACCGTTTGTTATTGGTGTCGCTGGCGGAAGCGGCAGTGGCAAGTCCACCGTATCCCAACAAGTGCTGGCGTCGTTTGGCGCCGACATGGTCTCGGTCGTGATGCAGGACGACTACTACTGCGACCAAACCCATCTCTCCCCTGAAGTCCGGCGCCAGCAGAATTATGACCATCCGCAGGCGTTCGAGTGGCCATTGCTGGTGCAGCACATCCAGGCCTTGCGCAATGGTGTCGCGATCGACATGCCCGAGTACGACTTCACGCTGCACAACCGCTCCAACAGGACCATTCCCGTCAAGCCGGCGCCGGTGATCGTGATCGAAGGCCTGTTTGCCTTGTATGACGAAGACTTGCGCAACATGATGTCGCTGAAGATCTTTGTCGATACGGCCTCCGACGTGCGCTTCATCCGCCGCATGCAACGCGATATCACCGAACGTGGGCGTTCGGTGGAAAGCGTCATCGAGCAGTATCTGGAAACCGTACGCCCGATGCACAAGCAATTCATCGAGCCCACCAAGCGCAACGCCGATGTCATTTTGCCGCATGGCGCCAATGGCCCCGCGGTCGACATGATTACGGCCAAGGTGGCCAGCGTCATTGGTCAATTGAAATCGGCCGGCTGAAGCCTGCTGGCTGAAACAGCCCGCTGCGTCAGCGCTCCCCCATCGACTCCGAGAGCGTCTTGCTGATCGGTTTCGTCAGATAGCGCAAGACAGTTTTGCGTCCCGTGTTGATTTCCACGGTGGCCGTCATGCCGGGCTGGATCAAGATCGGCTCGCCATTCTTGCCCATCAGCTTGCGCCCGCTGGTCTTGATTTGCACGCGGTAGTACGGCTGCTCGTTGCCCTTGTTGTCTTCACTTAAAGTGTCCGCGCTGATGTAGCTGACGGTGCCGCGCAGGCGCCCGTAGATGCCGTAGTCGTAGGCGTCCAGTTTCACTGCCGTGGGCAGGCCGGGCTTGATGAAGGCGATGTCGGCCGGCTTGACTTTCGCCTCGATGATCAGGTCGTCGTCGGTGGGCACGATTTGCAGGATTTCCTCGCCCGGCTTGGCCACGCCGCCCAGGGTGGTGAGGCGCACATTGCGCACGATGCCGTCGGTTGGCGCGTAAATGTCCGTCGAGCCCAGCTGCTCCTTGCGCTGCGTCACCGTCTGCAGCACGCCGGCCAGGTCTTCCTGGGCTTTCACCAGGTCCGTCTGGCTGTCTTGCAGGTATTTGTTGCGCCGGTTGGTGATCTGCGCCTGGATGTCGACCACCTGGCGCCGCAGTTTCAGCACCTCGGCGCGGCTGACATCGCCCGTTTCCAGCAGCGGCAGATTCATTTCCAGCTCTTCCTTGATCAGCTTCATGGCGCTGTCCAGCGAACTCACTTCCGCTTGCACGGCGCCTTGGCGCTTGCTGAACAGGGCCAGCTGGTTGGCGCGAAACTCGGGGAACGCCTGCAATTCGGCGGGGAACTTCGGCGCGCCGCCAAACACTTCCGCCTGCAGGCGCGCCACCGCCGCCTTCAGCCCGGCCGCCTTGGCCGTGCTTTCCAGGTAGCTTGTCTCGGCCCGTGTGCGGTCGAAGCGCGCCAGCAATTCGCCCTTTTTCACCACGCTGCCTTCATGCACGCGCAGCTCGGCCAGCACGCCGCCATCGGCTACCTGGATGATCTGGTTGCGCGAACTGGCGATCACCTGGCCGTTGGCGCGCGTGACCTGGTCCAGCTCCGCCCACGAAGCCCAGGCGATGACACCCGCCAGCGCTAGCGTGCAGCTCCAGATCAGCAGCCGGCCCCGTTTCGCTTCCTCTTTCGCTTCGACCCTGGCGAGCTTCATGCCACGGCCCCTTGCGCCACTGGCGCAGCTGCGGCTACCGGCGTGGGCACCGCCTGCGGCTTGCCCGACAGTTTGGCCAGCACGGCATCGCGCGGGCCGTCGAGCAGCACGCGGCCCGTCTGCAGCACCACCAGGCGGTCGAGCAGGGGCAGCAGGGCGTTCTTGTGCGTCGTGGCGACTATGCTCACGCCTTCGGCCGCCAGTTCGCCCAATAGCCCGACGATGCGCGCTTCCGTCTTCGCATCCATGGCGCCCGTCGGTTCATCGAGCAGCCAGATGCGCGGCTTGGCCAGCAGCAGGCGCGTGACGGCGATCAACTGGCGCTGGCCGCCCGACACGCCGCGCCCGCCTTCGGTAATGCCCAGCGCCAGCCCCCGTGGCTGGCCCAGTATCAGCTCGATCAACCCTGTGCGTTTGGCCGCCGCGAGGATGGCTTCCTCGCCCGGGTCGGCCAGCCCCAATAACAGGTTGTCGCGCAGGGTGCCGCTGAACAGGCGCGTTTCCTGCGGCAGGTAGCCGATCATTTCGCGCACCACGGCCGGCGCCAGCAGGGCCATGTCGACGTCGCCCAGATATACCTTGCCTTCGGCCGGCTGGTACAGGCCCGAGGCCAGTTTCAGCAGGGTGCTCTTGCCCGAACCGATGGCGCCCACCAGGCCGACGCGCTCGCCGGGGCGGATGGCGAGATTTTCCACTTCCAGCGCCACCTTTTGCGCGCCGCCATACGTAAAGCGGATGCGTTCGAAGCGCAGTCCCGTATCGAGGCTGCGCGGCGTCAGCGCGAATTGCGCGTTGTCCGCTTCGTTGGGCAGGCTGATGACTTGCTCCAGGCCGTCGATCGAGGCGCGCGCATGCGCCCACTGCACCATCACGGCGGGCAGCTGCACGATGGGCATCAGCGCGCGGTTGCTGATGATGGTGCAGGCCATCAGGGCACCCATGGTCATCTGGTTTTCCGCCACGAACCACGCGCCCATGGAGATCAGCGCCACGTTGGTCAGCTGCTGGAAGGCGGCCGTGATGTTTTGCGACAGGGCCGCATAGTCGCGGATATTCTGCTCCGCGTGGCTGCTCTCGGCCACCAGTTCGGCCCAGCGCGCCTGCATCATCCATTCGGCGCTGCTGCCCTTGAGCGTTTCGACGCCATCGACGGCTTCCACCAGCAAGCCGGCCTTGCGGTTGCTGGCGTTGAGGTTCTTGCGCGTGTGATTGTCGATGGCGCGCTGGAACATCAGGCCGCACACGAGGGCCAGCGGCAGGGCCACCAGCGGCACGACGACCAGCCAACCGCCGATGATGGTGATCATGGCGAGAAAAATCACGGCGAAGGGCACGTCCGTCAGCACGAACAGGGACGTGGACGTGAGCACGCCGCGCACCATTTCAAAGCCTTTCACTTGCGCCGCCAGGGTGCCGACGGAAGCGGGGCGTGCCTCCATGCGGATGCCCAGCATGCGCTGGAAAAACCACTCGGACAATGCATGGTCGACGTCATTGCACGAGTGGTCGACGATGCGGCTGCGCACCTGCTTGAGGATGAATTCCAGGCCGATTGACAGGGCCACGCCCACCACCAGCACCCACAGGGTGCTGAAGCTCTGGTTCGGGATCACGCGGTCGTACACCTGCATGGAAAACAGCGAGGTGGCCATGGTCAGCAGGGTGACCAGCGCGGTGGCCAGCACGGCGTCGACAAACACGCTTTTCTTCAGCCACAGGGCATTGCGCACCAGGCCCAGGGCGCCGGGACGGGCGCCGCTTTTTTCGCTGCGGCGCGGCAGGCCCACGCAAGTCAGGCCGGCCAGTGTCGCCAGCTGCAAGGCGCGCCCATCGATGCCTTCGCCGCGCCAGGCGCCATCGGCGCCGCGCGACTGCAGCAGGCCCCAGCCCGTGCTGGCGCTGTAGACGGCGAACGGCAGCTCGCCCGGCGTCGGCTCGTGCAGCGGACGCGCCGCGCCTTCCAGCCCGGCCGCCTGCCAGAGGGTAGTCAGGAACACTGCGGGGGCGCCGCTGTCGTCGGCGTCATCGAGCTGGCGCTGCAAATCGGCCAGGCGCGCTCTGGCCACGTGCTGGCCCGTCAGGCGGGCGGCGCGCTCGATGAGTGTCAGCAAGCCATGTTTGATGGAGGTATCCACGCTGTCTCCTGTTGGCATCATGCCGGTGTCAATTCGGTCAATTCGGGCGTGCCAGGCCCGCCGGCGCCGTGCGCCCGGCCAGGGTGCCCGTTTGCGCTGCCAGGCGCAGGCTGGCGGCAATCGCCTGCGCGCGCGTGTCTTCCAGTGAAAACTGCGCCTGGGTCGCTTCGCGCACGGCGTTGAGCACGTCGTTCCAGCTCTTGCGGCCGATCACGTACTGGCGCGCATACGATTCGAATACCTGCGTCGAGGTGGTGCTGGCTTCGCCCGCGTTGCCCAGGCGCTGGCGGCTCGCTTCGGCCTCGTTCCAGTCCAGCGTGAAACGTTCGCGCACTTCGCGTTCAGCCACGTCGTGCGCGGCGCGCGCGCCTTCGCGCCGGGCCACGGCCGCATCCACGCCAGCCTTGGCCGACAGGCCGGCGCCCGGCTGCGCCTGCAGCACCAGCATGGCGCGCGTGCGATTGTCGGCATTGATGCCGCCCGTCGGCTTTTCCATGCGCAGCACCACCTTCGGCATGTAGGCCGAGCGCTGCAGGGTGATCTCGGAATCGGCCGCCTGCGCCTCGAAATCGAGGCGCTGCAGGGTGGGGGAGTAGGCGATTGCCTGGCGCATGACCCGTTCCAGGCTGGCGTCGGGCAGCGGTTCGCCCACGCCGATGCCCGTGGCGCTGACCAGGCGCACGGGCTTGCCGGCCAGTTGCGATAGTTGCGCCAGCGCGTTTTCCTGCGCCTGGCGCGCATTCGATACGTCGTTGGCCGCCTGATAGGCGCGCGATTCGGCCAGGCGCTGGTCTGTCTGCGAACTGACCGACTGCACCACGCGGCGCTTGATCATGTCCAGCAGGCGCTGGTGCTCGGCCAGCCCTCCCTCCGCCGAGCGCACGCGCGCCGTCTGGCGCAGCGCTTCCGTGTAGGCGGCGATCACGCGCAAGGAGAGGACCAGGCGTTCTTCCTCGATGGCGGCGCCGGCCGCATCGACCCGGCTGCCGGCCGCATCGATGCCGGCGTCGATGCGGCCGCCGCTCCACAGCGGCTGCTCGATGCGCACCACGCCGCCCGTTTCCTGCGAACCGGTGGGCACTTCTGCCGACAGGCTGGGAAAGCGCTGCCATTGCGCGCCATCGAGTTCGGCCCGCGCTGCTGCCTGCGCCGAGCGCTTGCCCTGCACGGCGGGATGGCTCTGCAGCGCTTGCTGCAAGACCTGGTCGAAGCTCCAGGCGGTGGCGCCCTGGGCGCCGGCGAAAGACGATACCGATGCCATGGACACGGCCGCCAGCAAGGCCGCGATGCGTGGCAGTGAAGACAATGCTGGGAAACCGCGTAATCTCATCCCGTATTTTTCCGGCACTAGGCCTGACGCATTTCAAGGTGTGGCGGGAGCGCGCTGCTTTGCGCTCCCGCTGCCGTGCCAGGCGCGGCGCCTGGCGTGGGTGCCCTGCCTCAGACGACGAAGTTGGCCGCCGTCAGTTGCGTGATGTTCACCCCGCTGAGCAGCACCAGTGCCGTGTCGATGGCGTTGGCGTTGCTCAGGTCACTCGAGTGATACACCGTCACGGCGCCGCTGTTTTGCGCATCGGCGATGACGATGTAGCCCTGGCCCGACAAGACGCTGCTGTCGGCCGCGATGGCGCTGGCCGCCGCGCCGATCGACACGGACGTGCCGTCGAAGATGAACAGGTTGTCGTTGCCAAAGTCCGTGCTCAGATTGACGCCCACGGCCACCGCTGCCGTCAGGTCGGCGATGGCGGACATGTCGATCACGTCGCCGCCGGCGGCCGGCAGGCCGGTGCTGAAGTCGGCCACCGTCAGCGGGTTGTGCAGGGCATTCTGGCTCAGCACGAAGAGCTGGCTCGCGTCCGTCAGGTCGGCCAGGGCCTGGGCCGCCGCCGCTGCCGCGGCATCGGCATTCGCCGCCACCGTCAGCGAACCCGCGTCCGTCAGGTCAGCCTGCACCTGCGCTTGCAGGGCGGCCGCCGCTGCGGCATCGGCGGCCAGGAGCAGGGCAGTGGCGTCCGTCAGGGCGGCCGTTTGCGCCGCTGCCAGCGCCGCCGCCGCCGCCGCATCGGCGGCCAGTGTCAGCGCCACGGCATCGGTCTGATCGGCTAGCGCTTGCGCGGCGGCGGCGTTGATGGCGTCCGCATTCGCCACGACGGCCAGGGCGCTGGCGTCGGTCTGCGCGGCGAGGGCGTTCGCTTGTGCCAGGGCGGCGTCGGCAGCCTGCGCGTCGGCATTGGCCTGGACCGCCGCCGCGTCGTCCGCCTGCGCCGCGTTGGCATTGGCATGCGCTTGCGCCGCTGCTGCCGCTGCGCTGGCGGCGACGGCATCGTCGGCTTGCGCCGCTTGCAGGGCCAGCAGGGAAGCGGCGGCCTGCGCCTGCGCCAGCGGCGCGGCCGCATCGGCGGCATGGGCGGCCAGCGCTGCCGCCGCCGCGTTGTTGGCATTGAGCGTGGCCGCCGCTGCCGCCGCATCATCGGCCTGTGCCGCCTGGGTGAGCGCCAGCGAAATGGCGGCAGTGGCCGCTGCCGCTGCGGCGGCATCGTCGTCGTTCTGTGCGGCGGTGGCCGCTGCCAGTGCGCTGGCCGCTGTTGCCGCCGTGCTGACGGCCAGGGCATCTGCGGCGATGGCGGCCGTGTGCGCGGCGGTCGCTGCGGCGGCATTCGCCGCTGCCTGATTGGCTGCCGTGTCGTCGGCCTGTGCCGCCTGGGCGGCGAGCAGTGAGGCTGCCGCTGCGGCGGCGCTGGCGCTGGCGGCGGCATCGGCGGCTGCCGCTGCCGTAGCAGCCGTTTGCGCCAGCGCCGCTGCTGCTGCGGCGTCTGCTGCGGCCTGGTCGTCGGCGACGGCGGCGTTGTGCGCTGCCTGGGCGTTGGCGGCGTTGGCCGCTGCCAGCGCGGCGGCCGCGTCGTCTGCCTGCGCCGCTTGCGTGGCTGCCAGGGTGATGGCCGCTGCAACGGCCGCTGCAGCTGCCGCCACATCGGCGTCATGCGCGTTTTGCGCCGCCAGCTGGGCGGCCGCTGCCGCTGCGGCGGTGGCGGCGACGTTGGCGTCGGCGGCCAGGGCTGCGTCCAGCGCCAGTTGCGCATTGGCGGCGGCCGTGGCTGCCGCCGCCGCGGTGGCGTCGTCGGCCTGGGCGTTGAGGGTGGCCGCCAGGGAAATGGCCGCTTGCGCCGCTGCCGCTGCCGCGGCGGCATCGGCGTTTTGCGCCGCGACCGCCGCCGCATGCGCGGCAGTTGCATTGGCGGCAGCGGTGGCCGCCGCCATATCGTCGGCCTGGGCCGCCGCCAGCGCCGCATGGGCCGCAGCCGCATTGGCATTGGCCTGGGCCGCGGCGTCGGCCGCACCCCGGGCGGCGAGGAGGAGGTTCAGTTTCAGCGTCCTGTCATTGTCGGCGTCCGTGGCGTAGGTATCGGCCGTCACGGCTGCGTTCAGGTTGGCGATGGCCGCGTTGAGCGCGGCATGCGCGTTGAGGGCTGCCGTGTCGGCCAGTTGCGCCGCCAGCGTGGCGGCCGCCGAGAGGGCGGCCGTGTGCGCGGCATTGGCGGCGGCGTCGTCGGCGGCCAGCGCTGCGCTGGCCGCTGCCAGTGCATTGTTGGCTGCCGTTGCGAGCGCGGCCAGCCCTGCATCGGCCAGCAGCGCGGCATCGGCGATGAGCTGGGCCGCTGCCGCCGCTGCCGCCGTGCTGGCCGCGGTGGCGTCGTCGGCCAGGGCGGCATTGGTGGCGGCGAGCGAGGCGCTGGCCGTCAATATTGCCGCGTTGAGTGTGGTCGTGGCCGCACTCAGGGCTGCCTGGGCGTTGGCCGCCGCCGTGACTGCAGTGGCGGCGAGGCTGTCGTCGTTCAGGGCCTGGTTCAGGGCGGCCAGCGCGTTCGCTGCCGCCGTCGCGGTCGTGCCGACGGCCAGGTCGGCGGCCTGCGCGGCCTGGGTGGCTGCCAGCGAGATGGATGCCGTGAGGGCGGCGGAGGCAGCGGCGATATCGTCCGCTTGCGCATGCTGCGTGGCGGCGGCCGAGATGGCGGCCAGGGCGGCGGCGGCGGCGGCGGCCGTGTCGGCGGCGGTAGCGGCAACGGCGGCGGCCGTGGCGTTGGTGGAGTTCAGCACAGCCGCAGCGGCTGCCGCATCGTCGGCCAGGGCCGCATTCAGCGAAGCGAGCGCGTTGGCGGCGATGGTGGCGGCGCTGGCGGCGGCATTGTCGGCCAGTTGCGCCGCTTGCGCGGCCGCTTGCGAAACGTTGGCGACAGTGGCGGCCGTGGCAGCGGCCAGATCGGCGGCGATGGCGCCGGCAGTGGCCGCGCTCGCCGTTACGGCGGCAGCGGCCGTGGCGGCCGCATTCGCGTCCGCTTGCAGGGCCGCATTCAGGGCGGCCAGGGCATTGGCCGCCGTCGCTGCCGTCGCGGCGGCGGCGGTATCGGCGGCCTGCGCCGCCTGGGCCGCTGCCAGCGAGGTGGCAGCCACGCCGGCGGCGGTGACCGCCAGCGTGTCGTCCAGCGCCGCCGCCGTGGCTGCCGCCTGGGACGTCAGGGCCAGGGTGGCGGCGACAGTGGCGGCATTGTCTGCCGCCAGCGCATTATTCAGGGCGGTCAGGGATGCTGCGGCTGTGGCCGCTGTCGAAGCGGCAGCTGCATCATCGGCCTGCGCCGATTGCGCGGCGGCGAGCGACAAGGATGCCGTGGTGGCGGCGAGGGTGGCTGCCAGTGCTGCCGCCAGGTCGAGTGGATGGGCAGTCGAATAGGCCGCCAGGGCGGTGGCATTGGCGGCATCGTTGTTGGCGACGGTGGTCAGGGCGGCGGCATCCGTCAAGGCGGCCTTGGTGGCTGCCACGGTGGCGGCTGTGACGTCGAGCGTGTGGGCGGTGCCCAGCAGGACGGCATCGGTGAGGCCGGCGACGGTGGCGGCGGCCGTGGCGGCGGTGGCATTGACGGTCGCGACCAGGCCCAGGGCGACGGCATCCGTCAGGTTGGCCGTCGTTTGTGCGGCGGTGGCGGCGGCCGTATCGACGGTGGCCGTCAAGCCCAGGGCCACGGCGTCGGTCAGGGCGGCCGTGGCCGCTGCCGTATTGGCGGCGACCGTGGCGGCTGTCGAGGCGGTGCCCAGTGCCACGGCATCGGTCAGGCTGGCAACGGCGGCAGCGGTGCTGGCGGCCGTGTTGGCGACCGTCGAGACGAGGCCCAGTGCCACCGCGTCGGTCAGGTTGGCCGTCGTTTGCAGGGCGGCAGCGGCAGCCGCGTCGGCCGTGGCGACCAGGCCCAATGCCGTGGCGTCGGTCAGCGCGGCGGTGGCGGCAGCCGTATTGGCGGCGGTGCTGGCCGCTGTCGAGAGCGTGCCCAGGGCCACCGCATCGGTCAGGTTGGCAACATTCGTCGCCGTATTGGCGGCAGCAGCGGCGGCCGTGGCGAGCAGTCCCAGGCCGGCGGCGTCCGTCAGGTTGGCCGTTGCCTGCAGGGTGGCGGCCACGCTGGCATCGGCGGTCGAGATCAAGCCCAGCGCCGTGGCATCCGTCAGCGCGGCCAGGTTGGCGGCGGAGGTGGCGACCAGCGCATCGGCGTTCGAGATGAGGCTCAGCGCGACGGCGTCCGTCTGGCCTGCGGTAGTGACGGCCAGGGCTGCGGCCGCGTCGGCTGCGGAAGAGAGCAGGCCCAGGGCCACGGCATCGGTCTGGCTGGCAAGCAATTGTGCCGTGGTCAGCGCGTTTTGCGCCAGCGTATTGGCGGCCGTCAAGGTGGCGACAGCCGTCTGGGCGGCAAGTTCAGCGGCAGCGTCGGCAGTGGAGACCATGCCCAGCGTGCCGGCATCGGTCAGCAGGGCCGTGGCGGCGGCCGTCGCGGCGGCGGCCTGTGCTGCGGCAGCCGCGCTGACGGCCGTGATGTCGATCCCGCCCATCCCTGCCGCTATTTCCGCCGCCGAGACGGCAGCTGCCGCAGCGGCGATGAGCGCATCGGCATCGGTCGCGGCGGCGATGGCTTGCAAGCCGGTGGCCGTCAGCGCATCGGCGTTGGAGATGCCGGCCAGGATGGTGGCATCGAACAGGGCGGCAGTGATATCGGCATTATCGGCACCGAGCTGCAAGGAATTGACGGTGGCCGTCAGGTCGATGACGCTGGTCTGGCCGGCCGTGACGTTGGCGGCCAGGGCGGCGAGGTTGGCCAGATTGAAAGCATTCAGGGCAACATTGACGTCCAGCAGGGACGCTTGCGCATTGGCGGCGGCCGCATCGGCATCGGCCTGGTCGGCCGCTTGCTGCAGGGCGACGACATCGGTCTGGTCGGCCACTGTCTGCGCATTGGCGGCATCGCTGGCGGCGGCCGCGTCGGCAGCGGCGAGGGCGGCGGCATCCGTCTGGTTGGCCGTCGTTTGCGCTGCCAGCGCGGTGGCGGCATCGGCGTCGGAAATCGCTTGCAGGGCGGCCGCGTCCGTCAATGCCGCTTGCGCGGCGGCGCCGGCAGCCGTACTGGCTGCCGCATCGGCCGTGATTTGCAGGGCCGCCGCGTCGCTCAGGCTGGCCGTGACGACGGCATTCGCCGCCACGGTGGCGGCAAGGGCTGCTGCGGCGTCAAGCGCTGCCGCATCGCTATTGGCTGCCAATGCTGCGGCAGCCGCCGCGGCGGCGTCGGCATCGGAAATCAGGGCCAGCGCCGCCGCATCCGTCAGGCCGGCCTGGAGTTGTGCTGCGTCCGATGCCAGGGTGGCGGCATTGGCGATCAAGCCCAGGGTGGGCGCGTCCGTCATGTTCGCTTGCGTCTGCGCATTGGCGGCGTTCGTGGCGGCGGCAGCGGCGGCGGCTTGCAGCGCGACAGCGTCAGTAGCGTTGGCGATCGAGGCGTCCCAGGCGGCAACGCCGGCAGCGGCGTCCGCTGCCATGCTCAAGGCGACGGCATCGGTCAAGCCCGCTTGCGTGCCCGCCGCAGTGGCCGCATTGGCGGCAGCGGTGGCGGCGATACCGAGTGCTGCGGCGTCGCTGGCATTGGCGGCGGCTGCCGCATTCGCTGCCGCGGTGGCGGCCGCGTTCGAGGCGGCGGCCAGGGCGGCGGCATCGGTGGCTGCGGCCACGCTGGCGGCAGCTGCTGCTGCGGCGGCATCCGCATCGGAGATGAGTGTCAGGGCGGCAGCATCGGTCAGGCTGGCCTGGATGCCGGCCGCGACGGCGGCATTGGCGGCAGCGGTGGCCGCCAGATCCAGCGCGGCGGCGTCCGTGGCATTGGCCAAGGCCGTGGCGGCGGCGGCAGCGGCGGCATCATTGGCCGAGATGGCGGCCAGCACTGCCGCATCGGTCAGCGCCGCCTGGGTGTTGGCTGCATTGGCGACGACATCAGCCGCATCGGCGATGGCTTGCAATGCCGGAGCGTTGCTCTGGTCCGCTTGCGTTTGCGCCGCATCGGCCGCGGCGTGCGCGGCGGCGGCGTTGGCGGCGGCCGTGACGGCAGCCGCATCGGCATTTTGCGCCGACGTGACGGCGGCCTGGGAGATGGCAGCGGCAGCGGCAGCGGCGGCGGCCGCGTTGTCGTCATTCGTGGCGGCGCCAGCGGCCGCTTGCGCGCCGGGGACGACCGCCGCCGTGCTGACCGCCAGTGCATCGTCGCTGGTGGCGCTATTGGCAGCGAGCAAGGCTGCCGCCGCTGCAGCGGCGGCCTGTGCCGCCAGTTGGTCGGCCAGGATGGCCGCATTCGCCGCTGCCAGTGAAGCTGCTGCCGTGGCTGCTGCCGCAGCGGCGCTGGCGTCATCGGCCAGGGCGTTGTTGGCGGCGGCGACAGCTGCGGCGGCGGCCAGCACGGCCGCATCGGTGACGACGGTGGTGGTGGATTGATTCCCCGTGCCACCCTGGCCGCCGGTCGAGCCACCCGTACCGCCGGTGCCGCCCGTACCACCAGTGCCTGTACCGCCAGTGCCGCCAGTTCCCGTGCCGCCCGTGCCTGTACCGCCCGTGCCGGTACCACCGGTGCCCGTACCACCCGTGCCCGTACCGCCCGTGCCGGTGCCGCCAGTTCCCGTGCCACCGGTGCCCGTCCCCCCCGTGCCGGCGCCTCCTGTCCCCGTGCCACCCGTACCGCCACCGCCAGCTGCGGCGCCGCCTCCTCCGCCACCGCCGGCTGCTGCCGCAACCAGCCCAAGGCCGCCGAGCGCGCCCAGCACGCCAAGTCCGCCCAGCCCGCCTGTGGCGCCGGCACCCGCACCCGCACCGGCCGATGCCCCTGCGACATCGACGACGCTGCCGCTGGGGATGCCGGCGGCGCCAGCACCCGCGCCAGCGGCACCACCGTTGTTATCGCTTGGTGGCGTGCCGGAATCGGCGCCGCCGTTGCCAGCCTGGCCTGCGGCCGCGCCACTGCCACCGGCTGCCAAGGCTGCTGCCGCAGCCACTGCGGCCGCCGTGCCCAGGGCGGCGGCACTGCCGTTCTCGGCGCTTCCCGTGACTTCCACGACATTTTCAGGCGGCATGGTCGCGCTGGCATCAGTGCCTTTGATCAGTTCGTCTTCGTCATACTGCTTGCGGGCGCCGTCTTTTGGATTGACGGCTTTTTTCGCCGGCGTCGCGAGCTTGACGGCAGCGCCTTCGGCATTGACGGGAACCTGGGCTGGATTTGGGGTGGTGGCCATTTGAAAGTCTCCGGAAAGGTTATGTACTGGTTCAATTTTCTAAGATAATAAAAAATCAATAATCTGCTTCGCTTCCTTGCTTGCTTGCTTGCTTGCTTGCTCCGGCGAGGCTTGGGCCTTGGCTGAACTCTGGTGTTTCCGATGTTGATGGTAGCAAGTAAAACATAACTTGGAAAAAAACGCTGGGGCAAAAGTTCGCTACTTCGGTAATATTTAAAATATCATTTTCATATTCATTCTATGTCTTGCCGCTTTCCTGTATTTTGTTGCGCCGGCAACTGGCTTGTCCGGCGTAACGTACTGGAAAAGCGCAGCTTGTGCACGTGGAATACACAGGCTACCACTCTGAGGACAGTTTCAATTTTGAAATTTCCAATTACATTTCGATCACTTTCAATGACACTATTCTGTCTGGCGTTATGCAAAGCAATTCTCACGAATGATCACGGAATTGGTTTTTTTTTGCTGAGTTTGCTTACGTGTTACCGTATTTCTGCAACTTTTATTCAAAAAACCATCTTGCTATCGAATTGCTAGTTGTTGTTTTTTGATTGCCGATTATCAAATGTGATTAGCAATAAAACACGATAGAAATAATCATTTGTATTTTCATATCGCATTAATGCTATCGAATGAATAGCGTTGATGTGGCGAGCGGGGATTTTCATAATAACTATCAATAAAATAGTTATTATTTTCGAGGCTGACTTGGGGTGAAAATGACAAACGCCCCGGCGGGCGGGGCGTTTTTACGGCGATGCGATGCTGCGCTGTCAGCCTTCCTCGCGCCAGCTGCGCACACGGATGGCGGCGTAAATCAGCGCCGCGCCTGCCGCTGCGCCCAGCCAGACGGCTGGCAATGCCAGGCTGGACCAGGAATTGCTGAACACATCGATGCGCGTCATGTGCGATCCGCCCCCTGCCAGGGCGTGCATGCGTGGCAGCAGTTCCGGTTCGAACAGATACCAGCTGCCGGGAAGAGTGCCCAGCAGGGCGCGTCCGATGACATTCATCTGTATCCAGCTGACATCGCTTTCCGTTTGCGTCAGCTTGCCAGCCCAGACTGTCAGGATGAGCAGCAGCAGCGGCACGCCGACGGCCCACAGGAAGACTTTCGACTTGGCCCAACTCGATACCATCAGCAGCCAGCCCACCGTTGGCAAGGCCCACAGGCAGTACACGGGCAGCAAGCCAAACACGCGCAGCGGTCCCAGGTACAGGCCGGAAGAGCCGAGCAATTCGGCAAACACGTGGATGCCGTTGGCCGCCAGCACGCCGCTCAGGATCAGGATCAGGGCCAGCGAAGTCAGGCTGGCGGCAGCGGCCACGATCAGCGGCGCGACCAGCAGGGCGATGGCCGCTTTCGACAGCACCGTCTGCGCATCCGAGATGGGCAGCGATTTCCAGAACAGCACGCTGCGGTCGCGGCGGTCGTCATGCAGGGCGCTCAGGCAATAGAAAAACACCAGGAAGCCCAGTGCCAGGAACAGCGGCGCGGCCGCGTACGTATAGTTGTTGGCGACGGCGTCGATGATTTCCGTACGGCGCGGGCCAAAGGTGCGCGTATTGAAGATGGTGCTCCAGAAAATTTCCTCGCCATTGACGATGAGCGCCGTGTGCATTTTGCTCCTTGCGACGGTCGCGGCCGCCATCAGGGCGCCCAGCACCGTCATGACGACGCCGATCAGGGCCGGCGTCCAGACCAGCATGCCTTTGTGTTCCCACAATTCACGCCGGATCAGCCATTGCATCTTGTTTGCAGGGGAAATACTCATTGGTACGATCCTTTCATGGTCGCGACAAACAGGTCAGCCAGGCTGGGCGTGCGTACTTCGCCGAGGGCAGCCAGCTGGGTGCGGGCGACGCCGTCGAACAGCATCACCGACTTGCCGAACACGCTGCGTTCGCTGATCGGCTGCAGGGCGCGCGCCGGATTGACGTGCTGCGGACCCACCATCACCTCGCTATAGCGCTCGCCCACCTCTTCCATGCTCGACGCCAGCACGATCTTGCCGTCGCGAATGAACATCAGGTCGCTGAGGATGTGTTCCACTTCCTCGATCTGGTGCGTGGTGATGACGATGGTCTTGTTTTCATCGAAATAGTCTTCCAGCAGGTTCTGGTAAAACTGTTTGCGGTACAGGATGTCCAGGCCCAGGGTGGGCTCATCGAGCACCAGCAGCTTGGCGTCGATGGCCATCACCAGTGCCAGGTGCAGCTGCACCACCATGCCTTTCGACATGGCCTTGACCTTCATCTTCGGTGACAGTTTGGTATGGGCCAGGTAGCGTTCGGCCTTGCTGCGGTCGAACCGTGTATGCACGCCGGCAACGAAATCGATGGCGTCGGCCACGCGCAGCCAGCCCGGCAGGATGGCCACGTCGGCGATGAAGCACACGTCGTCCATCAGCGCGTCGCGCTGCACGCGGGGATCGCGGCCCAGTACCGACAACTCGCCATCGAAGCCCGTCAGGCCCAGGATGGCTTTCAGGGTGGTGGTCTTGCCGGAACCGTTAGGGCCGATCAAGCCGACGATGCGCCCTGGTGCGATATCGAAGCTGATGCCGGCTATGGCCACCTGCTTGCCATACTGTTTGCGCAGTCCGCGCGCGCTGATGACGCTGTCCTTGTTGAATGCATTCATGCGTTCTCTCCGTGTGCGCCGCCATCGCGGCTCGCCAGTAGCAGTTGATCGAGGTCCAGGCCCAGGCGGGTGATATGTTCCAGCAAGGCTGGCCATTCCTCGCGCAGGAAGCGCTCGCGTTCACTGGCCAGCAATTTGTCGCGGGCGCCTTCCAAGACATACATGCCGAGTCCTCTGCGTTTTTCCACCAGGGCATCGTCGACCAGTTCCTGGTAGGCGCGCGAAACCGTGATGGGATTCAATTGATAATCGGCCGCCACCTGGCGCACCGAAGGCAAGGCGTCGCCGGACTGCAGCACGCCATCGAGCATCATGCCCACCACCCTGGCCTTGAGCTGGCGGTAGATGGGGCTATTGTCGTTCCATTCCGCGCTCATGGGATGCGCTCCGACAAGGGCGGGGCGGCGCGGCGCGGAAAAAGTGCTGTAGGCATCGGAGCTCCGTGATATGGTTAAATGGTGTTGTAGTTAACTATAACACTAAGTCTCAAAAATTCAATACCTATTTTCAGGCCAGCTGCACTAGCACCCAGCCCAGTTTATTCTCCCACTGCATGACTGCTCCCGCAAAACGCTCCAGTTCGGCCGCACAGTCGCGCAAACGCCGTTCGTGTGTGATGCAGCGCGGCAATTTCACGCTGAAGCGGAAGTGCTCGGGCACGCTGGCGGCCCAGCGCGCATACGTGGTGGGCTGGTGCGGGCGGTAGAAGGAGCGGTTGATTTCCACGCAGGGCAAGACACTGGCATAGCGCTGCAGATGGCTGCCATCAAGGGGGAAGTGGCTGGCGGCGGCGCTGGAAAGGCGCCAGCCGGCCGTGCCGATGTAAGCAGTATGCATGGCGCCATGACAGCGCAGGTTGTTCTATGGCGCGAGCGGCCTAAACCCCGTGGCGGAGTCAGCTTTCGTCTAGTCGATGATATCGCCGTGCAAGTCATGGCGCGTGATGTTGCCGCGCGCATCGATGGCGATCCAGCCACCGCGCGGCTGTTGTGGCGGCGTCACGTCGCATTCCCAGTCGGGCAAGACATAGCGCAAGGTATCGTCGACTTCATGCAGGGCGGGGCGGTGCGTGTGGCCGTGAATCATGACGGTGCTGGCGTGTTCGGCAAATACTTGCGCCACGGCATCGGGCGTGACATCCATGATCTCCATGGATTTTTCGCCATTGTGCGCGCGGCTGCTCTGACGCAAGCCGTCGATGATGGCCTTGCGCTGCGCCAGCGGCATGGAGAGGAACTGTTTTTGCCAGGCAGGCTGGCGCACCATGGCGCGAAACTCCATATAGCTGACGTCTTTCGTGCATTCGGCATCGCCATGCAGCAAGACGATGCGCTGGCCGGCAATGTTCGCCACATGCGGTTCGCTGAGCAGGGTAGCGCCGGCGGCGGCGGCAAAGCCGGAGCCGACGAGAAAGTCGCGGTTGCCGGCGATCCAGTATACGTGTACGCCAGCATCGCTGACGGCGCGGATGGCGGCCGTCATGCGCGCATTGAACGGGTCTTCCAGGTCATCGTCGCCGGCCCAGTATTCGAACAGGTCGCCTAATAGATACAGCGCTTGCGCATATTGCGCATGGTGTTCCAGGAAAGAAAGAAACGCCGCGCTGGTGCGCGGGTGCGAGCGCTGCAGATGCAGGTCGGAAATAAAGAGTGCGGCAGGCATTGTCATCGTTCAACGCTCCCAAAAAGTGATGTGCATGGAGAGGCGAAAACGCTGCAATGCCTGTTATTCATGATGCTGAAGCCTGATTACGCGGCTTCTACCTTCTCGATGACGACGTCCGTCACTGGCACGTCGGCGAACATGCCGGCGCGCGAGGTTTTCACGGCGCGGATGGCGTCGACGACTTCCTTGCCTTCGGTGACTTTGCCGAACACGGCGTAGCCCCAGCCGTCCTGGCCTGGATAGTCGAGGAAGCTGTTGTTCTTGATGTTGATGAAGAATTGGGCCGATGCCGAATGCGGATCCGACGTGCGGGCCATGGCCAGCGTGTAGGTATCGTTTTTCAAGCCGTTCTTGGCTTCGTTTTCCACGGTGGTGTCGGCTGGCTTTTGTTTCATGCCTGGCTCGAAACCGCCGCCCTGGATCATGAAGCCGTCGATGACGCGGTGGAAAATCGTGTTGTCGTAGTGACCGGCTTTCATGTAGGCCAGGAAGTTGGCAACCGTTTTCGGCGCTTTCTCGGCGTCCAGTTCAGCGGTGATCTTGCCCAGATTGGTGGTGATGATGACGGAGGTCATGATGATCCTTAATAAATTGGATGAATAATTGATTCAGCGGCGCCAGCCAGGCCGGCGCCGCAAAAACGCTATTTTACAGTTTTGCGGGCGCTGTCTTGAGTAAAGTCGCCGATTCGATCACCACGGGGGTGACCGGCACGTTCTGGTGCGGACCCTTGTCGGCTACCGGCACGGCCTTGATCTTGTCGACCACGTCCATGCCGCTGACGACTTTGCCGAACACCGTGTAGCCGAAGCCGTCGCGGCCCGGGTAGTCGAGCGCGCCATTGTCGCCCACGTTGATGAAAAATTGCGCGGTGGCCGAATGCGGGTCGCCCGTGCGCGCCATGGCGATGCTGTAGGTGACGTTCTGCAAGCCGTTTTGTGCTTCATTCTTGATCGGCGCCTTGGTGGCTTTCTGTTTCATGTTCTTGTCGAAGCCGCCGCCCTGTATCATGAAGCCGTCGATGACGCGGTGAAACACGGTGCCCTTGTAGTAGCCGCTGTTGACGTACTGCAGGAAATTGGCCACGCTTTTCGGCGCTTTTTCCTGGTCCAGTTCCAGCACGATCTCGCCCATGCTGGTTTTCAGGGCCACGTGCGGCGTGGGGGCGAGGGCGGTCGCCGGAGTGGCTGCCACGACGGCGCTGCCCAGTGTCAGGCCGGCAAACAGGGTGCAAAAGCGGGCCAGAAAAGACAGGCGTTTCGATTTGATTTCTTGCATGTTGGCGTCCTTGATCGTTATTTTTCTTTAAAATTGCTTTAATGCTAAAAGAAGTGAGTTTCGGTTGAACTTCGTAAAAACCTGATCCATATCGGGCCAGTATGGTTTTTATCAATGTTATACTTGACCGCTAACGCCCTAATTCTAACAAACAAGAACAACAATATAGCGGGTCGACCAGTCTTCGGCGCACACGGCAGTTCTGTGGCGCGGCACCCCCGGTGTCCGCGCCTTTCTGCCGTTTTGCCAGGCTGGCGGCCGCTCCACTTGCAAAGCACGATGAGCAATCTACAGATTTACAACACCCTGGCTCGCGAAAAGCAGGTATTCGTCCCGATGGAAGCTGGCAAGGTACGCATGTACGTCTGCGGCATGACCATCTACGATTATTGCCATATTGGCCATGCGCGCATGATGATGGCGTTCGACGTCATCTACCGCTGGCTGAAAGCCTCCGGTTTCGACGTCACCTACGTGCGCAACATTACGGACATCGACGACAAGATCATCCGCCGCGCAGTGGAAAACGGCGAGACGATTTCCCAGCTGACTTCGCGTTTCACCCGGTACATGGATGAAGACACGGCCGCGCTGGGCATCCTGACGCCCGATCATACGCCGCGCGCCACCGAATACGTGCCGCAGATGCTGCGCCTGATCGAGCAGCTGGAAGCGAAAGACCTGGCTTACCAGGGGGGCGATGGCGACGTCAATTACGCTGTGCGCAACTTCCCCCACTACGGCAAGCTGTCGGGCAAATCGCTCGACGACTTGCGCGCGGGCGAGCGCGTCGACGTGAACACGGGCAAGCGCGATCCGCTCGACTTCGTGCTGTGGAAGTCGGCTAAGGACTCGGAGCCGGAAGACGTCAAATGGGACTCGAAATGGGGCAAGGGTCGCCCGGGCTGGCATATCGAGTGCTCGGCCATGTCCTGCGCCTTGCTCGGTGAACAGTTCGACATCCATGGCGGCGGCGCGGACTTGCAATTCCCGCACCACGAAAACGAGATCGCCCAATCCGAAGGCGCGTTCGGCCATACCAGCGTGAATTATTGGATACATAACGGTTTCGTGCGCCTGGACAATGAAAAAATGTCCAAGTCGCTCGGCAACTTCTTCACCATCCGCGAAGTGCTGCAAAAGTTCGATGCCGAAGTGATCCGCTTCTTCATCCTGCGCGCGCACTACCGCAGCCCCCTGAATTACTCGGACGTGCATCTCGATGACGCCCGTTTGTCGCTGACGCGTTTGTACACGGCGCTGGCCGACGTGGCGGTGCAAGAGGGCGCCATCGACTGGAGCGAAGCGCATGCCGTGCGCGTGCGCGAAGCGATGGATGACGATTTCAACACGCCGCTGGCCGTAGCCGCCCTGTTCGACCTGGCGACGGAAGTCAACAAGAGCAAGTCGCCGGCCCTGGCGCGTCAATTGAAGGGCCTGGCGGGCGTGTTCGGCCTGCTGGAACGTACGCCGCAGCAATTCCTGCAAGCGACCGTCGGCGCCGCCGCCGGTGGCCAGGACGAGGTAGCTGGCATCGAAACGGCCATCGCGGCGCGCAGCGCGGCGAAAAAGGCGCGCGATTTTGCGCAGTCCGACAAGATCCGCGCCGAACTGTTGGCGGCGGGCATCATTCTCGAAGACAAGCCTGACGGCTCGACCAACTGGCGCCGCGCATGATGGCTACGTCCAGGGAAAACGGGGAAGCGCCCAAGGTGACGGACTTGGCGCAGGTGGTCCAGGTGCCGCATTACTGGGAAGAGGCGAAGATCGAGCTGATGAAGCGCGACCGCATCATGAAAAAGCTCATCCCGCAATTTGGCGACCTGCACCTGGTCGGCCATAGCGACCCGTTTACCACCCTGGCGCGTTCGCTGGTGGGGCAGCAGATCACGCCCAAGGCGGCGGATGCTGCCTGGAAAAAGCTGCTGGCCGCTTGCCCGAAATGCACGCCTACGCAAGTATTGAAGGCAGGCGCCGAGCAACTGTCCGCTTGCGGCTTGTCCAAACGCAAGACCGAATACATCCTCGACCTGGCCGACCATTTCAAGGCCAAGCGCGTGCACGCGAGCCAGTGGGACCAGATGGATGACGAGGCCGTCATCGCCGAACTGGTGCAGATCCGCGGCATTGGCCGCTGGACAGCCGAGATGTTTTTGATATTTAATCTGCTCAGGCCGAATGTCTTGCCGCTCGACGACCCCGGTTTGATCCAGGGCATCAGCGTCAATTACTTCTCCGGCGAACCAGTTTCTCGCAGCGATGCGCGCGAGGTTTCCGCCAATTGGGAACCGTGGCGCACCGTGGCGACGTGGTATCTGTGGCGCAGTCTCGACCCTGCAGCCGCCCCTGCCGCAACCGATGCAGCCCCCGGCGCAGCAGCCGGTACGGTAAAATAAACATAGATGACGCCGCGCGCCCTGGCGCCGTGGCCGGTAAAACCTGGAGGTACAATGACTAAAACGACTTTCCTCAATTTTGAACAGCCGATCGCGGAACTCGATTCCAAGATCGAAGAGTTGCGCTTCGTGCAAGACGATTCGGCCGTCGATATCTCGGAAGAGATCGACCGCCTGGCCAAGAAGAGCCAGCAGCTGACCAAGGATATCTACGCCAAGCTGACGCCTTGGCAAGTGGCGCAGATCGCGCGCCACCCGCAGCGCCCCTACACGATGGATTACGTGAATGAAATCTTTACTGATTTCCACGAATTGCATGGCGACCGCAGCTACGCGGACGATTTGTCCGTCGTGGGCGGCCTGGCCCGCTTCAACGGCCAGCCGTGCATGGTCATCGGCCACCAGAAGGGGCGCGACACGAAAGAGCGCGCCATGCGCAATTTCGGCATGCCGAAGCCGGAAGGCTACCGCAAGGCCATGCGCCTGATGAAAGTGGCTGAAAAGTTCAACTTGCCCATCTTCACCTTCGTCGACACGCCCGGCGCCTTCCCCGGCATCGACGCGGAAGAGCGCGGCCAGTCGGAAGCCATCGGCCATAACCTGTACGTGATGGCCGAGCTGAAAGTGCCGCTGATCGCCACCATCATCGGTGAAGGCGGTTCCGGCGGCGCGCTGGCCATCGCCGTGGGCGACGCCGTGCTGATGCTGCAATATTCGACCTATGCCGTGATTTCGCCGGAAGGCTGCGCCTCGATCCTGTGGAAGAGCGCCGAGCGCGCCTCCGACGCGGCTGAAGCGCTGGGTCTGACTGCCCACCGCCTGAAAGCCATGGGCCTGATCGACAAGATCATCAACGAACCGCTGGGCGGCGCCCACCGTGATCCGAAGCAGATGGCGACCTTGCTCAAGCGCGCACTGGCCGACACCCTGCGCCAGTTCCAGGGCATGAAAACCAAGGACTTGCTGGCCGCGCGCCACGAGAAGTTGCTGAGCTACGGTAAGTTCAAGGAAACCACGCCGAGCGAGTAATTTATTTAAACCCAACGGCAGAGTCTGGGGTCAGACCCTCAGGGTCTGACCCCGGCTTTTTAAGGTCTTGGGTTAAAACAACACCAGGGACAGTCCGCTAAACGACACCATCCGTTTAGCCGCCTGTCCCTCTTTGCATTCCCGGAGTCCTGATTGAAAAAGCAACAAACCGCCACCGTGCCCGACATCTTCGCCCGCGCGCTGGAAACCTGCGGACCGCAAGCCGGCGAGACGATCGGCATCGCCTTGAGCGGCGGCCTCGATTCCTCGGCCCTGCTGCACCTGGCGCATGCCTGGGCGCAAGAGCAGGGAGTGTGTCTTTACGCCTTCCACGTGCACCACGGCCTGAGCCCGAATGCGGACGCCTGGCTGGCGCACTGCGAGCAGTTGTGTGTCGGCATGGGCATCGCCTTCGAGGCACGCAAGGTCAGCTTGGAAAAGAATGCGAAGACGGGTACAGAAGAGGCTGCCCGCAAGCGCCGTTACGCGGCCCTGGGCGAGCTGTGCGCCACGCACGGCGTGCGTCTGCTGCTGACGGCTCACCACCAGGATGACCAGGCTGAAACGGTGCTGCTGCAATTGCTGCGCGGCTCCGGCACGGCGGGCCTGTCCGGCATGGATGGCGCCAACAGCGCCCCCGAGCTGCTGGGCAATCCGGACCTGGTGATGGCGCGCCCGCTGCTGCCCGTGTCGCGCAAACAGCTCGAAGCGTATGTGGCGCAACATGCGATCGCGCACATCCACGATGAATCGAACGATGATCCCCGTTTCGCCCGCAATGCCTTGCGGCACCAGGTGATGCCCGTGCTGGCGCAGGCCTTTCCCGGTTTCCAGGAACGTTTCGCCCGCAGTGCCCAGCATGCCCAGTCGGCGCAGCGCCTGCTGACGGAACTGGCGACGCAGGATCTGGCAAACTGTCTGGACGGCGATTGCCTCGAGCTGGCGAAATTGCGCGAGCTGAGCGCGGACCGCTGCTATAACCTGCTGCGCCACTGGTTCGGCACGCGCGGCTTGCGCATGCCATCGACGGCATGGCTGGCGGAAATGCTGGCGCAGCTGCTGGAAGCGCGGCCCGATGCGCAACTGCTGGTCACGCATCCCGAATGCCACGTGCGGCGCCACCGCGACCGGCTGTACCTGACGCCGAAGCTGAATGACCTGGCCGGCATGCGCGACAAGAGCGATGCGGGCATTCCCGGCCTGGAAAAAGCCAGCCAGCAATTTACCTGGCAAGGTGAAGCGAGCCTGGCCTTTCCCGCGTATGGCGGCGTGCTGCATTTCGATGCGGTGGAAGAGGGCGGCCAGGGCATCGATATTGCCTGGTTGCAAGCACAGACCTTGACCATCGACTTCCGCCAGGGCGGCGAGCGCCTGAAGCTGGCCTTGAACCGTCCCACCAAGAGCTTGAAATACCATTATCAGGCGTTTGACGTGCCCGCCTGGGAGCGCGAACGCCTGCCCCTTGTCTGTGCGGCGCAACAATTGCTGTATGCGGCCGGTATTGGCCTCGATTGCCATTGCCTGAGTCTGCTGGATCGTCCCCGCGTCGCCTTGCGTTGGGTCTCCTGCTGAGCCTAAGGGCAGCCGCCACGGCCACTCTCGGGGTTGCCGCCAAGTGCCTGCCCATGCGCTCCCGACTGCATGGATTGGTTATTTCCATATGCGCAATCGGTATGAGCTAATGCGCTTTTTAGCTTGTTATTTTGCATTGCGGCATGTAGAGTAAAGCCCTCCTTTTTTATTCTTCTTGAGCGGAAACTTCACTCTTATGGCTTTAATCGTCCACAAATATGGCGGTACGTCGATGGGCTCGACTGACCGTATCAAGAATGTCGCCAAGCGCGTTGCCAAGTGGCACGACGCTGGGCATCAAATCGTGGTGGTGCCATCGGCCATGTCGGGCGAAACCAACCGCCTGATTGGACTGGCCAAGGAAATCATGGATCAACCCGATCCCCGTGAACTTGACATGATCGCCTCGACAGGCGAACAAGTGTCCGTCGGCCTATTGTCGATGGCACTGCTGGCGATCGGCAAACAAGCCGTATCCTATGCTGGCTGGCAAGTCGCGATCAAGACCGATTCCGCCTTTACCAAGGCACGCATCCAGTCGATCGATGACGAAAAAGTCAAACGCGACCTCGATGCGGGCAAGATTGTCATCATTACCGGTTTCCAGGGCGTCGACGAACACGACAATATCGCGACCCTGGGCCGCGGCGGTTCGGACACCTCGGCAGTGGCGATTGCCGCCGCCATGAAGGCGGCAGAGTGCCTGATCTTCACGGACGTCGACGGCGTCTACACGACCGACCCGCGCGTGGTCTCCGAGGCGCGCCGCCTGAAGACCATCACCTTTGAAGAAATGCTGGAACTGGCTTCGCTGGGTTCCAAAGTGCTGCAAACGCGTTCGGTGGAATTCGCCGGCAACTACCGCGTGCCCACGCGCGTGCTGTCGTCGCTGACCGACCCGATGTTGCCGCTGGAAATAGAAGCCAATTCAGGCACCCTGATTTCGTTTGAGGAAGATACAAACATGGAACAAGCAGTCATCTCCGGCATCGCCTTCAACCGCGATGAAGCCAAAATCACCGTGCTCGGCGTGCCCGACCGTCCAGGCGTGGCCTACCACATCCTGGGACCGGTGGCGGACGCGAACATCGAAGTCGACATGATCATACAGAATCAGTCGGTAGACGGTAAAACGGACTTCACCTTCACCGTCTCGCGCGGCGAATACACGCGCGCGCTGGCCGTGCTGGAAGCGAACCGCGAAGCGCTGGGCGCGGCCAGCATCACGGGCGACGCGAAAGTGTCGAAACTGTCCGTCGTCGGCGTGGGCATGCGCAGCCACGTTGGCGTGGCATCGCAAATGTTCCGTACCCTGTCGGAAGAGGGCATCAACATCATGATGATCTCCACTTCCGAAATCAAGATCTCCGTGTTGATCGATGAAAAGTACATGGAACTGGCCGTGCGCGCGCTGCATAAAGCGTTCGAGCTGGAAAAAGCTTAAATATCTAAAAATATTGCCCCACGCCCTTGACCAAAGGGGGGGCAATCGATATTATGACGTTCGTCGCTGCAGCGCAGTTAGCTACAGAGACATAGTTGAGTAATCAGCTAGGAGACGTGGCCGAGTGGCCGAAGGCACATCCCTGCTAAGGATGCATACGGCTTATACCTGTATCGTGGGTTCGAATCCCACCGTCTCCGCCAGAATCAAATAAAAAAGCCTCCCCTGCGGGAGGCTTTTTTATTTGTCTGGACGGAACGGTGGGATTCGAAGACGGAGCGCCCTGAAGGGCGCGTAGGCTCTCCGAATCGCCCATCTGCCGCGCTGCGCGCGGCTCCGTTGGCCGCGCAGCGGCCAACGCCGTTCCCTCATCTCAGGCACTAGCAGCCAGCTCCCCCATCGGCCCCAACCCCCTCAACAATAAAAACAACAAGTGACTTAGTGTGAGTATTGACTCTTTGTCATTATGGATAATGGCAATGTTACTAATTAAAAGAATACGCATGCCCCGCCATGCTTCCATTGCCGAGTCCAATCGAGGAGTTGTCATGTCCAATCGCCTTCCCCGCAGCTACGTGTCGCTGTGCCTGGCCGCCATGCCGTTCGCCTGCGGTGCCGCCTTCGCCGCGGAACCCACGGTCAATCTGAATCTCGACCTGAACCTGAAGTCCGTGCCAAAAATCGAGCTGCGCCTGCTGCAGGAGCCGCCGAAACTGAAGGCGCGCGCCAGGCCCGCCAACCGCGCGGCGAGCAAGCGCGATGAGTACGAAAAGTCGTACGACCTGTACATCCGCTATGCCAACGGCACCATCTACAACCCGACCACGGCCAAGCATGACAAGGTGCGCCTGCGTTCCTACCAGCAGACGAACGGCCTGGCGCTCGATGGACGCGACGAGAATGCGGCCACCTTCATGGCGCCCACCGTGGTGATGGCGCCGGGGCAGACCGTGCGCTTCAAACTGTACAACCAGTTGCCGGCGCTGCCGGCCGAGCAGTGCGCTACAAAAGATATCAATGCGGCACGCCCGCGCGGCTGCTTCAACGATACCAATCTGCACTCGCACGGCCTGTGGGTGTCGCCTTCGGGCAATAGCGACAACGTGCTCATTTCGATCAAGCCTGGCGTGGATTTCGAGTATGAATACAATATTCCTATCGACCATCCGGCTGGCACGTTCTGGTATCACCCGCACCAGCATGGCGCGACGGCGATGCAGGTCGCCAGCGGCATGGCCGGGGCGCTGGTAGTCGAAGGCGAGCGTTATCCGACGGCCACGGCAAATGGCGACCTCGACGTCGTGCTGAAACAATTCCAGCCGGACGATGGCAGCGGCAGCGCCGGCGAAGTGATGCTGCTGCAGCAAATTCCCTATGACTGCCCCAGCAACAGCCTGACGCCGGTGAAGCCGTGCGCCATGGACGGGGTAGGCGTGCTCGAGGATTTCGCTCAGGTCGACGATCCGAATGCCTGGCTGAAGTCGGGCCGCTATACCTCGGTCAACGGCAAGGTGCAGCCGGTGCTGAAGATGAAGACGCAGCGCCTGTACCGCTGGCGCATGATCGACACGGGTTTTCAGGCAACCGTGGTGCTGCGCATCCGCCGCGCGAACGATGCGCAAAAACTGTTCAAGGCGCTCAGCGTGGCCAACCAGGACAAGGACGTGATGGAGCTATGCGATGGCGAGGACGTCACGCAGTTCGAAGTGGCCAGCGACGGCTTGACGCACGACAGGATCATCCCCAAGACGCTCAATTACCTGCAACCGGGCTACCGCAGCGATATCCTGTTTTCGCTGCCGAAAGCCGGCGCCTATTGCGTGTATGCGGAAACCAACGTCAACAACATGACGACGATGCATGACGTCAACAACACGCGCCTGATCGGCGTGATCGCCGCCAAGACCAACGCCAAGGCATCGGCACGCGCCAGGGCGGGCGAGTCACCGCGCGATTTCCTGCTGGCCGAGCTGCGCAATGCCGTCAAGAGCCTGCCCGGCGCCCAGTTGCCGGATAGCGTCAAGAGCACCATCCTTGGCGACCTGGAGAATGGTCTCAAGCTCGGCAAGTTCGTCCCGCATGCCAGCTTCAGCGCAGAGGCAAAGGACGCGATGCGCGGCAAGACGAAAGAGTACGCGACCTTCAACATTGCCAAGGTGGACGGCACGACCCGTTTCATGGTGGAAGGCAAGCCGGAAGACTCACCGACCCCCGAGATGAAGTATGTCTATGATCCGCACCGCGTGGACCACACGCTGGTGCTGGGCACCGAGCAGATTTGGGAGCTTGCGTCGAAGAATGGCAACCATCCCTTCCATATCCACGTCAACCCCTTCCAGATCATCGGCATCACCCGCACCGACGGCGGCACGGTCAATGCGCAGTACAAGGATTTGATCGGCACGTGGAAAGACACCTTGCTGGTGATGGAGAACCACAAGATCGAGATTGCCACGCGTTATCAGCGCTACATCGGCGAATACGTGCTGCATTGCCACATCCTCGAACATGAAGACCAGGGCATGATGCAGAACGTCAAGGTGGTACTGCCGGATGGCAAGGGGGGCGGCGACGCGGGCGGACACGGACACTGACCGTTCCTGGCGGCAGCGCGCCCGGCGCGCTGCCGCCTCTCCCAACCTGCCTCTGGAGCAACTGCCCATGTTACGCATGAAAACCTTGACCTTTTCCTTGCTGGCCGGCTTCGCGCTCGCCGGTGGCCATGCCGGCGCCGGCACGGGCGACCTGGCTGTCGCACGCTGCGCCCCCGAGCCGCTGGCCCAGGCGGAGCAGGGCGCACGCGTCGTGCGCTACCGCAAGAATATCGATGAGCTGACCCCGGACGAGCTTGACGCCTTCAAGCATGCGGTGAGCGAGATGAAACGCAAGAGCCAGGAAAACGTGTACGACCGGCGTGGCTTCCTGTGGCAAGCCTGGGTGCATAACTGCACCTCCGTCGACGTCTTCAATGACCGCCAGGCGGCCTTGCCCGGCGACAGGCTGAAGCAGTTGCTGGGCGATCCGACGCGCAACAGCTGTGACGTTGCCTATTTTCTTGACAAGGTGGCGACCGAGGACAACGCCCACGAGGAATTCCCGGGCGAGTGTGAACACCAGAAAAACACCTTCTTGCAATGGCACCGGGCGCAGCTGTACTTTTATGAGCAAGCCTTGCAGGCAGCCGACCCGAACGGCGAACGGGGCCCCAGCACGCGCAACGTCGCGCTGCCGTACTGGAACTTCACCCGCAAGCCCAGTGGCGTGCGCTATCCGAAAGCCTTCGAGGACGTCGATTCGCCGCTGTACGACGCCACGCGCAAGAAGGAGGGGCTCGACAGTTCGCTGGCCACGGCTTCGCCCAACTTGCTGGCCTACCAGATCTACTACATGGATTGGGCCGATTTCGGCGGCGATGAATACGGCAGCCTGGGCGGCGGCAACCTGGAAACAAAAATCCATAATCATATGCACGCCACCTACATGGGCGGCAATATGGGCGACAACGTCACGGCCGGCCTCGATCCGCTGTTTTATGCCTTCCATAATTTTCTCGATTACAGTTTCGAGAAGTGGCTCGACGAGCATGGCGATGCCGGCATACGCGGCAGCGGGCGCACCAGCTACATGCGCAGCGAGCAGGACGCCAGCCTGCGCCGGCCGATCGGCTGGAACGCCGGCAGCGGCGATGAGCAGCGCAGCGATTCGGGCGACTACACGGCCAACATGGGCCAGGCGGACCTGTACTTCGACACGATCCGGCAGGGCTATGGCTTCCAGCCGCGCTACGGCGGCGAGTTTGCCCGCAAGAAGGATATCCAGGCCTTGATCGACCGGCACCAGCAAGCGGGCTTTGTGTTCGGCGCCAACCAGAAAAGCCTGTTCGCCGCCCTGCTCAGCGACGATGCAGCCGATGGCGCGGCCGCCAGGCCCGACCTCACCGTGACCGGTGCCTACAAGATACCGGCGCGGCGGGTGGCCAGCGACAAGCGGGCCAACATGGTGCTGGACCGCGCACATGCCGACGAAGACTACAGTTTTCAGGCTGATATCTACCTGTATCCCGCCAGCGTGAGTGCGCGCATCGGTGACAAGTCGTTCCGCGACCGCTATCTGGTCACCAGCACCAGCCACTGGGCCTTGTCCGGCGCCCACCGGCATGACAAGTATGTCATCGAAACGGATATCACCGGCATCGTCGACAGCCTGGTCCCCAAAAAGCGCGGGCAGACCTGGCGCATCACGGCCGCCATCACTACCAATGACAAAGGCCGCGGCCTGATACGGCAAGGCGATTTTTCCACGCCCGTGATCCGGGTCGTCGACCGCCGCAAACCTGCCGAACCCACGTATGAGGAGAGCAAGCCATGAGCGAACGGACCAGCTTCAAGCGCGATGTGCAGGGCCTGTTTTCCCGCTATGTGGCCGACATGAACAAGGTCAAGCTGTCGAACCCCGCGTCGACGGGCGTGCAGCGGCTGTACCTGAATGACTATGCGAGCGTGAAGGCGTTTGCCTGGCAAATCCAGGTGGCCATCCACGGTTACGACTATGACAGCCGCAATGAAAAATGGCTGGTGGACGCGGGGCACCGCCTGCGCGCACCGGGAGGGCGGGAAGGCGAGTATGTCATGTCCGCGCCGCATCCGATGCCGCCCGACGGCCCGATGCCGCAGGAGGGCATCGATATCTTCGACCAGTGGGTCAGGGACGGCATGCAGCCGTGACGCGTTGGGCACTTTACAGACACCCTTGAGTATCAGGAGTTCAGCATGGCATACACAGGTTTGAGAATTCACCCGACCATCGGCATCGCCCGCGTCGGCAACAGTGAAGAATACTATCTGGGCCCGGAAAGCCTGGCCGGCATGCCGCTCGATGGCCAGGATGGCACGGGAGGCTTGCCGATCCGGCCCGGCACGGAAGACACGACCATCGCCAGCAACGAGTTGCGCGACGCCAGCGGAAAGCTCAAGCGGCAGGCGGCCCGCTTCCGGATTTACCAGTATGCGTTCGACGCAGCGGACGGCGTGGAAAGCTATCCGCTGGGCAGGCGGGGGGCGGCGGCCGAAGTGGCCATCGGCAGCATGGTCGATGGCAAGATCGTCAAGGACATCGTCTGGACCGTGCATCTGGCCAACAAGAAAGCCAATAGCTGGGAGGGCGGGGAAGGCGTGGCGCCGTTCGACAACAAGCGCGCGCCAGCCCTGCGCAATCGGGATTTCGGCGAGCCAGCTTCACCGCACTTCGGCACGCCGGCCGACCCGTTGCGCCTGAAGCTGCTGGTCATCGACCCCGGACCGCGCACCGTGCAGGCATCGCGCCAGGCCGTGCAGCAGTTCGACGCCGCCACGCCGCCGTCGTGCGTGGATGCGGCCAGCGGCGCCGTGCGCAGCCTGCCCGACTATCCCGTGTCGTTCCCGCGCGGCGGGCAGCCTGGCGCGCCGGCGCAGGGCCCAGGTGCCATCATCGCGTCGCTGGGCGCCATCACGACGGAAAAGAATGGACGCTTGCTGGTGCTGGGCGGCTATGGCAAGGCCTGCGGCTTTGACGCGCAAGGCAATTATTCCGCCGCCGCCGTCCTGCACGACAATGTCAACAACGACAACTGGTTCGATGACGTGGCCGATGGTCCCGTCACGGCCATGCTGCTCTTCGCCGACGGCACGGCGCGCGCCGTCGAGGGCAGCGCCTGGGTGGTGTCCAGCGACCCGTCGTATGCGCCGCAAACGGCGAACGTCGTATCGCTGTGGGACGACCTGTATTGCACCTGGCTGGAAAAGATGGCGCTGCGGCCGGCCGTGTATGCCGATGGCAGCTATCAGACGGGCTACCGGAGCAACTTCAGCACCGATGTCCAGCCCATCCTGCGCGCGGCCTCGCTGCAGCGATGGACGACCAGCCTGCCGCCCAGGGCGATCAAGGAACACGACTTGCTGGGCAAGATGAAGGCCGAAGGCCTGACCTACCCGATCATGAATTTCATCCGCCATCCCGACCAGACGGGCGCGCCGTCGCTGAAGCCGCAAATGCCGCTGTCGCTGGGAGATGCGGGCAGCAGCCTGCTGACATTGACCCGCGCCCAGTATTTTTTCATGGATCAGTGGGCGCATGGCCATTATGTAGCCGACAGCGGCAATTTCCTGCTGGGCGCGGGCGAAGCGCTCGACCGTACGGTTCTGTTCAACTGCCTGGGCGGCCGCTACAGCCCTGGCATCGAGATGGGTTTTATCGTACGCGACCCCGGCCTGTACCGGCAAGCCTGGCGGCGCCATGATGCTGGCGGCCCGTTCCGCATCAATGCACAGCATCTCGATTACTCGGCTGCCGTCAGGGACCAGCCCTTTCTCGGCGTCGGTTATATGCCGCTGCGCGGCGGCGAGGTGCAGCCCGGTGACGTGTCGAAGTTCATGGCTTTGCCGTGGCATACCGATTACAACTCGTGCGCCACGCATTTGCCCGATCCGAATCCTGGCGGCACGGTGCTCAACAACCAGCAGGCGATCGATGCCGCCACGGCACTCAAGGGCAATGGCTACAATACCTTGCTGTATTCCTCCTGGCCGGCGCAGCGGCCCGTGGCCGTGTACACATACGACGACGTCGTCGCCAACGGCGGCGAATTGGCGACGCCGCGCTACTCCGTGCGCGGCAAGGGCACGCGGGCCGATGAAGTGCCGTCGAGGACCCCGGAAAATGCGGAAATCGACCGGCCCGCCATGCATGTGGGCCGTTACCAGGACCGCGCGCAGTTCCTGCTGAACTGGCACCGCATCGGCGTGGTCGTGCAAAGCACTGCGATTGCGCGCAAGGCTGGCGAGAAGGCCATCTGCAAGGATTACTACCTGGAAGTGGAAAGCCTGTTCGATAGCGATGAAAGCAACCTGGTCGAGTATTGGCGCAACACGGCCATCGACAAGGTGTACCGGCCGAAGCCGCAGCCGAAACCGAAACTCTGATGCCGGCGCAGGCAGAAAGCTCCGCTGCGGCGGGGCCGTCGCGGCAGCGCTACCGGGTCGCCATCATCGGCGGCGGCCCGGCTGGCTGCGCCTGCGCGCTGGCGCTGGCGCAGCATGGCGTGCATGATGTGCTGGTGATCGAGGCAGGCGATTACGCGCACTTTCGCATCGGCGAGAGCATCCCGCCCGAAGCCAACCGCTTGTTCCAGGCGCTGGGCATTGCGCAGGAATTTTTCGCCGAGGCGCACGCGCCTTGCCATGGCAGCTGCTCCTGGTGGGGCAGCGACAAGCGCGGCTACAACGACGCGCTGCTGCATCCGCTGGGCCACGGCTGGCACCTGGAGCGCGCCAGGTTCAATGGCTTCCTGGCGCGCCAGGCGCGTTTGCGCGGGGCGGAAGTGCTGCTGCGCGCCAGCCTGGCCGCGTCGGTCCCGGCGCAAGGCGGCGGCTTTGTATTGGAATTGATGCTGGGCGATCCGGCGCACCGGCGCCCGGCCACCATCCATGCCGACCTGGTGGTCGACGCCAGCGGCACGCGCGCCGTCTTCGCGCGCCAGCGCGGCAGCCGCAAGGTGGAAACGCTGCCGCTCGTGTGCCTGGCCATGCGCTTCGCCGCGCCCGATGGCCCCCGTTCCGGCCTGACGCACCTGGAAGCGGTTGAACATGGCTGGTGGTATGGCGCCCATCTGCCCGACGCCACCTTGCTGCTGGCGTTCTATAGCGATGCGGCCACCGTCAAGGCGCGGCGCCTGCAGCATGCCGGACACTGGCTGGCATGGCTGGCGGCCGCGCCCAATACGGCCGCGCTGGCCCGCGGTGCTGCGCCGCTGGCAGGCGGCGTGCAGAGTTTTCCCGCGCCGTCCTACCGCCTCGACCAATTGCATGGCGACGGCTGGCTGGCCATCGGCGACGCCGCCTCGGCCTACGATCCCGTCACCTCGCAAGGCATCGTCAAGGCGCTCGCCAACGGCATGGCGGCCGCTGGCGCCATCGCCGGCCACGCCACGCTGGGCGCGGTGGCGCACACGGTGGCGCAGCGCCATGCGCAGTATCTGGCGCAGCGCCAGCAATACTATGGCTGGGAGCAGCGCTGGCCCGCCGCGCCGTTCTGGCGCCAGTTGCATGCGGGCGCGCAGGCGCCGGCCTGATGCAACCGCTATGGCGCGCGAACCGTTGCAATGGCTTGCTTGTGGCACGTCGCCAAGGTGCCTGTGCAGGCGGAAAACGCTTCCAGATAGGTGATGGTTTTCTCGTATTCGTCGATCAGGTAGCGCAGTTGATATGCCACCTCGATAGATTCGCCCATGCCTTTGTCCCGCAGCCTGTACATATCTTTCAAAAAGCGCTTTCTTCGCGCCAGTTCCGCAGTCAGGCGCGCCTTGCGCTCGGCGGCCGGTGGCAGCGGATATGGCTTGCCATTGATGGAACTGACGCCCTCAGGCGTCAGTTCCAGGTCCTTGCCGGGGCCGCGAAATGCCACGCTCATGCTGCTATCCGCCTGCATCAATATCAGCAGTTCGTCGGTGTCGCTGTTGGCCGGCAAGGTCAGGGCCAGCACTTCAGGCTTGCCCTTGGGCAGTCAGCGATATTCGAGCTTGACCTGCAACGGCGCGGGGGCGTGTGCCGGCAGGTAGAAGCAGCAACTGGCGGCGCTGCTCATGTACGGATTCAGGGGATCGGTATCGACGGCGTTGTCGGGATTGCTGACGGAACTGATGCCTACCTGAATCATGCGGGGGCTGTAGTTCAAGGTGCTGACCGATACCTTGCGCTCACCGGTGTCGGGCGTGTACTCGTGCAGGCTCCGCTCCCCGCGCTCGTCGTGGGCCGCAAGCAGTGGCCGGTGGAACAGGGTGGTAATGCCGAAGCTCGCGATATTGCTGATATAGCCGGTATCGGACGAGCCGACGCGCGAGTATCAGGTACTCGTTCACCAGCGGCACCACTTTCAGGAGATCCTTGGTCTCGCCGGTGACAGGGTCGATGATGGAATAAATGCCCGGAAAGGGATCGGCGGCGACAGGCGACTGCTTGGGTAGGGCGAAGTAGAGTCCTGCGAGCACGGTGACGGCGGTGGCGATGGCGATGGCGGCTTTCATGCGCCGGGACCTTTCCCTTGCCTTCGGCAGAACGCCACCAGGTCGGCTGGATAGAATTTTGCGTCGCGATAGCTGCTGTCTTCGATATCGAGCACGCAGGTGATGGCGGCCGCCTCCCACGACCAGTAGCACCAGAACGAGGTGTCGCGCCGGTGGCTATCGTAATAGGGCTCGCGGCGGCTGGCGTCATACCATTGCCGCAGGTAATCGTGCATTAGCGCGGGACGCGCATCTTCTTCCGCCGCGAATATCTTGAGCGTGTTGGTGTAGGGCAGGTGGCGCGTGCATGCGGGCCAGGCGCTATCCCTGCCGGCGACGAAGCAGGCCAGCAGCCGTTCCAGCAAGCCATCCTTTTCATGGTTGTTGAAATCGATGACGGGCGCCAGCCGGGGCAGCAAACTGCTCCAGCCGAGCAGAATGCCGAGGCAGACCATGCGGTTGACTTGTTCATACGCGTCGCCGGGCAGGGCGAAGTGGGGAAATCCCTGTTCGGCCTCGCTGGCCTGAGCGTCAAATAGCATGTCATACCGGGCAAACGCCAGCCAGTATCCGAGTATCGTGGGATACGACGCGCGCAACTCGTCGAGCGGGTGGTCGGCGCTGTAGGCGAGGGCGAGCTGGTCGATTTCATCCCAGGCCCGCTGGCGCGTGGCCGTCATGAAATTTTCTGGTGGAATATTTCGCAGCACTTCCTCCGGCTGTTGCAAGCCGGCTTCCACCATGTCGTAGCCTTCGTCCTGGCTTTCCTTGCTTTCAAGGTAGATGGCGTATGGCAGCCGCGGTTCCCTGCGCCTGGCCAGAAAATCCTGTTCGTCCAGCGTCTGCATTCTTGTTCCAGGCGGGGCATCCGCATCTGGAGCGCATCCGGATACAAATGGTGTGGTGAAGGTACAGTAATCTAATGACTTGTTTATAATATTGCACCTTAGAAAGAGTGATCGAACAAGCGTGATTCAATTGAATCGTGTGCCAGAAAGAAATATACAAAGTAGCTAAGGAACCACTGATTTATTCATCAAACGCCGTTCCCTGCGGCGGACCTACCTGAGACAATAACGGTATCCTGACTGTTCGCCATCAATCATGCAAAAGAGCTTTTCCGACCTTGAATAC
>NZ_JBNYXT010000060.1:0-16467 GCF_051380795.1 Janthinobacterium leeuwenhoeki
GCCACCAGAGCAAGCTCCGTGCTGCCGTTCGACTTGCATGTGTAAGGCATGCCGCCAGCGTTCAATCTGAGCCAGGATCAAACTCTTCAGTTTAATCTCTGTTACTTTGCCATTTTATTGGCACCGTCATTGCTGACGGGTCGCTCACTCAAAAAACTGACAGGCCACTACTTGCGTAGCGCCTATTTCATTATTTCTTGTGAACATTTGATATTTTAAGTTTTACAGCGATCCGAAGATCACTGCTGCACTTACATCAAATGCTCACACTTATCGACTGTTAATTGTTAAAGAACTGTGATCGGTACTGCTTTCGCGCTATCGACAAAGCGTTGTGTTTGTCAGCTGCGAAGAAGGAAGAGTATGAAGCGTTTGCAGCATTTCGTCAACCTTCTTTTTCACCCTGCTTTACTCGGCATTTACATGCGTCGTTCAGCGAGGGGGCGAATTATAGCCCTGCCCCGCGCGCGCCGCAAGGGCTATTTTTCTGCCCGGCGAAACGGCCCTGGCACCGCACTTGCTTATACAGCCATATGCATTGTCCACTGATGAGAGCAACTCTGGGCCTGACAGCAACACTGGGGATAGTCAGGTTCGCTTTGCTTTGCTCCCATCTGTGACAGGTGCTACATTATGGAACACTCTCGATATTCAAAAGAGCGCCGCAGTACAGGGCCCAACGGAGGCAACGAGATCATGTATCAACCGTCAGCTACTTACCGTAGCGCACCGTTTTCGTCCATTGCGGACGCGAACATTTTGCCAGCAGGACAAGACAACGTCCCCGTTATCATCGAAACGTCCCATCAGCGCTCAGTCGCCTTTGGCCTGTCGCCCACTGCCACGCCCGACTTTACGCCAGCAGGAAAATCCGACCTGTCCTTGCTGATCGAGCAAAACCGCATGCTGCACGCGCACGCGCTGCCGGCGATGGAAACCCTGTACCAGCAAATCGTCAATACGCACAATATGGTGATCTTGACGGATGCCAACGGCGTCATCGTGCATTCGCTGGGCGACGATGATTTCCTGGAAAAAGCCAACCGCGTCGCCCTGCAGCCAGGCGTCGCATGGTCGGAACAAAGCCGCGGCACGAATGCCATCGGCACGGCCATCACGGAAAAAGTACCGACTTTGGTCCATGCGGACCAGCATTACCTGGCCGCCAATCATTTCCTGACGTGCTCTGCGGCACCGATCACCGACCACCGGGGCAATGTCATCGGCGTGCTGGACGTGTCCAGCGACCAGCGCAGTTTCCACAAGCATACGATGGCACTCGTGCGCATGTCGGCACTGATGATCGAAAATCAGCTGTTTGCCGCCACCTTCGAAGACGCGATCACCGTGCACTTCCACGCGCGTCCCGAATTCATCGGCACCTTGATGGAAGGCATCGCATCGTTCACACCCGGTGGACGGTTTTTATCGGCCAACAAAAATGGCCTTTTCCAGCTGGGCCTGTCATTTGCAGCGCTGCAATCGCACACGTTCAGTTCACTGTTCGGCTTGCCAGTGTCCGCCTTGTACGACCATTACCGCACGGCAGCACCCGGCTTGCTGAACCTGTGCATGCACAGCGGCGTGCGCGTATATGGTCGCGCACAATTGCGCCTGGCCAATAGTGCCTTCCAACACGGCTTCACTGCAGGCACCGAGCATAGCGATATCAACGCCGTGCCGGCCCAGGTTCCCGCATCGGCCAGCCATGCGGCCAACGCGGCGCGACGCCTGTCCGGCCTGCGCTATCTGCGCACGGGCGATCCGCAACTGGAACTGGTGATCGAAAAGGTCAACAAGGTATTGGGACGCGACATCCCCATCCTCGTCATGGGCGAAACGGGCACGGGCAAGGAATTGCTGGCGCAAGCCATACACAACGATTCACCGCGCGCCATGGGACCATTTATCGCCGTCAACTGCGCCTCGATACCGGAAACCCTGATCGAATCTGAACTGTTCGGCTATGAAGACGGGGCGTTTACGGGCGCGCGCAAGAAAGGCGCCATCGGCAAGATTTTGCAGGCGAACGGCGGCACCCTGTTCCTCGATGAAATCGGCGACATGCCCTTTGGCCTGCAGGCGCGGCTGCTGCGCGTGCTGCAGGAACGCATGGTCACACCGCTGGGCAGCAGCAAATCGATCACCGTCAATGTGGAACTCATTTGCGCCACGAATCACAACTTGCGCGAACGCATGGCCAAGGGACTGTTTCGCGAAGACTTGTATTACCGCCTGAATGGTCTGGTGGTCAAACTGCCGCCGCTGCGTGAACGCACCGACCTGGAAACCGTCGTGAAAAAGATCCTTGCCACAGAGGCGCCCGACACGCGCTATACGGTAGCGCCAGACATCCTGCGCATGTTCCACCAGCATAAATGGCCAGGCAATTTCCGCCAGCTGACCAATCTGTTGCGCACGGCCATCGTCATGGCAGGCGATGAGCATGAAATCTGTTTGCGCCACATGCCTGATGATTTCCTCGACGATATTGAGATAACGCAAGCGACTGCCGCCAGCGCCAGCACGGACCGCATGATCGCCGCTGGCGCCAATCTGGAAGAAATGGAACAAAGCGTCATTCTCAAGTCGCTCGATGCGCATGGCGGCAACGTCTCGGCCACGGCGCGGGCCCTGGGAGTGTCACGCAACACGATCTATCGCAAGGTGCCGCATCTGAAATAGCCTAGAGTAGACGGGGAAACCCGGGCGACATTGCGCGCCGGCCCTGCTTGTCGATGGTCATCAGGTCAACGCCCTGCATATGCGCGGCCATGGCATGCGCACGCGTCGCTCCCGTCACCATGAAGGTTGTCGACAAGCCATCGGCCAGCAAACCCGTGGGCGCCAGCACGGTGACGCTGGCCAGTTCTCCCGGCGAATCGCCCTTAGCAGGGTCGAAGATATGGTGATGCACGAAGTCGGGCGTGAACGTGCATTCGTAGTCGCCCGACGTGGCCACGCTGCGCCCCTCCACTTTCAAGGTGGCGGCCAGGATTTCGCCGTCGCGCGGATCCTGAATGCCCAAGGTCCACGGGCGGCGCAGGGAACGCTGTCCCCGCGCAACGAATTCGCCCGTGTCAAGCAGCGCATGCCGGATGCCGCGTGCCTGCAAGGCTGCCAGCGCCCTGTCCGCCGCATAACCTTGCGCCAGGCCATTCAAGGTCAGCGCCATGCCAGGCCGGAGAAAACGCACTTCCCGGCTATCCCACGCCAGTTGCCGCCAGTCTACCCGCGCTTGCGCCGCGCGGCGCAATGTGTCCGTCGGCAAGCTTGCCTGGTTCGCCACCGCGCGAAACAGCTGCCACAAAGGTTGCACGGTGATATCAAACGCCCCGTCGCTCCATTGCGACAAGGCTTGCGCCTGCGACAGCACGGCCAGCAGGTGCGTGTCCGGCCGGTCCAGGCGCCCATCGCGGTTCAGCTGGAAGACTTGGCTGGCGGGACTGTAAATGCTCATCAGGCGGTCGATATTCCTGGCCGCATGCAAGGCATCTTCAATGGCCAGTTCGGCCTCGCGCTGATCGTGGTGCAACACGGTGACGGCGATGGTCGTGCCAAATCCCAGCGCGGCGCCTTGATAAGGCCGTACGCCGGACGCCGTGGCCGTACCGCGCGCCATGCTGCCAGGCAAAGACAAACCCGCCATGCCGGCCACGCTGCCTATCGCTGCCGAAATAAACGTTCTACGCTGCATTGCTGCTCTCCTTTGCCGTGACCCGGACTATGGGAATGGTGCGGGCACGCTTGATTTCCAGCATCAAGGGCGCGCATTTTTCATCGCTGGCGTAAATCACCACGCAATCCATGCACTGGAAACACTCGCCATAATCGACTTTCCCGCTCGGCGCGATGGCGTGATGCTCGCAACGGTGACGGCAAGTCTGGCACGGCGTGCCGCATTCCTTGCGACGGGGAATCCAGTTGAGCAGGCGAAAGCGCCCCAGCAGCGCCAGCGCCGCACCAAACGGACACAGGTAGCGGCAAAAGAATTTATAGGAAACACTGCTGAGCAGCAGCAAGCCCACGGCATACGCGACGAAGGGCCAGGCGCGCACGAAGGTCAAGGTAATCGCCGTCTTGAACGGTTCCAGCTCGACCAGCTTGTCCGTGATCTGGCTGGAAAACACGCTGCTGCCGAGAATGGCCGCCAACAAGCCATACTTGATCCATTTCAGGCGTCCATCGAGACGGGGCTTGATCTTCCACTGCGGCAAGCGCAGCCACTGGCCCAGCTTGCCCGTGAATTCCTGCAGGGCGCCGAACGGACACAGCCAGCCGCAAAACGTGCCGCGCCCCCAGATCAGCAAGCTGAGCAGCACGAACGCCCACAGGATCACCGTCATCGGATCGAACAGGAAGAAGCCCAGGCTGCGGCCCGCCAGCAGCGCCTGGAGGGCGCCCGTGATATTGACGATCGATAACTGCCCTTGCGCGTAATAGCCGATGAAGCCTATCGTAAACACCAGGAACAGGCGGCGGAACCAGACAAATTGCCGGCCATCGCGCACCAGGCGTTTCTGCCAGGCCAAAGCACCGGCCAGCAGCGCCAGCCCGGCGGCCAAGAGCAGCAACTCAGCCTTGCGGTTCTTCCACGTGCCGCGCCACGTGGCATCGTCGCCTTGCGGCGCGATATAGAAATCGGCGGGCAAGCGGTAGCTGAAATCGACGTTGCGGGCGATGCGTTCCGGATACACGATGCCCTTGTTGCGCGTGATGGGGAGAGAAAATGCCAGCGGGCTGGCCGCATCGAGCCCCGCCTGGCTGATGATGCGAAAGACAGCGATATTTTCAGTCGGCAACGGCCCCGCATCCAACAGGCTCAATTCCAGGTCCAGGTCGCGCATGTCGATGGGCAAACCATCCTGCTTCAGCAACAGGCGATCAGGCACGGTGCCGCGCACGAAATCGTCGCCCAGCACGCTGTAGCGCCCGCGCGACATGACGAGGATGGCATGGTCGCCCTCGTCAAGCCGGTTGCGCAGTTTGTTCCAGCTGCGTTCCGTCAACAGCGTGCGTCCCACCGTGGGCACGGACACATACGCCAGGTAGAGGTCGATGAACACGCCGTCCGGCTCACGCGTCACTTGCGCATCAAGGCCCGCGCCGGGACTGCCCGAAAACAGGCGTTCCACATCTGTGTTGCTCAGGCGCACATGCTGGATCAAGCCCTGCTCAAGCATCTGCGCCACGCTGAGTTTCTCGAAGACCTCCATGCGAATGCGGGCGATCTGGTCCGGGTCGCGGCCTTGTGCAAAGCCGAGTTTTTTGCGCGACACTTTCAAGGCCGAGGCCAGCACGCTCTGGTTGATGATGCGCACGGAGGCCGTGGCCTTCGACACGCCGTCGATATCGGCGTGGCTTGCATCTTGCGCGCGCTTGGTTCGCGCATCGATGGCGATATTCTGTTTCAGCGACAAGCCCTGGTACTGTTTGACAAATTGAAACAAGGGCGCTTCGCCCAAACCATCGAGAAAGACGGGCTCGTGCTGCGACAGCACGGCGACGTCGAGAAAACTGCCCTGTGGATTGATGGCGATCAATAAATTGACGGGCACGCCGGAAAAGCCGGGAATCGGCGCCAGGTCCACCGATTCAAAAACGTAACCGACCAGTTCGGTGGCCGTGGCGTTTTGTCTGAACAAGGGCCAGACGGGCAGGTCGGCCTCCTGGTCGCCGACGACGATGGGAGCTGGAAAGCGCCGTGCCAGCTCGGCCTTGGTCATTACGCCCGCCCACGCCTGTCCCAAAATAAACAGAAATAGCCAGCACGCGATGAATAATCGCATTGTCCTCATGCACTACGCTCCGTGCGGCGCCCTGTCACAAGGCGCCGCGTTGATGAGTTAGAAGAAAATAATGCCGCCCAGCGACACGCCATTCATCTTCGCTTCGCCGCCGGCAAAGCCTTTCGAGCGCGTCTGGCCCAGTTCGCCCACCAGGGTGATCGCACTGTTGAGCGAGTAATACGCGCCCAGGGTCAGGTTGGCGTTCGACTTCAAGCCGCCCGTGCCGGCCGTGTTGTCATCGTTCTTGCTGATGCCGTAGGACAAGCCCAGTTTCAGCTTGTCCGTCGTTTTATATGTGCCTTGCAGCAGCCAGTTCTTCGACTTGGTATCGCCCTGGTCGGCATCGGACAAGATGCCCAGCCCCTTGCCGCCCTGGAAGTTGAGCAGCACGCCGGCCGGCCCCATCTGGTACGAGCCGCCCACTTCCACGCCGCGCATGGTCAGGTCATCGACACCCGGCGTTTTCGACGTGAATTTTTGCGACTTCACGCCCAGCCAGGCTTTCAAGCCTTCTTGCGCATACGTCAGCTGCGCCTGCACTTGCGGACTCGACTTCGAAGAATAGGTCGAGCCTGCCACGATGGGCGTATCGGAGACGGGGCTGACCAGCGCCACGTCGACGCCAAAGCCGCCCGACTTCGGCGAGCTGTACATGATCTGGCCATAGTTGCCCAGGTAGGTGTAGCCGGCGCCGATATGGCCCAGGGTCACCCGGCCCCGCTGTGTCGCCTGCACGGGTGCGCCCGAGCCCAATAAGGTCATGTCGGACAAAATCGCGTTCGCACCGAAGATGCCATAGTCGCGGCCCAGCTTGAAAGTGCCCATTTCCGCATTGCCGAACGTGAAGAAGGCCTGGCGCACATCGACCACGCTGTTCTGGCTGATTGCGCTGTCGGTGGCCGTCGAGTTGTAGATGCCGATCAAGGCTTTCACGTCGTACTCGCCCAGGCGCGACGAGGCGGACGTGATCAAGCCATTTGGCAGCAAGCCGTTGCCGATGGTGGTACGGTCCTTTTCGCCGCCGCAACCGAGCGCCTGGCCGCCCAGCGCCAGCCCGCCCACCGCATCGCCCGAACACGATACTTGCGTGTAATAGGCGTTGACGATGCCGCCCACCGACACGGTCCAGTCACCGGCCTTGATATCGACGGCTTGCACCTGCCCCATCGCTGCGATTGTCATGACACCCAGGCTCCCCAGCTTGCTCAATGTGTTCATTGCTTCTCCTCTTTCTTCTCTGTTTTTAGTGTGCACACCAGTGATTGATGTACCTCAAGCTTTGGCAATAAGCGTGCCCAGCACGGCCCAGAGGGAAAATGAGAAAAATCGCTTGTTGACGTGTGCAGCAGCGGATCAATCGCCACGCACGGTGTTCCTTTTTTGACCGACAGTATGCGTAGCGGAGATACAGGTAAACAAAAAACTGACGGCCTGGGCCGTCAGAAATAAGAAAGCGCCCGGCGGACAGGGAGACTCCCATCCGAGTGGCCCGGGCGTTTCACCCCCTTACTTCGACGCCAGCTTGAAAACCCACACGGAACCGCCCTGCTCCAGGAAGTTGACCTTCTTGGCCACCTCGCCGCCCCACAGCGGCACCGCGCCACCCCAGCCGGATACGACGGCTACATATTGCGTGTCGCCATCCTGCCAGGTGACGGGCGGTGCCACAACGCCGGAGCCCGTCTGGAATTTCCACAGCTCCTTGCCCGTCTTCGCGTCGACGGCTTTCAGGAAGCCTTCCGGCGTGCCGTAGAACACCAGATTGCCAGCCGTACTCATCACGCCGCCCCACAGCGGCGCGTTGTTCTTGATTTCCCAGACGATCTTGCCCGTCTTCGGATCGATGGCGCGCATGGCGCCGATGTAGTCGTCAAACAAGGGCTTGATGGTAAAACCGGCACCGAGGAAAGCGCCGCCCTTCTTGTAGCTGATCGGCTCATTCCAGATATCCATACCCCATTCGTTCGCTGGCACGTAGAACAGCTTGGTTTGCGGCGAGTACGCCATCGGCATCTGGTTTTTGGCACCCAGGAAAGCGGGTGCGGCAAACACGGTCGTGCCTTTCTTGCCCTCTTCCCCCTTGGTCGGGTCGCCAGGGCGGCCGGCGGCGATGTAGTTCGGCCGTCCCGTTTTCAGGTCGATGCTGCTGGCCCAAGTGATTTTCTTCACAAACGGAAAGGCGTTCTGCAGCTTGCCGTTGTTTGCATCGATGACATAAAAGAAACCGTTGCGGTCGGCCTTGCCGCCATAGCGCTTGCCATCCATGTCGAAGGTGACGAACTCGTTGGCGCCATCGAAATCCCAGGCATCGTTGGGCGTGTTTTGATACGCCCATTTGATCTGGCCCGTCTTTACGTCCAGCGCCACGGTGGACGAGGAATACAGGTTGTCGCCGGGACGCAAATGGCTGTTCCATGGCGCCGGGTTGCCGGTGCCGAAATAGGCCAGCTTGGTTTGCGGATCGTAGGTGCCGCCCATCCAGGTCGAGGCGCCGCCCGTCTTCCACAGGTCGCCCGGCCAGGTTTTGTTCACCGTGCCAGATACGCCGTTATCGATGGCCTTGCCATCCTTGTCGTAGCGGTGGCCCATATGGCCCTCTACCGTCGGACGGCTCCATACCAGGTCGCCCGTCATCGGGTTGCGCGCTTCGACCCGGCCGACGATGCCGAATTCCCCGCCCGACACGCCCGTCAGCAGCAAGCCTTCGGCGATCAGCGGCGCAGCCGTCATCGAGTAGCCGGCCGCATAGTCATCCACTTTCTCCTTCCAGACGATCTTGCCCGTGTTCTGGTCCAGCGCCACCAGGTAAGCATCGAGCGTGCCGAAGATCACCAGGTTGCCATACAGAGCGGCACCGCGGTTGACCACGTCGCAGCAGGGCATGATGCCGTCCGGCAAGCGATGCTCATACTTCCACAGCTTGGCGCCCGTTTTCAAGTCGACGGCAAAGATGCGCGAATACGATGCCGTGACGAACATCTTGCCGTTGTGAATCAGCGGCTGCGATTCCTGGCCCCGCTGTTTTTCGCCGCCAAACGAGAATGACCAGGCCGGCACCAGCTTGGCTACGGTCTTGTCATTGATCTGCGTCAACGGAGAATAGCGCTGGCCCTGCGTGCCCATGCCAAACGACAGGACGCTAGAGGGATTCTTCGCCGTGCTGTCGAGCATGGCATTGGTGACATTGCCCACGTCGGCCGCCTGGACCAACGAGGCGACACTCAAACCGACGACGATCCCCATGATTTTTTTCTGCACAATCATCTCCCTCTGTTATTAGTATGTGTGTGTAACTCTCAGGTGCTTTTTCTGTCGTGTTCATGCGGCTGGGCATGCAACAGCGCACACTCTTCATCGGTGAACAGGCGCGAGCGCGTCAAAAAGCGCTTGCCCGTACCGTTGTCGAGTGAAAACATGCCACCATTGCCGTCGACCACATCGATAATCAACTGGGTATGCTCCCAGTACTCGAATTGCTCAAGTCCCATGTAAAACGGTGTGCCATTCAAATTGCCGAGATAGATATCGGTATCGCTGACATCGAACTCGCCCAGCGCATAGCACATGGGCGCACTGCCGTCGCAGCAGCCGCCCGACTGGAAAAACATCAGCGGGCCGTGACGCTGGCGCAACTTGTCCATCATTTCCAGCGCCGCATCGGTGGCGACCACCCGGGCAATTGCTGCACTCATGGCATCCCTTTCTGCGCGCCGCGCCTGGACTACAGGCGCGGCGCCTGTTGCCGGTTTAGAAGAAGCCCAGGGCTTTCGGGCTATAGCTCACCAGCAAGTTCTTCGTTTGCTGGTAGTGATCGAGCATCATCTTGTGGTTTTCGCGGCCGATGCCCGATTGCTTGTAGCCACCGAAGGCGGCGTGGGCCGGATACAGGTGGTAGCAATTGGTCCACACGCGGCCCGCCTGGATGGCGCGTCCCATGCGGAAGGCGCGTGAACCGTCGCGCGTCCACAAGCCGGCACCCAGGCCATACAAGGTATCGTTGGCAATCGCCAGCGCTTCGGCCTCATCCTTGAAGGTGGTCACTGACACGACGGGCCCGAAGATCTCTTCCTGGAAGATGCGCATCTTGTTATGGCCCTTGAACACGGTCGGACGCACGTAGTAGCCGCCCTCCAGGTCGCCCGCCTGCGTGTTGCGCTCGCCGCCGGCCAGCACTTCGGCGCCTTCCTGGCGGCCGATGTCGAGGTAGGACAGGATCTTCTCCAGCTGCTCCTGCGACGCCTGGGCGCCGATCATGGTGGAAGCGTCGAGCGGGTTGCCCTGCTTGATGGCGGCCACGCGCTTCAAAGCCCGTTCGATGAATTTTTCGTAGATCGATTCCTGGATCAGCACGCGCGATGGGCAAGTGCACACCTCACCCTGGTTCAGCGCAAACATGGTGAAACCTTCCAGGCACTTGTCGAAATAATCATCGTCGGCATCCATCACGTCTTCAAAGAAGATGTTCGGCGACTTGCCGCCCAGCTCCAGGGTGACGGGAATCAGGTTTTGCGCCGCGTAACCCATAATCAGGCGGCCCGTGCCCGTTTCGCCCGTAAAGGCGATCTTGGCGATGCGCTTGCTCGACGCCAGCGGCTTGCCCGCTTCCAGGCCGAAACCGTTGATGATGTTCAACACGCCCGGTGGCAGCAAGTCGCCGATCAGCTCGATCAACACCATGATGGACGCCGGCGTCTGCTCGGCCGGTTTAAGCACCACGCAATTGCCGGCTGCCAGGGCTGGCGCGAGTTTCCACACAGCCATCAGAATCGGGAAATTCCACGGGATGATCTGGCCCACGACGCCCAGCGGCTCATGGTAGTGATAGGCATAGGTTTCCGCATCGATTTGCGCGACGGAGCCTTCCTGGGCGCGGATACAACCGGCGAAGTAACGGAAATGGTCGATGGCCAGCGGAATGTCGGCATTCATCGTTTCACGGATCGGCTTGCCGTTGTCGATGGTTTCCGCCGTGGCGATCAGGCTCAGGTTTTGTTCGATGCGGTCGGCGATGCGGTTCAGGATATTGGCGCGCTCGGCAGGCGAAGTCTTGCCCCAGGCATCCTTGGCGGCATGCGCGGCGTCCAGCGCCAGCTCAACGTCTTCCGCCGTGGAGCGGGCAATTTCGCAAAACGGCAAGCCGGTGATCGGCGTAATGTTAGGAAAGTATTCACCTTTTACTGGGGCAACGAATTTGCCGCCGATGTAATTGTCATAGCGTTGTTTGAAGGGATTGGCTACGCCCAGTTTGCTGATGTCTGCGAGATTCATGTCGTCCTCTATAGGGTTAATTAGAATGGAAGTGCTGTAGTTAAAATCAAACGTCCTGGTACAGATGGGGTGAGTACACGGAGTCTTCCGCAAATGCCGTGCCAGCTCGCCATCCCCTTACAAACTTAGCCGCTTTTGCCCTTGTTGCAAGGGCGTGGCGTCAATCCCGGCGCGCTTTTCCGCGCATGCCCTGGCATGAAAGGCGGGCGTGGGTCTGTTTGCGTTTTGAACAAGGTGGCGCCGTCCTGTTCCAATCCGGGCCAGCCCTGCCGCCGCGCCCCTACGCCGCTGCACAATGGAACAGGTGTACCAGACTGGAACACCTGCTCCAGCTTGCCTAGCGAATCACCACGCCCCATGGCAATTCACCCACGGCAATATCGGCCACCTTCTGCGCGCTGGCCGTGTCGATGACGGACACGCTGTTCGAGCGGCCATTGGCCACGTACAGCTTGGCGCCGTCGGGCGTGATGGCCATATTCCACGGGCGCTTGCCGACGGCAATGGTGGCCGTGACCTGGTGGCTGGCCGTGTCGATCACCATCACCGTGCCGTCCGTGCCATTCGAGACATATACCTGCTTGCCGCTGGGATGGACCACGATGCCATTGGCATTCTTGCCCGCTGGAATGGTGGCAATCGCCTTGCGCGCGGCCATGTCGATGACGTAGACGGCATTGACCAGCTCGCACGCCACGTAGGCGCGGCCCGAGTCCGGGCTGAAACCGATGCCGCGCGGCCTCAGTCCCACGGCAATGGAAGCCACCTGGCGGCGTTGCGCCACATCAATGACATCGACTTGCTCAGCCTCTTCTGCACTGACCAGTAACCAGCGCCCATCGGGGCTGAAGACGGCATGTTCCGGGTTGCGTCCCTGCACCTTGATGTCGGCAAGCAAGGTACCTGTCTGGCCATCGAGCAAGGCCACGCTATTGTTTTCCTCGACGGCCACAGCCACGTAATGACCGTCCAGGGAAGCGCTGACGCCTTCGGGCGACTTGCCCAGCGCCACCGTACGCAGGGGCGTGCCGCCAGCGTTATCAATTAGCAGCAAGACGCTGCTGGCGGCATCCGTGACAAACAATTGCCGCCCGGTAGGGTCGGCGGCGATGCCGCGCGGCCGCTTGCCGGCCGTTATCTGGCGCACTACCTGGTCGGTAGCCGTGTCGATGACGCTCAAGGTGCCCGATTTTTCATTGGGGACATAGGCAAAAGGAGCGGCCTGGAGGGCGCTGCTGGCGAGTGCCGGCAGCAGCCAGCACATCTGGCGCAGACGCGAGAAGAAGTTGGGCATAATCACCTTTTCAATGGAAAAACACAGGAAAAGCGCGCGGCATCGGCGCCTCTGACAATTGCTGTAGGCAAACGCCGTGCCACTGACACGCGTATAATTTCAGCCCACCAATGGAGACATGGCAGGCATATTGCTTGATACGACATGCAGACCTGTGCCGCTCACGCGCTCAAGCAGGCTTTTATTCACATTGGAGAATCCGCATGCAGCATCGTTTCCGCCTGAACACCATCGCCAGCCTGTTTGTCGCCGGCAGCGCTACCCTCGCCCCCCACGTCTTTGCCGCCGAGTCAGCTGACCTGGCCGCCGGACAACTGATGGATACGGTGGTCATCAGCGGCAGCCGCATCGCCCACCCCAGCCAGGAAGTGCCGGCCTCGATCGATGTCGTCGACAGCGCCCGCATCCAGGAGGGCCAAATCCGCGTCAACGCGTCTGAAGCGCTGGCCGCCGTGCCCGGCCTGGTCGTACAGAACCGCCAGAACTACGCGCAAGACTTGCAGATCTCGTCGCGCGGCTTCGGCACCCGCTCGGCCTTCGGCGTGCGCGGCGTCAAACTGATCAGCGATGGCATTCCTGCCAGCATGCCCGATGGCCAGGGCCAAGCCGCCACCTTCAACCTCGATACGGCGGAGCGCATCGAAGTGCTGCGCGGGCCATTTTCTGCCATCTATGGCAATCATTCGGGCGGCGTGATCCAGTTGTTTTCCAGGGATGGGGAAAATCCCCCATCCGTCGAACTGAATGTGACAGGCGGCAGCTACGGCACCAGCAAGGTGGACTTGACGGCGCAGGGCCAGGCAGGCGGCATCGGCTACGTGCTCGACGGTTCACGCTTCCGCACGGATGGCTTCCGCGACCACAGCGCCGCCACGCGCGAACAGGCGTTCGGCAAGATCACCGTCAAGCCCAATGCGGACAGCAAGCTGACCATCGTCGCCAACAGCCTGCACCAGGGCAACACGCAAGATCCGCTGGGCGCCACCTGGGCCACGTTTGCCGCCGATCCGCGCGCCGGTGAAATCGACACGACAGATACGCAAAATCCGAAACGCACTTTTGCCGAACGCTACAACACGCGCAAAAGCATCGACCACCAGCAAATCGGCGCCACCTACGAGCAATCGTTTGGCGATGACCGCCTGCATGTGATGGTGTATGGCGGCAACCGTGACGTGATCCAGTACCAGGCATTTAGCAAAGGATTCCAGGCCCCAGCCAGCCATTCGGGCGGCGTGGTCGATTTCCAGCGCCAGTTCTATGGCATCGATACCAACTGGCTGCACGTGAACCAGTTGGCCGGCGGCAAGCTGAGCACCACCATCGGCATCGATTACGGTCGCTCCAGCGATGACCGCACCGGCTATGAGAATTACATTGGCAATAGCTTTGGCGTAAAAGGCAAGCTGCGCCGCGACGAACAGGATGTCGTCTCCAGCCTCGATCCGTATGTCCAGGCGGAATGGCAAAGCGGGCCATGGCTGCTCAGCGCAGGTTTGCGCTACAGCAAGATGAAAGTAGCGGTCAACGACCATTTCCTCGGCAATGGCGATGACAGCGGCAGCCTCGAGTTCAGCCATACGACACCAGTGCTGGGCCTGTTGTATAAACTGACGCCGAACGTCAACGTCTACGCCAGCGCCGCGCGCGGCTTCGAAGCGCCCACCTTGAATGAACTGTTTTACTCGGGTACGGGCGGCGGTTTCAATTACCAGTTAAAGCCGGCCACCAGCACCAACCTGGAGGCGGGCGTCAAGGCCAGGATCGGCAACAACACGCACGTGAACGCGGCCCTGTTCCAGATCAGGACCAACGACGAACTGGTGGTCGACAAGTCCAGCGGCGGACGCACCAGCTATCGCAATGCAGGTAAAACCTTGCGCCAGGGCATGGAAGTGTCGCTGGACTCGAACCTGCCGTATGGCTTCACGACAAAAGTGGCGCTGACCAGCCTGCACGCCGTGTATGACCAGGCGTTTGGCAACGTGCGCGAAGGCAACCGCTTGCCGGGCGTGCCCAGCGCCAACCTGTTCGCGGAACTGGCCTGGAAAGACACGCTGGACCGTTTTGGCGCGGCACTGGAAAGCGTGGCCAGCAACCAGGTCTACGCGGAAGACAGCAACAGCGAAAAACCGGCGCCTGGCTACACGGTGTTCAATGCGCGGTTCAACGCCAGGCAAAACGTGGGCAACTGGCGCTTCAAGCAGTTTGCCCGCCTGAACAATCTTTTTGACAAGACCTACGTGGGCTCCGTCATCGTCGGCGACAGCAACAAGCGCTACTATGAAGCGGCGCCGGGCCGTAACTGGCTGCTAGGTGTCAGCGCGCAATACGCGTTTTAAGAACACCTGAGAAAAAGTCCATGGCCGCGTTGCATTGCCTGGTCGTACTATTCGTACTGCCTGCGGCAATGCGCCTTGCCCTGAACGTTTTTCAGGCGTTCTCATGACAAAAAGGCCCACGCCTCTTCCGATGCGCGGGCTTTTTACCATGCAGCATGGCCTGTTACGGCCGTGCTTCCTTCACGCCATATTTTTCAAAGATGGTTTTCAATTCGCCGCTGGCCGCCATCTCGTTCATGGCTGCCTGCAGCAACTTGCCCACGTCGAGCTGCTGGCGGCTGACGGCCAGGCCCACGGCCCAGCCGGCACGCGGCAAGCGGGCGAACCCCACTTCGCTCACGGGGAAAGCGGGATCGCTTTTCAGCACCGACTCGATTTCCGAACGATTCGCCAGCACGGCATCGAGCTTGCCCGCCCGCAATTGCTGCAAGGCTTCGGCCGCCGTGTCGAAGATGCGCACGTCGTCGCGGTACTTGCCATTGTCTTCGCCCAGCATCAGCATGGCCGCGATCGACACCTTTTCCACGCCGACGCGCTTGCCCGTCAGCGAAGCGACGCCATCGAATTGCGGCACGGCTTGCGCGCTACGCGCCAGGCGCACGGTTTCCACATAGTACGGCGCGAAGATCTCGACCTTGTCGTTATCCGCCATCAACTTCTTGTCGACCGGCACATGCAGCATCACATCGGCGGGACCATAACCGAGGTAATGACCCTTCCACACCATATTGCGCAAATCATCGTTGAGGTTTTCGCCGGCGGGGAATGGCAGCAAGCTCAGTTTCAAACCCAGCTTTTTCGCCAGCGCTTCGGCGATGTCGATATCGATGCCCGCACCCTTGTCGGAAAACGGTGCGAACTCGTTATACACAGCCACTTTCAGGCTGCCCGACTGCTGCACTTTTTGCCAGTCGGCGCGCGCTGGCGCGGCTGCGCACAGCGCCAGGCAAGCGAGCGAGATCATCGCGCGCGCGCCCTGGAGGTGAAATGAACGCATGTGACTCCTTCGTGATCAGTTCGACTTAATTAGATTCGCGGCGAGTTTCCAGATAAGTCTTGATGGCCCACATGGCTTCCTGGTTGAACACGCCTTCGAACGGCGGCATGTACACGGCGCCATTGCGTACTTTTCCGTGGCGTATGGTGGTGAGATAGTAATTATCCGTCTCCTTGTAGCAAGCCTGTTTCTTTGTCTCATTCTTGATACTGAAACAATCGCGGTCAAGCTGGCGCAAGTCCGGCGCGATGCCGCCCGAGATGGCTTCTATGCCGTGGCAGCGGGCGCAATTCTGATTGTAGGCCGAAGTGCCCACCGTCAAGGCCAGTTTGTTGCCCCGATACGGATTTTGCTCTAGCCACTTGTCGCCCATCTTGGGCAAGCCCGTGGTGTCGACGCCTTGCGGCGTGACATTGCCGTGCGCATAGGCATGCGGCAACGTCAGCAGGGAAGTGAGGGCAACGACGCCGGCGGCGGCCACGCCGAGCAGGGTGCGAATGGAATAGGTCATGCTGGTCTCCTTGGTTTTTTAGTGAATATCCAAGAAGAGCAAATGCCATGCCATGCGTATATGCCCCGCATCCGGCCGCCCATGTATCAATTTGGAACAGCTGCGATACGTATTTGTGTCACCCAGCGCGTCAGCCGACAGCGCCAAACAAAACCAGCAGACGAAAAAAAACCCGACCATTTCTGATCGGGTTTTTCTCTACTGCGAATAACAAGCCTGACGATAACCTACTTTCACACTGGTTGCAGCACTATCATCGGCGCAAA